>JANOBC010000409.1:0-1508 GCA_031411455.1 Limisphaerales bacterium
ATGACCTTTTGATTTTGTTAAATCAGTTAGTCCGACGCAAAAAAATTCCAAGTCTGCTTGCAGTTTTAATCTTCATTCGTGGTTAAAGCTTTTCACTAATTCCTCCGGCGTGGTCGTCGCCGTGCCGCGTTTGCCGACGACAATGCCCGCCGCGTGATTGGACAAAATCGCCGCCTCAACCGGCGACGCGCCCGCCGCAATCGCCAGCGTGAAACTCGCGATGACCGTGTCGCCCGCACCGGAAACATCGAAGACTTCCTGCGCCACCGTCGGGATGTGAAATGGTTTTTGCCCGCGCTGACAGAGCAACATTCCCAGTTCGCCGAGTGTGATGAGCAGCAGCGCCGGATTCAATTCCTTCAGCAGCCGCTCCGCGACGAGCATCAGGTTTTTATCCGCGAACGGATTGGCGTTCTTCGTGTCATCCGGCAAGTCGGCGAGTTCAAACGCCTCTTTGCGGTTCGGCGTGATGAGCGACAGGTTGCTCAAATTCAGATGATGCACCGGCTTCGGATCGAGGCTCAGCCAGACGCCGCGTTCGTGGCAGAGCGTTTTGATTTCGTTCAGCAATGCCTGTGTGACGACGCCTTTGCCGTAATCGCCGACGATGACCGCATCGGCTTTGGCGAGCTTCGTTTTGAATTCAACGAGCAACTTCGCCGTGGTCTTGGCATCCAGCGCGCCGCGTGTTTCGCGGTCAATGCGCACGACTTGTTGCTGATGCGCCACGATGCGCGTCTTGATGCTCGTGTGCCGCGCGGAATTTTTCACGAGACCGGTGCAGCCGATGTTTTGTTCGCCCAAAAGCTTCAGCAGCTTGCGCGCGGCATCGTCATTGCCGATGGCGCCGAAAAGTTCCGTCGGCGTCTTGAGGCAGACCAGATTGCGCGCGACGTTCGCCGCGCCGCCGGGCATGAAGCTCTCGCGCGAAAAATCCACCACCGGCACCGGCGCTTCCGGCGAAATGCGCGACACGCCGCCCCAGATGAACTGGTCAAGCATCACGTCGCCGACAACGAGGACGCGGGTCTTTTGCGCGGCGGCCAGAATCTGCCGGGCGCGCGAAGCGGATAATTTTTTTGAATTCATGGGACTCAAGCAGCGGTAAATTGTTCGGGGGAAACAGCCAATTGTGGAAACAACTTCACCAGCGCGGCATCCGTGGTGACGAGCCGACATTGCAATCGCCGCGCCAACGCCAAGTATTCGGCATCGTAGGAAGACACTTTGGGAGTTTCGCCCAAAATGGACAGCACCTCCGCGTCGTTCACTTCGTGGATGGTTACGGACATGACCGCCGCCTGCGCGGCTTGGACCAAGAAGTCCTCGGTCTCGCCTTTGAGGAGCATTTTTCTCGCGACGCTGCGGAATTCGCTGCGGAAAAGCGCCGGGGCGTGCCAGATGGAATCTGTTCTACGCACGGCGACGGCGGCCGCATGAAAATCATCCTGGGAAAGAATAAACGCGGAAATGATGCTATTGTCCGCCACGATCATTTGCGTCCCTCA
>JANOBC010000410.1:0-10400 GCA_031411455.1 Limisphaerales bacterium
GATGAAACACAGATTCGGATTCAGAATTTTTTATCTGTGTTTCATCTGTGTCCATCTGTGGCTCTTAATCAGCCGACACTGCCTTCGAGGCTCACGCCCAAAAGTTTCTGCGCCTCGACGGCGAATTCCATCGGCAGTTCCTTGAACACTTCTTTGCAGAAGCCGTTCACGATCATGTTCACCGCGTCCTGCGTGGAAATGCCGCGCTGCTTGCAGTAAAAAATCTGGTCCTCGCCAATCTTGGAAGTCGAGGCTTCATGCTCGACGGACGACGACGTATTTTTCACCTCGATATACGGAAACGTGTGCGCGCCGCATTTCGCGCCGATCAGCATCGAATCGCATTGTGAGAAGTTGCGCGCGTTCTCGGCGCTCTTGCGAATTTCGACGAGGCCGCGATAACTGTTTTGCCCGCGTCCGGCGGAAATACCCTTGGAAATAATCGTGCTGCTCGTGTTCTTGCCGATGTGGATCATCTTCGTGCCGGTGTCCGCTTGCTGCATGTTGTTCACGACGGCGACGGAATAAAATTCCCCCTTCGAGCCATCGCCCAGCAAAATGCAACTCGGATATTTCCAAGTGATGGCTGATCCGGTCTCGACTTGCGTCCAAGTGATGCGCGAGTTTTTGCCTTTGCATAATCCGCGCTTCGTCACGAAATTGTAGATGCCGCCGATGCCGTTTTCATCGCCCGGATACCAGTTTTGCACGGTGGAATATTTGATGGACGCGTTATCGTGCGTGACAAGTTCCACGACGGCGGCGTGCAATTGATTTTCATCACGCATCGGCGCGGTGCAACCTTCGAGATAACTCACACTCGCGCCTTCGTCCGCGATGATCAATGTGCGCTCGAACTGGCCGGACTTGGCGGCGTTGATGCGGAAATAAGTCGAAAGCTCCATCGGGCAGCGCACGCCTTTCGGGATGTAACAAAACGAGCCATCGGTGAAGACGGCGGAATTCAGCGCGGCGTAATAGTTGTCCGTGTAAGGCACGACCGAGCCGAGGTATTTTTTGACGAGGTCGGGATGTTCGTGAACGGCTTCGCTGAACGAGCAGAAAATAATTCCCTTCGTGGCGAGTTCTGCGCGATACGTCGTGCCGACGGAAACAGAATCAAAAATTGCGTCCACTGCCACGCCCGCAAGCTTCGCGTGTTCGCGCAAGGGAATGCCGAGCTTCGCGTAAGTTTCGAGCAGCTTCGGATCAACTTCGTCCAAGCTCTTCGGCGCATTAGCCGGGGGCTTGGGCTGCGAAAAATAACTGATGGCCTGAAAATCAATCGGCGGATATTTGACGAACTGCCACGTCGGTTCCGGCATCGTCTGCCAATAACGGAATGCTTTGATGCGCCAATCGGTCAACCACGCCGGCTCGTTTTTCTTGGCGGAAATATGGCGGATGGTTTCCTCGCTCAAACCCGGCGGCGTGGATTCCGTTTCGACGTCGGTGACGAAGCCGTATTTGTATTCCTGTTTGACCAGGCTCTCGATGGTGTCGGTCGCTGTGCTCATGAAATTATTTCTTCCCGTTATCCGCGCACTCCGCACAGACGCCGTGGGCGGCGATGTCGTAATGATCCACTTTGAATCCCTTTGGCCGCGGCATGGATGATTTTTCTGCCGACAGCATCACGTCAAAAACCTCACCGCACGCATCACAGTAATAGTGTGCGTGTTCCTCCATGTTGGGGCAAAAGCGCGTCGCGCCCCGCTGCAATTGCACCTGCCGCGCCAGACCGCTCTTCACCAGCGCATCAAGGCAGTTATAGACCGTCGCGTGGGAAATTTCCGGCATCGCCTTCTTGGCGCGGATGAAAACCTCGTCCGCCGTGGGATGGTCGCGCTTATGGGTCAGCACGTCATAGACGCAGCGCCGTTGCGGGGTGAAACGGAAACCGCTCGTGCCCAGCATTTCAGTCAGGTGACGTTCGTTCTGCTTGTGAGTGACGGTGCTCAAGTGACGGTCAAATTAACTTTTCAACCGCTGCCAGTCAAGATTTAGAATAATTCTAAATTGATTAAATGCGCAATCTCGCCAGCGCGCCAGCGGTTTGAGCAAGCAATGCCCGCAAATCACTGGGAAGCGAAATTGCTTTTTCCGCTGGCGGTTTTTTCCTACGCTCCGCGCATGGTTCATGTAGGCATCGGCTACGACGTTCATCAACTGGTCGCGGGGCGCAAGCTCGTCCTCGGCGGCGTGGAGATTCCACACACGAAAGGTCTCGATGGCCATTCGGACGCCGATGCGTTGATGCACGCCATTTGCGACTCGGTGCTGGGCGCGCTGGGCGAGGAGGACATCGGCCATTTTTTTCCGAACACCGACCCGCGCTGGAAAGGCGTGCCGAGCAAAATCTTTTTGGAAGAAGCTGCCAAGCAAGTGGCGAAGCGCGGCGGAAAAATCGTGAACGTGGACGCCACGCTCATCGCGCAGGCGCCGAAAATTTATCCCTACATCGCCGAGATGAAAAAGTGCATCGCCGCCGCGCTCGGCGTGACCGAGAAACAAATCGGCGTGAAGGCGACGACGAACGAGACGATGGGTTTCGTTGGGCGGGAAGAAGGCATCGCGGCGATGGCCGTGGCGAGCGTCAATTTGCCGGAATAGTTTTCCAACCACGGATGGCCACGAATTCCCAAAATCGAGGGCCGCATTTTATCCGTGTGAATCCGTGC
Organism: Limisphaerales bacterium; assembly: GCA_031411455.1. Lineage (GTDB taxonomy): Bacteria > Verrucomicrobiota > Verrucomicrobiia > Limisphaerales > UBA11358 > UBA11358. Next base: position 2,682 of record JANOBC010000410.1, read on the forward strand.
CCATCCGTGGTTAAATAATCCCATGCCAAAAGCTGAAATCAGTTGGAAACGCGTCACCGAAGATGGCGAGAAGTTGCAAGTCTATGTGCAGCACATTGGCCGCGACTGGAAGTTTTTCCAGCGCGCCAAGCGGTTTGACAACTGGGAGCCGGTGAAGGAACCGCCGCTGGAAGATTGGATGGAACTGCTCGACGCCATGGTGCGGCTGGTGAACCGCCGCCGCTATCAGCCGTCGGACGAGGAGAAAATGCGCGCCCAAATCCGCGAGCGTTTCCCCGAGGCGAACGTTTAATTTTTCTCAAAATGTAACGGCTGGCCTCCCTGCCTCCCATAGCCGGCGCTTGAAATCACAACGACTTTCGCAGGGAGTTGCTTTGTCCGCTGGGCTGGAAGCTCGCTCTACGTTAGCCAAGATGGCCGACGCTACATTGGCCGTCTGGTTTTTAGCCAGGTTTCATCTGGGTGAACAAGATGTTCTCGCGGCGGACGCGTTCAATCATCAGGACAACCATCTCATACATCACCAAGCGCATGACGGTGTTCCAGAACTGAATGTCAAGCGACTGGTAGGCCGGGTCAGGCCATTGCAGGATAGGACCGAGCACGGCGCAGACCACGGCGAACACCGTGCCCCAACGCCAGTTCAGTGCCAGCGTCATGATCATGCAGGGGATGATGTAAAGCCCCGTCATCAGCGCATTGACGCCGCTGAAGTAGTCAATCACCACGACGAGCAGGAGGAATAGGGCCGCGAGCAAAATTACCGCCCAGTTGCCCGCAATGGCGTAGATAGGATTTTGGGGGTCACGCGCATTTTGCGCCGGGCGCAACACACCTTGATGCCGGACGCGATCAAACAAAACCACGACAATCTGAAAGACGACAAACCGCATCAAGCCATTCCAAAGCATCACCGACAAGGATGCGAAATGCGGATTGCCCCAGTAGACCAGCAACGGCCCGCCAAACCCGCTGGCGAAAGCGACCAAACTGGCGAGCCGCCGGTCGGTGTGCAGCGCCATGAAAATACACGCCACCAGATAAAACGGCGCGAACATCAGGTGCGGATCGGTCAGCAACGGCAGCTGGGCGACGCAAACAATCCAGCCGAAGGAGGCCAGCAGAGCTTTCCAATGCCGCTGCACCTGCCCCATGAACGGCGGCGGTGCCGCGTGCGAGAGGCTCGGCTGCCAGAAGAGATTCATCAGGTTCGCCACCGCAAAATTCACCTGAGCAAACGCCCCAGCGGACGGCAAAGCAACCGGCTGGTTGCCGGACGGGACCGATGATGCCGACGCGACGGGATTTTTTCCCTGACGCCAGTGGAGCCAGATCAGTTCAAATAACTGCAGCGTGGTGGCGCGGCCTTGCAGCGGGCAGATGACGTGTTCCTGATGCAGCAGGTAGGCAAGCAGCAGCGGCTCGATGATTTCCTTGATGCCGGCGGCCTCCGCGTATTTTTGAAAACGTGGTGACTGGATGAGTTGATCCAGCTCGGCGGCGACGCGCGACGGCGAGTGGCGCTTCACTAGAATCGAGGTCTGAACAATGAAATGAAACCAGTCCCACCCGGGAATGCCGCGCAGATAACCCACCTCCCAGTCGTAGGCCTGCAAGTTAAGCGCGTTGATGGCGCGCAAATTCCACGGGCAGAAATCACCGTGGTAAAGTGTGCTGCGGATTTTTTTTCCGGCGAACGCGGCGGCCACCATTGATAATTTTTCCAATTGCTCGGCGGGAATTTTCTTCTCCAATTCGCGCCACGATTCAAATTCTTCCACCGGCGTCAGCTCGCCCTGTTTCAGCCAAGAATGAAAGACGATTTCCATGCCCGCGTCGTTCTCCGGGCTTTCGCCGGGAAAAAACGGCGTGGCGAACGCGATCCATTTCTCCGTGGCCTGCCGTCCGCTCATGCGGATGCAGCCGATGACTTCCGTCGGCAGTTGCGCGAGGGTGTTGGCCTCGCGTTCGGTGGCGGCGCGGCCCTCGTCGTTCAAGCCCACCTTGATGACCTTGGCGGGGCGGTTCGTCTGGTCGCACACCAGCAGCGCCAGCCGGGATTTTTTCTCGCCCAGCCCGCCGAACTTGATGGCCGGGGCGCGGAGCTGCTCGGCGGGCACGCCGGACTGCTCGGACAGGAAGCGGACGAATTTAGAATTGGTATCCGCTTCAAAGCTGAGGCGTGGAAAAAACGAGGCGGCGGGCGAGCGGATAATTTTCGGGAGCAACGCGCGCCAGATTTTTGCACGCTTCCGTTGCGCAGAATAAAGTTCCAGACCCACGCGAAAATCCATGCTGTCCTCCGGCAGCAACAGCAGCGGACGCCCCTGCCGCGAAACCAGCCGCCAGTGGAACAGCAGCCGTTTGCCGGATGGTTTTTCCGCGCGGAACAACGCTTCAATCAGCGGTTGGATACGTTTGGCCATTGAATAAATTCAGTTCACAGCGGGCGACACACAAACATCATGTCAATCGAGAGGTTGCTCAAGAAAAATTTACCCGCCAGCGAGCGGTCAATGGCTTCAACCAGCCCGCGCAGCGGTGTGCGATACAAAGTCGGCGGCAGCATACCGAAACCGAACTGCCGCACAATCTGAAAACCGCAGTCGTGCAGCAACTGCCGGGTTTCAGCGGGCGACATTTCGTTCAGCATCGCACCGGTGGGCTGCGCACGCTCACGCCGCCGCCGCCAGACAATCGCCGGATGCCGCAGCGAACGCGAGTTGCCGTGGACGTTCACGATGAGCAGGCCGTCCGGCGTGCGCAGCACTTCGCGCAATTTTTTCAAAACGCCGCGCCGCACGGCCGGCTCCACGTTCAGCAGGAAGCGGAACGTGGTGATGACGTCAAATTTTCCCGCAAGCAATTCCGGCTGCGTGAGGATGTCGCCCACGCGCAGGCTGGCGCGGCGGCATTTTTCGCGGGCAACGGCCACCATGTTTGGCGAAATATCAATTCCCGCCGCCGAATCCACCAGCGATTCGAGCGTGGAGATCACCCGGCCCGTGCCGCAGGCAAAGTCCAGCAACCGCACCGGGCCGGTCTGCTGGGCGCGAAAATCGGCGAGGATTTTTTCCACCGCCGGACGCTGCATTTCCCAGATGCGGGAGGAATAGCTGCCCGCGCCATATTCTTTGGATTCGTAATCCGCCACGGCGGCAGAATCCTGAAAGCGCTCGGAATAAGTGTTGGGCGTGGTTGCGGGCATCGGGAAACTTCTGATTGCTGATCAAACGTCGGCTGCGCCTAAAATGTTACACACGCACATCGAAGTGACAATTGCCAATTAGTTTGAGCAGTGACGAGTGATGCGTGGCGGAGCGCCGACTGGCCGCCAACTGCCAGCCAGCACAGGGGCAAGCTGCCCTCGGCGTTGGGAATTTCCTATCAGCCGAATTGGCGATGGCGCGGGCGCGGGCGAACCGGTTTAATTTCGCCATGCAAAAAACTTTCCTGGCCGCCGCCATCGTCCTGGGCGCAATTCTTTTTTCTGGCTGCGCCGCCACCAAAAATTCCGCCGCGCAAAACCATTTTCAAAACCTGCCCGCCAACTGCGATCCCAAGACCGTCGGCGAAAAAGTCTGCGCCAACTTTCTGCCGCGCAAAATTTATTACAACACGGACGGCAAGATTGTTTATCCCGAAGTTTGCGCCGCATTCGGCGCGCTGCGCTTCGCGGATGCGGCGGGCGACAGCGCTTTGCAGCAGAAGCTGATTGACCGCTACGCATTCATCCTCACGCCGGAAGGCGCGAAATCCGTTTCCCCGCAGCGCCATGTGGACTTTCACGTCTTCGGTGTTTTGCCGCTGGAAATTTATCTCGTGAGCGGCGACGAACGCTACAAAGATTTCGGCCTCCGCATGGCGGATGACCAATGGCTGAACCCGCGCGCCGACGGCCTCTGCGAAGAAACGCGCTGGTGGGTGGACGACTGTTTTATGATCGGCACGTTGCAAATCCAAGCCTACCGCGCCACGCACGACGCGAAATACGCCGACCACGTCGCCATCGAACTCGCCGCGTATCTCGACAAGTTGCAGCAGCCGAATGGACTTTTTTATCACGCCGATGTCAGCCCGCATTTTTGGGGACGTGGCAATGGCTGGTTCGCCGCCGCGCTCGCGGAAGTCTTGCGCTCGCTGCCGCCGGAGCATCCCAAATACGCGCGGCTGATGGCCGGTTACAAAACGATGATGGCTTCGCTGAAAAAATATCAGGCCCCCTCCGGCCTGTGGCGGCAGCTTGTGGACAACGAAAAGGCATGGGACGAAACGAGCTGCTCGGGAATGTTCACCTACGCGCTCATCGTCGGCGTGAAACACGGCTGGCTGGATGCCAGTTACGGCAACGTGGCGCGGCGTGGCTGGATTGGTTTGTGCAGCCAATTGGATGAAAACGGCGCGTTGCACAACGTGTGCGTCGGCACGAATCAGAAGGACGACGCGCAGTTTTATCTGGACCGTCCCCGCGCGACAGGCGATTTGCACGGCCAGTCGCCGATGCTGTGGTGCGCGTGGGCGCTGCTGGAGAAATAATTTTACCCGCAGCGTCAACGCCGATGGCCGTTAAGCATTTGCAATAGCTTGGCGTTGAATTTTTTCTCCCGCATCAATTTCTCCAGCGTCAGATGCAGCCGGTAGCGCCAATAAAAATTCGGAACGGCCGGCACATTGATGCGCTCGGCGTCCACGTCGTTGCGGCGGAGTTTCGCGTCCATGCCGAGCAAATCCTGCAACTGGAAGATGCTCCACATCGCCGGTGATGCGAGATGCTGGCGCACGACGGCTTCGACAATTTCCGGCGTGGCGGCGATCGGCGCGACACCGGGCTGGCCGAGTTCGCCATTGAAAAATTTCTGCGAGAACGCACGGTCTTCCGCCCACCAGCCACGAATGGTGCTCATGTCGTGCGTGCCGGGCGTGACGACGCTCAAATACGGCGCGTCCGTCGGGCGCGAAAATTCTTGGCCCGGATTTTTCGGCATCCGCTGGATTTCCAAACTCAAGAAGCCGAGGTCGCGCATGACTTCCGGCACGCACGCGGGCACGAGGCCGAGGTCTTCGCCGCAAACAAGCATATTCGTGACGCGTTTAAGCGCGGGCAATTTCTGCATCGCCTCGCGCATCCAAAATTCGTCCTGCCGCCGGAAGAAATAATCCACATACAGGTCGCGCAGCTTCGCCTGCGTGTCGGGCGGAAGACTTTTGAACGCCGAGGTCTGCTCCATCGCAAAACGGAAATGAAATTTTCCGCCGACGGGGAACAGGATCACGTTACTGATCAAATCGAAGAGGCCGGTTTTCAATTGCGCGTGGCGCTCGCTCGGCGGCGTCAGGGCAAAATAATTTTCCACCTGCCGCTGCGTGGCGAATTCCGGTTTGAGCGAATACTGATCGTTGCCCATCGCCGTTAAAAAATTTTGCCGGACAAAATCTTTTTCCACGCCAAAAATTTCCGCCAGCCCAGCGTCCGTGATAAACGGCTGCGTGAAACGCGGGTGGTCAAAGGCGATTCCGCGCGCGGCGAATTCATTTTGCGCCACGGGAATCGCCGGGACGAAATAGCCGAGGATACCTTCGACCGCGTGCGCCGGACTGCTCCAGATGCGGAAGAAACCGAGGATGTGGTCAATGCGGAACGCGTCAAAATAATTTCCCATCTGCGCGAAGCGTTGCTTCCACCACGCAAAACCATTGGCGGCCATGCGCGGCCAGTTGTAGGTCGGGAAGCCCCAGTTCTGGCCCTTGGCGGCGAACGGATCGGGTGGTGCGCCCGCCTGCATCTCCATATTGAAAAGTTCGGGCGACTGCCACGCATCCACGCCGTGACGGAAGACGCCGATGGCGATGTCGCCTTTGACGACCAAGCCACACTGATGCGCGTGCGCCGTGGCTGCCTGCAATTGCAAGTGGAGATGGAACTGAATGAAATAGTGGAACGCGATTTCGGAATTACTCTTGGCGAGCGCGGAGATTTTCTGCGCGTCGAACTTGGAATGTTCCGGCCACTGGCTGAAGTCCGCCGTGCCGAATTTATCGCGTAGAAAACAAAATGCGGCGTAAGGCGTGAGCCAGTGTTTGTTCTCGGCGAAAAACTTTTTGTATTCCCTCGAGCGGAACGTGGCGCCTTTCTGCGACGGAAAAATCTTCCCCAGAAATTCCAACTTTAGTTTCATCACCGCCTCGTAGTCCACGGTCTTGAGTTTGTTTAGCTTCAAACGCACGGCTTCGAGCGGCTTGAGGTGTTTTTTATTTTTCGCATCGGCGACGGCGGCGAGGTTCAGGTAAAGCGGATGCAACGCGAACGCGGAAATCGCGGCGTAGGGATATGAGTCGCGCCAAGTGCCGGTCGCGCTCGTGTCGTTGACGGGCAAAAGCTGGATGAGTTTCAGGCCAACCTGTTTCCCCCAATCGGCGAGCAGTTTGAGGTCGAGAAATTCGCCAACACCAAAACTGTTTTCCGAACGCAGGCTGAAAACCGGAACCGCCACGCCCGCGCCGCGCCAAGTGTCGGACGGCAGATTAGCGAAGCCATCGTTCACGAGCGTGTGTTTGTCGCGCGCAAGTTCGTCGTGCAAGACGCGGTTCTCGCCGTCCTCGAAACGGATAAAGGAATTTTTTACCACGTCGAACACGCCGTATTTGTAGGCGAACGGAAATTTCTGGCCGCGTAAATCCAGCTGCACGGACAATTCATCTGCACCCGCGCGGCGATTGAGCAAAACCGGCTTTGCTGTCTGCCAGTCGCCGAGCGCCGCGCCGTCGCCGAGCACGCAGAGCGTTTCGTTTTTTTTGAGCAGCGGAGCCTTGATGCGAAAGGTGTGCGTGGGAAATCTGGGCGCGGGGAAATTGTGTTCTGAAAAATTTTCGGCGAGCAAAACATTTTTGAACGGCGCGGTGGCGAAGGCGTTGCCGTAAAAGGCCGGGGCGTTCCACGAGTCAATGATAAGCAGCTCGGCGCAGTTGAAATCCGCCGGGCGCAGCGAGCGGTTCTGCCCCCAGTCTGCAGCCTGGACGGAGCCGTGGCGGAAAATGAAATGGTAGCTGAACGGCGCGGCGCAGACTTCCGGCGGCAGCGGGATGGCGACCTGCCAGTGCGCGGCATCGCGGAATTGCAGTGGCACAGGATGGCCGGGCAGCGGCGCACCGCCCGCGAGCGCGAGCGACTGGCCGGGCTGGGTGGCGAAACGGAGGCGAAAGGTCAGATTCACGGCGCTGTTTTACCAATTTTCTCCGGGCATCGCAAACCCGCACGAAGATGCTGGCGGCGGCCATCACCAGAACTGGTGACGCGGATTTTTTCCCCGGTTGGGTTATCTTTTGTTGTGATTCCAAGCCCCAACAGCGAAGCGGGCGAGTGCCTGTTCACGCCACATATTCATGCGATTTTATTGAGCGCCTGAACTGTTACCTTAAATTCATTCCTGCTGCAAAAAAACTTTCCAACTGTCGTCCCTGAAAACCACCCTTTGAACTAAAAAATTATGAACACCACCACCCTTCGTCTCACCCTGCGCCAACAAGTTCAGCGCGGTGCTTGCCTCGTGCTCGCCTCATGCCTGCTGGCGGGCGTGGCGCAAGCCCAGTCGTCCTACACTTGGAACGGCGGCAGCGGCACGACGGGCAACTGGACCGATACCGCCAACTGGAGTGGTGCCACAATGAACCCGCAAGCGTTCGTCAACTTCAATGGCTCCGCGCGCACGAGCAGCACTAACA
>JANOBC010000411.1:0-3395 GCA_031411455.1 Limisphaerales bacterium
TTGCCGACGAGGATGTCGCGGGCGGTATCAATGCGGCGTTTGGTATCGGTATCGAGCATGGGGGAAATATTCTAACAGGGATGAGCAGGATGCACAGGATGGGAAACCGGCTTGAAGTCCTGACTGCGGGTGTAGCGTTTGTATTCGAGCTTGGGCTGGCCAAAGTTAATTAGCAAGCCAACCTCCACGCCGGTGGCGTTGAGGTAATGGATGATTTGCGCCGAATGTTCGGGAGCGATGGCTTTGACCGCTTTCAATTCCACCAGCACTTTGCCCTCGACGAACAGGTCGGCAAAAAAATCGCCGACACTTTCGCCGCGAAATAAAACGCGAATGGGATACTGAAAAATAGCGGTCAGACCTTTTTGCCGAAGCGCGAGCAGCATGGCTTTCTCATAGACCGATTCCAGAAAGCCGGAACCCAGTTCATTGGCGACCTCAAAGGCGCAGCCGATGATGGCCTTGGTTATCTCGGCGTGCTTCATCGTCCCATCCTGTTCATCCTGAATATCCATGTTCATTGATCGGGTTCAGGCGATGAACTGGTTCAAGGAAACGTAGTCCTTGATGTAGCCGGGGATAAGGGTGCGGTATTTGGCGGGCACGGCCTTGAAATCCGCCGTGGAAAAAACGGGGTTGGTCGCGAGGTCGGTCAACTGGCCGGATTCAATGATGTGCCGGGTGAGGTCGCTGGTGGCGTAGGCCTTGAAATAGTTTTTGAGCGCGGGGATGGCGTCGGATTCCTCCGGCTTGTAATCAGCCACGAACTTGGCGAATTCTTCTTCGAGCAATTCATCCTTGGATTTGAAACGCGGGATGAGGCCGAAAATCTTTTCCAAAATTTCGCGGAGCGTGAGACGGCGGTCCACCTCGGCGGCGCGGCGAAGTTTTTCGAGACTGTAAAACTCGGTCGGTTTATCGAACACCTCCTTGTTCACATAATCAATGACGCGATCCCATTGCCCGGCTTCGACGCTGTCGGCGATGAATTTATTCTCGCGCAGCTTGTTTTCAAACTGCTGGTAGAACATCCGGTCAATCTTCATGCCATCGTAGCCGATGGTTTCCTCTTTGATGCTGGCAAGGATGTCATCGCCGAGATGTTCAAACGTGCCGGTGAAAACCTTCGGGCCACCACCGCCGCCGCCTTCGCCGCCGGGCTGCTTGGGCGTGGGCAATTTTAGGACTTGGTCGTAGTCGTATTCTTCCTCGAAATATTCGCAGTTGGCGAAGAAGTCGAAGAGTTTGAAAGCAGTCTTCTTGGGGTTCTTGACGATTTCTTTTTGGGAATCATCAAAAAGTTGTTCGAGAAAATTATGTTTCCGCGTGCCGCGTCCCTTGATCTGGATGAAATCGGTCGGTGAAAAGATCGGGCGGAATAAACCTAGGTTGAGAATATCCGGACAATCGTAACCGGTGGTCATCATGCCGACGGTGACGCAGACACGCGCCTTGCTGGTCTTGTAAGCGGGCAGAAAATTGGCCGAGCCGAGCAGGTTGTTGTTGGTAAAATTGATGGTGTATTGCTGGGCGTCACTGACGCGGGAGGTCACCTGCACGGCGAAATCGGATTGATATTTGCCGGGGAACATTTTGTCGGCAATCTCGTTCAAGATTTGCGTGAGCTTGGCCGCGTGATTCTGACTGACGGCGAAGATGATGGACTTGCCAATCTCATGGCTGATGGGGTCGCGCAGCGCATTTTCCAAAAACGTTTTGCAGAAAAGCTGATTGGTCTGCTTGGAGAAAAAGCGCTTTTCAAACTCCGTCTGCTTGTAGCTCTCTTTTTGGTCTTCGCCGGTGTCATCTTTGAACTCGACCACGAAACCTTGATCGGAAAGCAGTTGCGTAGTGATTTCGCTGCGGGCATCCACGACGGTGGGATTGATGAGAAAGCCGTCCTTCACGCCATCCAGCAGCGAATAGCGGAAAGTCGGATTACCGTCATCGCAGCCGAACGTGCGATAAGTATCGAGCAACAGGCGGCGTTCAAACTCACGCGGGTCCTGGGTGGTGGGTTTGTCTTTGTCGAATTTTTTGAGGTAATCGCGCGGCGTGGCGGTAAGGCCGAGTTTATAGCCGATGAAATAATCGAACACCGCGCGGGCATTGCCGCCGATGGAACGGTGCGCTTCGTCGGAAATAACGAGGTCAAAATCCGTGGGCGAAAAGAGCGACTGATATTTGTTGTTGAACAGGAACGATTGCACTGTGCTGACGACAATCTCCGCGTGCCGCCAATCGTCGCGATTTTCTTTGTAGATGACGCTCTTGTAGTCGTTCGCGAGCACTTTCTTGAACGCCTTCAACGCCTGATCCTCCAACTCCAAACGATCCACTAAAAACAAAACGCGGTGGGCGTTGCCGGTGCGGAGAAAGAGTTTGATGAGGGCGGCGGCGGTGAGCGTCTTGCCGGTGCCGGTGGCCATTTCCAGCAGAAAACGGTCTTTGCCCTTTTTAACGCCCTGCTGAATGGCGGTGATGGCGCGCTTTTGATACGGACGCAGGAAGCGGAGGCCGTTGACCTCAACAAAACGCGGACGCTCGGCGGGATTCTTCCAAGCAGCTTCGGCGGCATAACCGGGGCGCTGCGTTAGGGCGACGTAATCATCCTCGACCGGCTCTTCAATGAGCCGTTTGGGATCTGGAACACCTTTTTCATAACCCATGACCGATTTAGGCGTCGGAAACGAGGTGATGACATAGGGATTTCCGCGCTCAAGATCCCAGAAGTAATGCAGATTGCCGTTAGACAGGATGACAAATCGGCAGTTGGCGCTTTTGGCATAGCGACGGGCCTGTTCTTTGCCGATGAGCGGATTCAAATTCTCCGACTTGGCTTCGAGGACGATAAACGGAAAACCTTTTTCGTTGAGCAGCAGGAAATCAATATAGCCCTTGGTGGTTTTCTCAAAATTATCACCGAGGTCATTCAGGTCATCCGCCTTGAGAGTGACGCTGGGTTCAAGCTGGATGTTGGCGGGAGCGCCAGCTTCGGCAAAAAAACGCCAACCGGCTTGTTCCAGAAGCTTATTGATTTTGATGCGGGCGACGGCTTCTTTCATTTTCCCTCAACTATTGAAGTTCGGCAAATCGTATGCGCAGTAAAGTTTAAGGCAAGTGCAGAAGCCCCAGACGCGATCAGGTGATTTTTGTGCGGAAGGCTTAGCGGGAAAAAGAAAAGAGCCCGGACACTACTCCGGGCTCAATAAACAACACACTAAATTTTGCTGGAGTCACTACTTCCAACGCAGACAGCATAACATACGGCGGCGTTCTGGCTTGTCACCAGTGCTGGGGACAACAGATGAAAAATTTGGGACGCGGCGCGGAAGTTTTCTCCCTCGCCCCCTCGGGGGGAGAGGGCCAGGGTGAGGGGGCATCTACTTGCAAAC
>JANOBC010000412.1:0-26991 GCA_031411455.1 Limisphaerales bacterium
AGAGCCAAACCCAAAGTGTTCGAATGCAATCGAGAATTTTCCCCGTCTTTACCGCTCTAATTCTAGCTCTCCCAGCGAACCTTTTTGGCGCGCAGGACAACGCCGCTCCAGAGACGGCGAAGGTAGATGCAAGCACTGCAAAAGCCTTGGCTGACTTAAAAATCACGCCGAGCATTGTCTATAAGCAGGTCGGCGACCAGAAGCTGGATTTGATGTTGTTCCACCCGCTGGAGAAGAAATATGAGAAATCGCCGGTCGTAGTTTATATCCACGGTGGCGGCTGGAACGGTGGTAACAAATACCACGGGCTCTTACCTTGCGGCATCGGCGTGATCCGTGAACTGAACCGGCAGGGAGTCACCGTGGCATCCATCGAGTATCGGCTGACGAAGGTTGGGGTCGCAACGGCGAATGAAAGCGCCGCCGACTGCAAAGACGCCGTTCGCTTTCTTGCCAAAAATGCGGCTCAATACCACCTCGACCCGACGCGTGTCGGGACTTTCGGCGAATCGGCTGGAGGAAACCTCACGCTGATCACCGCGCTGGGCGAAGACACGGATTATCCCTGCGACCCGTCGCTCAATGGGGTTAGTTACAAAATCTGTTGCGTGGCGGCATACTACCCGCTGGTTTCGTTCGTGGATGCAGGGCTGATGAAGGGCGGCAACTTTGAAAACCCCCAGCGCCTGATTCCGATTCTCGGAGGTCTCTTAAAAGATAAGCAGGATCTCGCCATGAAATTGAGTCCCATCGAACTGCTCCGCACCAATAGTCCGCCCATCTTGCTCGCCCACGGTGACGCCGATACCATCTTGAATTTCACCAACTCGCTTGCCATGCGCGACGGCGCGCTGACCAAGGGCGTGCCGGTGGAATGCATCATTTCCAAAGCTGCGGGGCATAGCTTTAACGGGCAGAATATTTCACCCTCGATTGCGAAGATCAACCAACAGACGGTTGCTTTCTTTCTGAAATATTTGAGCCCCGGCAAATGAATTATGCGTGACCTGATCGCAGCCAACCCCACCCCTCTTCCATCTGGCTCCACTGTAAGCCATCAGCAAAACGCTATGCGCAAATCCGGGCGATAAATTTGCCATTGCGTTCCCATGGGCCGCGAATCGGCTGCTTGCGCCCGTCCAGAACCTTCTTATACTGGCGACGCGAAAACTGTTACGGCGAACAACGGCGACCGGCTGACCACCTACGACCACAGTCGTTTTCAAACCGTAACTATGTCGCAATGTTAAGCTTCAGTTGGTGAATCATTAGAATCATCATTAAAATCAAGGCCGCCGGTGTGGCGAAATGGCAGACGCACGGGACTTAAAATCCCGGGACCATAAAAAGTCGTGCGGGTTCGAGTCCCGCCACCGGCACCAACTGCAAAATGTTTTCGAGCCTTTCGCCGGGACGCTGCCGAGATTTTAATTTTCAAGTTGCCTTTATCACTTCATGCCCGCTCCGCGGCCAAGCTTGTCGTCACAGCCATCATCCCGAAAGCCTGTTTGCGTAGCCGGCGTGATTTTTCGCCAGAGCTTCCCATTGGCGTGGGGCTGTAAAAGTATAGCCGAAGGCAAAGACATTGGCCCACATAGGGCGCGAAGTGACGCGCCCTGCCCCATCCGCATCTGTCCCAGGTTGCTCGGATCGGCGATACCCGAATCAATTCGCGTTGCCACATTCTCAAAAAAGAAAAACTCCGCCGGTGCTGGCGAAGTTTTTTTATTCCAGATTTATTTCCAGTTTTTTTAGTGTTCGAGGATGCGGTAGAAGCGCGTCGTGAAATTGGTGCGCGTCGCATCGTTCAGTTGCAGCGTGCCATTTGTGAGGGTCAAGGCGTTGGGCAGGGTCGTCCAGTTCACGAGGTCGGTGGTGGCCTGTGCCTCGAAGTTCGAGATGTCGGCGGGAGCGAGTCCGCCGTTCGCATCGGTCGCGGTGAATTGCAGCGAGCCATCCGGTAACAACACCGGGGTGCCGAGGAGTTGCGGAACGTTGACGCGGACAAGCGCGTTGCTGCTCACGGCCATGCCGCCGCTGTTGGTAACGGTGACGGAGTAGGTGCCGTTTTGCGCGCGGCTGACGCTGTTCAAGGTCAGCACCGGACTGTTGCCGCCAAGGGGAGTTCCGTTCTGCCGCCACTGGTAACGCAAGGTCGGTGCGCCGACGGCGGCGACGGAGAGCGTGATGTTCGCGCCGAGATTGGCAACGAGGCTCGCGGGCTGGTTTGTGATGACGGGCGCGCCGACGACGAAAGAAAATTGATCCACGAATGCTGCATCGAGTCCGGTGTCGAAGCTGAAGTCTTTCGAGTAACGCCATTGCAGGAGGTTCGTGCCAGCGGCGACGGGGATGCTGGCAAAAGTCCAGTCCGCTTCGCCGGAGAGGCTGGCCTGCACGGTTCCGTTCACGCGGAATTCGAGCGTGTCGAAAAATTGTTCCGAGGAAACTTTCCACCAGAATGTCACCCCGCCGGGAAAGTTCGTGACGAGCGTTGTCTGCAAAATAGTTTCTTCTGAACCGCCGATGCCCCCGCTGCGAGCCGCGTCCATGCCGTCGTGGGTGATGGCGGTCTGGCCGAACCACGGCGCCGCACTCGTGGCGAGCCAATTATAGGGAGAAACTCCCCGCACATCCACCGTGTCCAACGATTCAGCCAGCGGATAAAACACGCTCACCTTGGCGGGTTTGCTGATCGCCACACCGTAGCTGTTGCTGGCGATGAGTTGGTAGGTGCCGGGTTGAATCAGCCTGGTGACTCCGGGACCACCCGGAAGTTGGTTGGTCAAAATGCACAAGTCATTGGTTGCTCCGGGTAGATTCGTGCCATTGAGCAACCATTGGTAGTTCACCGGCGGCGCGCCTGCACATTTTCCAACCAAGTTGATTTTGAATGAAGCATTGGTCGCGACACTGCGATTCCACGGTTGCACGGTGAACGCCGGGGCGCGCGTGCCGAAGAGCGCAAGGTCATGGTCGCCACCGCTGGCGATGGCGATGACGTTGGTCAAATCAGCGGGAATATTATTCGATGCGAGGCTGACATACTCATTGCCCCAGGTGACCACCGTGCCGTCTTTTTTCAAGGCCGTGCAATGGTTGGCGGAACCAGCGATGGCAACGACGTTGCTCACGTTCGACGGGATCGGATAGCTGGTGATGCCGTTGCCCCACTGGAACACCAACCCGTCCGCACGCAGCGCCGCGCTGAAACCGGAACCGGCGGTGATGGCAACGATGTTGGTCGCGCCACCCGGTAAATTGGCGGTTCCATCCGCGCCATAGCCCCAACTGACGAGACTGCCATCGGCGCGCAACGCGAGGCTGTGCAGGTTGCCAGCGGCCATGGCGACGATGTTGGTGGCGCTGGGAACATTAGTCGCCTGACCGTAATTATTTTGCGTTGCACCCGCCGCAGAAATCCATCCCGTAATCGTGCCATCCGCTTTCAAGGCGAGGTCGTGGTAAGTGCCGCAAGCGATGGCCGTGACGCCGCTCAAATTATTCGGCACATTCGTCGCGCCGCTGCCGAAGACGCTCACCGTGCCATCCGATTTCAACACGAGCTGATGGAGGTAACTGGCGGCGACGGCGGTGATGAGGGAATTGCTTAACGTCGGAAAGCTCATCGGACTCATGGTCAAACTGGAAATGCTGTTGCTCCAACCGGTCAACTTGCCGTCCGCACCGATCGCAAAATATTGTCCCGGCGCAATGCCCGTGGTTCCGCCCGTGGCGATGGCGATGGCGTTGGTGACCAACGGCACATTCGTCGGCACTTGATAGCCCCACGCCTTGGCGAATTGCACGCGCACATTCACCGGCGCGCTGGTGATGCCACCGACTAGATTGCTGACCGCGAGATAGTAGAAACCTGATTGCGACGCGAGCGCGGGATCGAGGAGCAACGTGTCATTCGTCGCGCTGGCCACGGCAGCGTAGGGCAGGTTGTTCGTCGGCGTGGAGAACCATTGATAACGCAATGGGCCGCTGCCAAGAATTGTGCCGCTGGTGAATTTTACCGTGCCGCCCTGATAGACATTTGTGGCGGACACCGTCGTCTGCGTGAGGAAGTTGAGCGTGCTGTTGCTAATGACCGTGACCGGCGCTGCGAGGCTGATGGCCGTGCCGAGCGCGTTGCTCACAAACAACTGGTAGCCACCCGCGCTGGCGGCTTGGATGTTCGGCAAGTTGAGAATGGAATTGGTCGCCCCTAGAATGTTTGTGCCGTTGAACAGCCATTGATAATTCAGCGGCCTCGCGCCCGCCGCCGCGCCGCGCAACGTCACGTCGCGTCCGCTGAACGCCGTCAGGCCGACGGGCGGCTGGATAATTTGGGGCAAACCGTCGTTGACCAACGCCAGGCCGTGGAATGTCCCCGCCGCAATGGCGGATGAAAACAAATTTCTCAAAGCCGGGGGCGGAACTTGTTCGGAGAAATTTGAGGCGCCCCAGGCGAGCACCACGCCATCGGCCCGCAACGCGAGACACAGGCTGCCACCGGCGGAGTAGTTGTTGACGGAAATGGCGATGATGTTAGTCGTGCCATTCGGAAGATTGGTGAACACGACACCCGTGCCCCAAGTCACCACTTTGCCGTTGGTCTGTAACGCCAGACTGAAGCCACTTCCCGCCGCGACAGCCGATACATTGGCGAGGCCGGCGGGAAGGTTGGTTCCCGGTCCCGCACCCCACGCCACCACCGTGCCGTCGTCACGCAAGGCCAGCCCGTGCGGAGTGCCGATGGAGACTGCGGTGAGGTGATTCAAGTTGGTCGGGAAACCCGTGTAAGGCGCAAGGCCCCAGCCCACCAGTGTGCCTTCGGCACGCAAGGCAGTTCCAGAATTATTGCTGACGGCAAGCGAGACGATGTTGCTCAACCCAGGCATGCCCGTCAAATTCCAGCCGATGACCGAGCCGTTGGCGCGCAACACCGCCGCCGCCGTGTTGCCGGAGGCAAAGACCGCCACGGCATTCGTGGCATTCGCCGGAACATTCGTGGCCACGCCCGCGCCCCAAGCCACCACGGTGCCATCCGTGAGTAGGGCAAAACTGCCGCCGCTGTTGCCCGCGAGGCCGATGACATTGCTCAAGCCGGGCGGCGGCAGCGATTCGTTGCCCGCATTGCGACCCCACACGGCGACGGGGCCGAAGGTAAGTTGCGCCTCCGCGCTCACCGCCACGCCCGCCGCGTTGCTGCAAACCAGATGGTAGAAACCAAGGTCATTCGTGCTGACCGCTGAAAGGAGACGAATGCCGCTGGTCGCCCCGGGAACGTTTGTGCCATTCAACTGCCACTGGTAAGTCGGCGCCGGAATGCCGGCGGCGGAAGCCGTAATGGTCGTCGGCAAACCCGGCGGCACCGAGCGGCCAATCGGCTGCAAAGAGATGCTCGGCGGCACCAGCACCGTTAGCAACACGGGCGCGCTCGTCACGCTGCCGGAGGCATTGGCGATCACCAAAGAATAGTAGTGGGCATCCGCCGTGGTGAGGTTTGAAATCGTCAGGCTCGGCGTGTTTGCGCCATTGAAATGGCCGTCGTCCACCAAAATACTTGCCTCCTGATACCACTGGTAACTGTAAGGTGGCGTGCCGTCCACCACGGCGAAGAAATTCACGTTCGAGCCGGTGAGAATGGATTGCGCTACCGGTTGCAAAATAAATACCGGCGGCAGAATTACCGGCGTCAGCACCGCCACAGAACTCGTCGTCACGCCGACCCAGTTGGAGGCGACCACGAAATAATTTCCGCCGTCGTTCGTGATGACGCCCGCGATGTTCAACGTCAAGTTCGTCACGCCGCTGATGCGTCCGCCGTCGGCGAGCGGGGCGTTATTGAAATACCATTGCTGGCTAATGGGCTGGGTGCCGGAAACGGCGGCGGCAAACTGCGCGTTGCTGCTGACGATGACGGAAATGTTCGTAGGCTGAACATCAAACGCGGGTGGCGTGAAATAGTTCAGATGAAACACAAGGTTACCGACATGGCCACCGTAGCCGCCGACGAGGAAATAATACGTCGTCCCTGCCGTCGTCGGAATAGTCAGTTCGGAAGTGATGTCGTAGGTGTCATCGTTGCAAGCCACTTGCGTGAACGCGCCGCAGCCACCGATGTAAATCGCAAGTCCGGTGTCGAAATCACTGCCGAAACTGTCCACGTCCAGCAGGCCGCTCACGGGCGACACGAACTGATACCAGACGCCGTTGCCGAAGGCGTCCACGCAATCCGGCACCGGGTCGCCGTAGGAACTGGCCTTCACCGTGGACTGCACGTTGGTATAGTGGTAATTCGTAATGACGACCGCGCCGCTGCACAAATCATTTGAGATGGTGTTGATAACTTTGAGCGAAGCGTTGGTGCTGGCCGCGAAACCGTAAGCGTTCGTGACAAGGCAACTGAACTTGCTGCCGGAATCGGCGAGCTGCGCGTTAAACAGCGTGTAGCTAAAATTCGTCGCGCCGGGAATCAGCACGTTGTTACGCTTCCAGAAATAATTCAACGGCGCGGAACCGCCCGCGCTGACCATAAACGTCGCCGCACTGCCGAGCAGCACGACCTGACTCGGCGTCTGTGAAAAGATGATTGACGGCGACAACACATCCAGCACCGCGTTGGAACTGGTGACCGAGCCACCCGCGTTGGCGACGAGCACGGAATAATTTCCCGCCTGGGCCACGGAAATGTTACTCAAGGTCAACGTCGCACTGGTTGCGCCCGCGAGGTTGGTGCCATTGAAGCGCCATTGATACGCCAACGGTGCGGAACCTTGGGCGGTCACACTAAAACTGACCAAGCCATTGATTAAAACCACCGCATTGGTCGGCTGCTGCGTGATGGTCGGCGCGACCGGCGGCGCGGGCAATGCGTTCGTGAGCGAGGACAATGCGAGTTGCAGACCGGAAATAAGCGCGCCATCGCCGACGCCGGGATGCACCGTCAACACCAGCGGCTGGCCGGCATTCACCAGCACGTTGGTGAAGCGCACATATTGCAGTCCTTCCGTCCACACCGGCGGGCTAACCGGGGTCACATCGTAGCACGTCCGCACCGCGTAGCTGTTTGCGCCCACGGCCAGGGTGAAATTTCCGTTCGGCGAATACGGCAACAGGTCATAAGTTCCGGCGGGCAGGTTGGTGATGGTTACGGTCACGTTGCCGCCGTCGAACGGATAAATGTAACCGGCATACATCGGATCGGTGGAGGAACTGCCCCAGGCACCCGGAGCGTTGTTGACGGTCAAGCCCGCCGCCGTCACGGAACTGTCGGCATTTTTAAGATTCACGACTGAACCCAAAGTCCGCCAGCCGCCGACACCATCATCGCGCGTATAAAAATTCCAAAAATCATTCGTGGTCGAGCCTGCCGCCGCGAAGCCGATCTTGGTCGTGTTCGTTCCAGCACCAAAATCCACATTCAGCAGCGTGATCGGTGTGACGACGGGAATGACGCTGTCCGGGCATTTGCCCAAGCTGCCGGCGTTGTAGATGGCGATGATTTCATTCGTGGTGAGCGCGCGGTTGTAGAGCGACGGTTCATCCATCTGGCCGTTAAAATAACTGCCGGAGAAAAATCCGGACGGACGATTGCCGAGATAAAAGTCGTAACTCGTCTGCGGCTTGAAACTGCCGAGGTTGGTGCTGGCGAGCGCAAGGCCGTTGACGTAGATGGCCGCTTGACCGGAAGCACGGTCATAGGTGACAGCGACGTGCTGGAGAGCGTTCGTGAGGAGCGCGTTCGACGGCGTGAAAATTCCGTGAACAGTTCCGTTCGTGTCCACGAGGTTGAAATAGACATTGCCCAAACCATCACCGCCAACACCGTGATCCACCGAGATTGCGAGATGCGCGCCGTTACCCCCCGCGCCGTCATTCCACTCGCAGAGAAATTGCGGCACCAGCACCGTGAACTGACCGGGGCGAATCCACGCTTCAAACGTCAACCCGCCGCTCGTGCCAACATTCAAGCTGGCGCTCGCGGGAATTTTTATCTGCGAACTGCCGTTGAAATAAAATCCCTGCCCTGCCTCGCCGCCGGTGAATTGCAGTCCATTCGTCTGCGTGGCGTGGTTGCCGCTGACCGCGTCATTCGCATCACCCTCCGCGCGCCACCACGCCGCGAGGCCGGACGGCGACGCGGTGCAGGCGGGCGGCGGATTGCTGACGGCATTGCTGCCGAACGGTGACTGGTTCTGACAAATCTGGATGTTGTTGTCGTATTGGTTGCAGAAAACCATATCGGGACGGCCATCGCCGTCGAGGTCGCCAGTGGCAATGCCCCACGGATTCCAGCCCGTGCCAAAATCCACGCGCGGCGCGAAGGAATTTACGGTGATGCTGCCAGGGGTGGCAGTGTTCTGGAAAACGGCCATGTAGCTGCCGAGTTCGCCGACCACGCCGAGGTCGGGCTTGGCGTCGCCGTTGAAATCCGCGACGGCCACGGTGTGCATCCAACCGGGCGTGCTAAAGGAAACGTAGGCAGCGAAAGAATTCGTCGTGAACAATCCACCGCTGTGGGTGCTGCGGAAAATATTCACTCGGTTGTCTTTCACGGAACCGACCGCGAGATCGAGTTTGCCATCGCCATCCAAATCCACGGCGACGATGGTTTCCACTTCAGTGCCGGCCGGAAAATCCAAATGGGCGGCGAAGGAATTTGTGTTCAGGCTGCCGGGCGTGCCGAGGTTTTGAAAAAGTGAAAGGGCATTACCGCTGCTTTCCACTACAGCCAGATCGGGCCGTCCGTCACCGTCCAAGTCGGCTATGACCATTTCATAGGGGCTGCCGGACGAAGCGAGTGTGAACGGCGCGGCGAAGGAATTGGAGTTGAGGATTCCCGGCGCACCGATGTTCTTGAAAATAGAAAGTGAGTTGTCGCCGAGATTCACCGCGACGATGTCCACGCGGCCATCGGCGTCCAAGTCGGCGGCGGCGACATTGCGGGAGTCGTTGCCGGTATTGAGCGTGAACGGTGTGGCGAATGAATTCGTGGTGAGGCTGCCAGGCGCGGCGAGATTGTGAAACACACTCAAGCGGTCACCGTTGATTTCGCAGGCAATCAAATCCGGCCGGCCGTCGCCGTCTAAATCCACCGCGCGCAAACGATAGCCGCCGCTCGCCGCCGCCAAAGCGGGCAACGGAAAATCCAGTCGCGCCGCGAAAGCGGACGGGCTGAGGGATGCGCCATTGGTGGACAGATTGCGGTAGATGGAAACGTTGTGGGTGGCACCATTCATGAAGGCGATGTCAGGCTTGCCATCGCCGTCAAAGTCGCTGATGACCGCACAAGCGGTGTTCTCCGCCCCAGGAAGATTGAAGCTCGCCGGAAAACTGGCGACGGTCGTGTTCGAGCCGTTGCCGAAAAATGTGGGCTGGAAATTTTTTCCAGAATACGCTGTCAAACCGTTGGCCGTGACCGTGAGTGGCGCCAAGGTTGCACCCGACGGCACGAGCACGGTCAGGACATTCGCGCTGGCAGAAAGCACGTTCGCCCGCACCGCGCCAAAACGAACGAGGTTCGAGGAGGCGATGGAACTGAAGTTCGTTCCCAAGATTGTGACGAGCGCGCCGTTCGTGCCGGACAACGGCGCGAAGCTGGTGATGACCGGCACGCCGTTGCTCGCGGTGACGTTGGGCGAAGTGCATTTGCCTGCGAGTCCGGCGCTGTAGATGGCGGCGATTTCGTTTGTGGAAAGCGCCCGACCATAAATCGTCGGTTCGTCAATGATGCCGGCGAACATGCTCAAATACGGCGCCCAAGTGCCAGACGTGCCGATGAACACCGGGGTCGTGTCATAATCCAATGCGAAGCCCGGCGTGCCTGACACTTCCGCCACGCCGTTCACAAAGAGTTTGGATTGGTTGCCATCGTAAGTCGCGGCGACGTGATACCAGACACCGCGTTGCGCAATCGTCAGGGAACGGATGATCTGCTGATTCCCGGTGCGGGAAACGCAAAATTGAAAACGGTCGGTGTAAGTGCCGTCGCCATTTGGCAGGCTTTCTTTCAAGAGGCTGTAGCCTTCAAAAAAGGCGCTCCAAGTATTTTTTTTGAAGACAATCTGTTCGTTTCGGGAATTGGTGATCGTGTTGATGGCCGGATCCAACCAGACCCACGCCTCAACCGTGACGGCGGCGGGCTTGAGCGAATTGGAATCAGGAATCTGCACATAGCCATTCGTGCCATCGAAACGGAACCCCTGCCCCACCTTGCCCGTCGCGTAGCTCGCGCCACTGAGCGACAGCACGGCGTTATTCGTGCCGGTGAAATCATTCGCATTGCCCGCGCCTTGCCACCAACCAGCCAAACCGGATGGCGGCGGGGTGCATTGCGCGTAGGTGCTGGCAGCCATCGTCAGCGCAAGAACGACACATACGGCTTGCCTCATGCGCTGGTAAAAAAAAAGTGGAATAGCCTTCATAATAAAGTGGATTGGCTGCTTTTTAATTTCTAGCGCAATCAGCAACCACCTACAATTTAAAAGACTATTGAAAATGTGACCATTTCTGGCTATGGCACGGTCGAGAATCAAGCACTGGAAAACTAATAAATCAGTCGCGCTGACTTTCGCCCGAACCACGCGCAATACTCTAAAAAATTCTGTGGCACACGAGTTGCAATGAGTCTCGCGTGGCTAGAAAATTTCAAACTCAAATGTTTGCGCCGAGTCCCGCGGCCGCCGCGACGATGAACCTGCGCCTCGCTGGGCTTCAAATGACCAACATTGGCGTGCCGCCCCGTCCGCGCCCGGTTTATCGCCCGCGCCAGCGCCTGCAGGTGCAAGGTTTTCCCGAAGCCCCACAATCGGTGAAAATTAGACACGCCAGCCAGAATGTGGGCACGGTCATTGGCAAGACTATCGAAACTCTACCCACTCAAACCCGGCCCGTTTGAACAGCGCTTCCAGTTCAATGCGCGCCCGCTTATCCGCGTCCTCCAAAATTCCCCCCTTCCGCGCCGCTCGCGCAATGTCATCCACGGCGTTCTGCCGCGCCGTCTGCTCCAAATCCTTGTCGAATGCCCGCAGCAAACCTGTCGTGTGATCAATCACCTGACTCGCTTTGTCATTGAGGTAAGCATCGGTGATTTGCGGCGACGGCAGCTTGAGAGAAATTTTTTTATCACTGATGTTCACATCACCCGGCTGAAGACGTTTCAGATCAATGCCCGCCTTCACCACGCCATGCGCGAGCAGCAGGACGTGATTTTCGCCATACCATTTCACATCGTCGAGGATGACGACTTTTTCCATGACGTATTCCACCGTGACAAGTTCGGAGAGCGCCTGCACTTCGTGGACGACGCTCGTGGTGTCCCAGAGATGCAGCCCCGCGCCTCGATTCGCCCACCGCGCGACGGTGAACGTGAGATAAACCGCCAGCACCAGCACCACCGCCGCCGTCAGTCCGATAAAAAAATCTCGAAATTTTCGCATGACGCGAATGTAGCCCGTCCCGCTTTTTTGCAAAGCTGTTTCTGAAAGTGACCGGCAATCTTCCCCACCCTGCGCCGCGCATCCAAGGAATATGAAGCAAAGCTTGATTCATCCGGGGGTGTTCGTTTTAATTCCATCAACGAAACAAGGAACACACCGGAAACCAAATGTATGGATCCATTCTTACAAGCGGCCATTGACGAGGCGAAAAAAGGTCTCGCGGCGGGCGGCATTCCCATCGGCTCGGTGCTCGTGTGCGATGGCAAAATCATCGGGCGCGGTCACAATCAGCGCGTGCAGCACGGCAGCGTGATCCATCACGGCGAGATGAACGCGCTCGAAAACGCTGGCCGCCTGCCCGCGAAAGTTTATGAGCACTGCACGATTTACACCACGCTCTCGCCATGCCCGATGTGTTCCGGCGCGATCAAGCTCTATAAAATTCCGCATGTCGTCGTCGGCGAAAATAAAACCTTCATGGGCGACGAGGAACATCTGCGCGCGAATGGCGTGAAGGTGGATGTGCTGAACAACGCGGAGTGCATCCAGATGATGAAAGATTTCATCGCCGCCAAACCGCAGTTGTGGAATGAGGACATTGGCGTGTGAAAAACAAATTTCAGCCACAGATGGACACAGATGAAACACAGATAAAAAGTCTTTGCGGCCATCTGTGTTTCATCTGTGAAAATCTGTGGCAAAGAATTTCCCCCGCATGAATCTTAACGCCTCCGGCTTGGCCGAGAACGCTCCCGAAGTCGAAGC
Organism: Limisphaerales bacterium; assembly: GCA_031411455.1. GTDB lineage: Bacteria > Verrucomicrobiota > Verrucomicrobiia > Limisphaerales > UBA11358 > UBA11358. Next base: position 12,198 of record JANOBC010000412.1, read on the forward strand.
GACCCTCCCGCAGAGCAAGTTGTTCAACGCCGATCTCGCGCCGGTGCCGTTGTCGCGGCGCAAGTGGGGCGCGTTGAGCTTCGCGGCGCTGTGGATTTCGATGTCGGCGTGCATCCCGACTTATATGCTCGCGTCGTCGCTCATCAGCGGCGGCATGAACTGGTGGCAGGCGGTGCTGACGATTTTTCTGGCGAACGTCATCGTGCTGATTCCGATGATTCTCAATGCGCACGCGGGAACGAAGTTTGGAATCCCCTTTCCCGTTTATTGCCGCGCGGCGTTCGGCACGCTCGGGGCGAATGTTCCGGCAATTCTTCGCGCGCTCGTGGCGTGCGGCTGGTTCGGCATTCAGACGTGGATCGGTGGCGCGGCAATCTACAAGATTTGCGTCGTCATCTTTCATCTGCATCCCGAACCGGCGACGAACTGGCTGGGCATCACGGGCGGACAATTTTTGTGCTTCCTGTTTTTCTGGGGCGTCAACATGATCGTGATTTATCGCGGCATCGAGACGATTCGCTGGCTGCTGAACATCAAAGCGCCGCTGCTCATCGCGCTCGGATTGCTGTTGCTGTGGTGGGCGTATCGCACGGCGGGCGGCTTCGGGCCGATTCTTTCGCAGCCGTCGCAGTTCGACGCGGGACAACCGCAGGCCGGAAAATTTTGGAATTACTTTTTCCCCGCGCTCACCGGCATGGTGGGCTTTTGGGCGACGCTCTCGCTGAATATTCCCGACTTCTCGCGTTACGCCAAAACTCAGCGCGACCAAGTCATCGGCCAAGCGCTCGGCCTGCCAACGACGATGGCGCTCTTCGCGTTCATTGGCGTGGCGGTGACTTCGGCGACAACAATCATCTTCGGCCAGACGATTTGGGATCCGGTGGAAGTGCTGACGAAATTCCAAAACCCGGCGGTGCTGGTGCTGGCGATGCTGGCGCTGTGCCTTGCCACGCTCGCGATAACATCGCGGCGAACGTCGTGAGTCCGGCGAATGATTTTTCAAACCTCGCACCGAATAAAATTTCCTTCCGCACCGGCGGTTTCATCACGGGCGTCATCGGCATTTTGATGATGCCGTGGAAACTCGTCGCTGACCCGACGGGCTACATCTTCACCTGGCTCATCGCTTATAGCGCCTTGCTAGGGCCGATTGGCGGAATCTTGATCGCGGATTATTTCGTCGTTCGTCGTTGCAAACTGGATGTTCCCGCGCTTTACAAGCCTGATGGAGAATTTCGTTTCACGAATGGATTCAGCGTCGTCGCGCTGCTCGCGCTGGTGCTGGGTGCGTTGCCAAGTTTGCCGGGATTTCTCGTGAATGTGAAATTACTTTCCGCTGAAAGCGTGCCACCACTGCTCGCGCACCTTTACAACTACGCGTGGTTCATCGGCTTCGCCGTGGCCTTCATCGTTTATCTGGCCGGGCGAAAGCTTGCATCGAAAGCCTGAAAAAATTGCCAACGCAAAACCGGATCAGCCGTCACCGCGCCGACGCGTCATTTGAATAACGGCGGCCAGATTCACGAATGAACTTGCCCTGCCGGATGATTCGGGCAGACTGCCCACGTGACGGCTGGCAGTGGACGCGTTCAACCGGTAGTGAACAAACTGAACCCTTCCCGCGCTGGCCGTTTCTGTGTCTCTTGGAACGGCATCGGTTCGGCAACTGGTCAGCAGCCACGCAGTCACAGACGTTTCAATTTATGGTTCGGGGTGTAGCGTAGCCCGGCTAGCGCGCTTGCTTGGGGTGCAAGAGGTCGGGAGTTCAAATCTCCCCACCCCGACCATTTGATTCCGGTTCGTCCGTCAAACTTCTTTGCAACAATTCAAAAGCGATTCGCCATGGCTCAAGCCCGACGCTTCCCTTAATCTCGGCGGATGAAGCCAACGATTTTTTCCCTCGCACTCGGTCTTTGCACCGCGCCACTATTCGCGCAAACCAACCTCTTCGTCGCGGCAGACGGCTCCGCCAAGTTCACTTCCGTGCAGGCCGCCATCATGTCCGTCCCATCGGGCAGCCGCGAAAATCCCGTGGTCATCCACCTCGCGCCCGGCACTTACACGGAGTTAATTTACATTCAGCGTGAAAAAAGATTTTTCAAGCTCGTCGGCACGAACCCGACAAACACCATCCTCTCCTTCAACCTCTACGCCGGCATCACCAACGCCGAGGGCAAACCCATCGGCACGTTCAAAACGCCTTCGACCACGATTGATGCAGATGATTTTTCCGCCGAGAACCTCACGTTTGAAAATTCCGCCGGGCCGATTGGTCAGGCGCTCGCGATCCGCGTGGACGGCGACCGCGCAGCGTTCCGCAACTGCAAATTTCTTGGCTGGCAGGATACGATTCTCATCAATCGCGGACGCCAATATTTTGAGAACTGCTACGTTGCCGGACACGTTGATTTTATTTTTGGCGCGGCGACGGCGTGGTTTGAAAAATGCGAAATCCATTCGCTGCGCGACGGCTACCTCACCGCCGCCTCGACACCGGTGGACAACGCGTTCGGTTTTGTTTTCAACCACTGCAAAATCACCGGCGAGCCGGGCGTGAAAACTTTTCTTGGCCGTCCATGGCGGATTTACGCGAGCACGATTTTTCTGAACTGCGAAATGTCCGACGCCGTCCGCCCTGAAGGCTGGAATGACTGGAAGAAATCCGAAGCCCATACTACGACGCGCTACGCGGAATTCAATTCCACCGGCGCGGGCGCGAGTCCGACTAACCGACCTGATTGGACGAAACAACTTTCTGCCGACGACGCCAAAAAAATCACCGTCGAAAAAGTTCTCGGCGGCACGGACGGCTGGAATCCCACCATCAAACCGCTCGACCCGAAAATCGCCGCGACGAAATATGACCTTCAATACGGCGAGGCGAGCGGGGAAAAATTATTTCTCGACGCCCACGTTCCGGTGGGCGAGGGAAAATTCCCCGTCGTCCTCATCGTCCACGGCGGCGGCTGGATGGCGGGCGACAAGGAGACGGATATCGTTCCCGTCTTCGCTCCGGTCGCGACGAATTTCGTTTGGTTCACCATCAACTACCGCCTCGCGCCGACGAACCGCTGGCCCGCCGGTTACGAGGATGTGCTGACGGCGATCCGTTGGGTGAAGGCGCACGCGACGGAATTCAAGGGCGACCCGAAACGCCTTGCCCTGCTGGGCTATTCGGCGGGCGGACATCTGGTAACGCTGGCCGGAACTCACGCCGAGGCGGACACGAAAGTCCAAGCTGTCGCCGCCTTCGCACCGCCGACGGATCTGGTTGCCGACAACGAGCGGCGCGGCGGGTTGAGCATTTCGATGCGAAATCTTTTCGGCTACGAATCCAGCAACATCACTGACAACGTGCGCGCGGTGCTGAAGGAAAATTCTCCGCTCACCTACGTCCAGTCCGGCCTGCCGCCGTTTTTGCTCATCAACGGCAGCGCCGACAAAACTGTGCCGGCCGGTCAGACGGAAATTTTTTACAAGGCGTTAAGAGCCGCGCACGTGGACGCCACGCTGATTGTGATTCCCGAAGGCCAGCACCGCATCGCCGATTGGAAAAAATTCACGCCCGACTGGCAGTCGCAACTGGTGCGGTGGCTGGAAGAAAAACTACAGTGAACGGGGAGCGGACGGCTTGTCCGCCAGTTCAATTAAAAAACTTCAACGTGCGGATGAGCTTTCCGCGCCCGAAATGGAGTCGCGGCCAAAAGTGAACGTGGTTGACATTCCGCGCCGCATGGGAGAAAAGCAACGCGAACCATTTGATAAAACCAACCCGTTCGGATTTCCATTGCGGAACTAAAAATGTCCCGGCCCAAAAAACTTTTCGCGAACTGGCGGTGGTTTCGCTCGTGTGCCTGCCTCGCCCTCTGGGGCGGCCTGACGCTGTCATTTCAATCCGGCGCGGAGGCCGAGGAGTTGCGGACCGTCTCGGCCATCCGCGCGCTGACAGTGGAGCAGACGCAGCAAAAAATTCCCGTCCGGCTGCGCGGCGTGGTGACTTTTTCCGACGAGAAACTTTTTTCGCGTTTTATTCAGGACGAAACCGCCGGGATTTATTTTTCCTTTCCTCCGAACATCGCCCCGCCCTTGCTTGCCCCCGGCCAGAAAATCGAAATCACCGGCGCGGTGAGTCCGGGCGAATACGCCCCGGTGGTGGTGGTGGCGACTGTGGCCGCCACGGGCGCGGCTCCTTTGCCGGCAGCGAAGCCAGTCACGTATGAGCAGCTCGCCAGCGGCACGGAGGACAGCCAGTTCGTGGAGATTTCCGGTATCGTCCGCTCGGTGCGCAACGCCGAGGCGTCACCTTATCATCAGATTGAAATTGCCACGGGCGGCGGCCGGCTCATGGTTTTTGCCAAGGCGCTGCCAGTGGCGTCGCCGCCGGAACTGCTCGACAGCACCGTGCGCGTGCGCGGCGTCTGCTCCACGCAGTTCAACCATCAGCGCCAGCTTTTCGCCATCCGGCTGATGGTGCCGCGCCCGGATGATTTGCAGGTGGAAATTCCCGCGCCGCGCGAGCCGTTTGCCGCGCCGGCGCGCTCCATCGGCAGCCTGCTGCAATTCACGCCGCAGGAAACCTACGCGCACCGCGTGAAAGTTTTCGGCACGGTGATTTATTTTGAGCCAGGCGCGGAAATTTTTTTACAGGAGGGCGAACATGGCATCAAGGTGCTGACCACGGAGCGCGAGCGGCTACAAGCTGGCGAACAGGTGGAGGTGCTGGGGTTTGTCAGCCAAGGCGACTACACGCCACTGCTGGAAGATGCCGTGTATCGGAAAACCGCCGTCGCCCAGCCGCCGTCGCCCGTGCGATTGAAACCCGATGAAGTTTTGAAAGGCAACCACGACTGCCGGCTCATCCAGGTTTCCGCGCGGCTGATTGACCGCACGCAGCATGGCACAGAGCAATTTTTAATTTTGCAGGACGGCAGTTTTATTTTTCAGGCCAGTCTCAAGCAGCCCGGCGAACCGTTTACGCCGCTGCAAAATGGCAGCCGCGTGACGGTCACGGGCGTGTGCCGGATTGAACCGGGCGAATGGCAGGCGGGACCGGATTGGCGGGCAAAATCTTTCAGCGTGCTACTCCGTTCGCCGGCGGATGTGGTGGTGCTGCAATCGCCGCCATGGTGGACGTTGAAAAAAGTTTTATGGATCGTCGGCGTGCTGGGTTTCATCACGCTCGCCGCGTTTGCGTGGGTGGCGGTGTTGCACCGGCAGGTGGCGGAACGCACGCGGCAACTGGAGATTCAAATCCAAAAACGCCAGCTCGCCGAACGCTGTCGCGAAATCGAGCAGGAACGTGCGCGGGTGGCGAATGATTTGCACGACGATCTGGGCGCGGGCCTCACCGAAGTAAATATGCTCACAACGCTCGTCAAAAGCCCGACGACTTCCGCCGAGGAAAAAAACCGCTATCTGGGCGACTTGACCGAAACGGCGCGGCGCATGGTCACGTCGTTGGATGAAATTGTCTGGGCGGTGAATCCGCGCAACGACACGATCGCGTCGCTCGCCAGCTACTTCGGCTCGTATTCGCAACGGCTGCTGGATTTGGCGTCCGTCGCTTGCGGCTTGGACATCGCGGAAGATTTGCCGGAACATCCGCTGGACCCGAAGTTTCGGCAGGAAATTTTTCTCGCGTTCAAGGAAGCACTCACCAACGTCGTCCGGCACGCGGGCGCGACGCAGGTCTGGCTCCGGATTTCCGTGGCGGAGGGAAATCTGCTCGTGGAAGTTGCTGACAACGGGCGTGGGCTGGAAGCGCAAACGCGGCACGCAGGCGACGACGGTATTGCGAACATGATCGAGCGGATGAAATCGCTCGGCGGACGTTGCGAAATCACCAGCGACGCGCAACAGGGAACGAGCGTTAAATTTTGCGCGCCGTTGCCGGGAAATTTTTTATGATCAAAGTCGGCATCGTCGAGGACAACAAAACTTTGCGCGAAGGATTCGAAACCTTGCTCAACCGCACGGCGGGATTTCAGTGTGTCTGCACCTGCGGCACGGTGGCGGAGGCGTTGAAGAAAATTCCCAAGGCGCAGCCGGACGTGGTGCTGATGGACATCCAACTGCCGGATTCCACCGGGGTGGAATGCACCGCTAGGCTCAAGGAGTTGATGCCGAAAATTCACATCGTCATCGTGACCGTGTATGAAGATTCGGAACGGATTTTTCAGGCGTTGCGCGCAGGCGCGTGCGGCTACCTGCTCAAGCGTTCAGAGCCGGAAAAAATCATCGCGGCCATCCGGGAGGCCCAGGACGGCGGCGTGCCGATGACGCCGGAAATTGCGCGCAAGGTCATCGGCCAGTTTCGCCAGCAGGCGGCGGCGACTTCCGAGGTGGAAAATTTGACCGACCGCGAGCGCGAAGTTTTGGAACTAGTGATGCACGGCCACGCGAACAAGGCGATTGCGGACCGGCTCGGCGTGACGAACGCGGCGGTGAAATGGCATCTGCAACACATTTACGAAAAACTGCACGTCCATTCGCGGACCGAGGCGGCGCTGAAATTCAAGCAGGGACAGGGATCTTAAAAACTAGCCGCTCGGCTAGCTAGGCGGCGGTGATGGCTTTGTTAGGATTCGAATAGTTCACCCCTATTGTAATACCCGCCACTCTTCCCGGGCTTTTTTGCCCAATTGAAATACAAATCCAAAGCTTATGACTAAAAAAACCATCCTCAATCTTGTTGCCGGCACGCTGTTCGCGCTGGCCGCAGGGAACACCTCCGCACAAATCACCTTCGATGCAGCCAGCGCGGGCACGGCGGGAACCGGAACCGCCGTCTCGACTGTCACTTGGTCGCACACGGTGGGGGATTCGGGTCCGGACCGGATGCTGGTCGTGGGTGTCGCCGCGGAACGAACCTCGGATCCGTTTCCAGCGAGCGTGACGTTTGGTTCCCAGCCCTTGACCAAGGTGACGGGCAGCCGGGCGAACCAAATTCCTGGTGTCTCGCCGACAAACTCAGTCGAAATCTGGTATTTGCCCGCCCCCGCCATCGGCACGGGCACCATCACCGTCACCTTCGCCACCAGCGTGGCAAACGGCATGGAATGCGGAGCGGTGTCCCTGTTCGGGGTCAATCAGTCAGCGCCGGAAGCCGTGGCGGTCGCCAATGGTGCGACGAGCGGCACGACGTTCACGAATGTAATCACCACGCTGACGGCGGGCGCGTGGCTGGTGGATGTGGCCAACAGTGGCGCTGGTGCTGCGATTAATACTCTTACCTCCACCACTACCGGCCTGACACGGCGTTGGAATGGCGCTTCGGGTCTGCAATTGGTCGGTGCCGGTGGCACCCGCGAACTGCTGACGGCCGGCACGGTCACGAACACCTGGGTCAGCACTGGCTCCAGTCGGCGTGCCCAATCCACGGCGGCTTTCGCACCGGCGCCGCCTTCGCCGGTGGCAGTTGCCATCACCAGTCCAACCAATACGGCGGTAGTGAGCAGCAGCAGTTTTTCCGTCAACGCCATCGCCACGGTCAATCCCGGCTCGGTCACTAACGTGGCTTTTTACTTGGACGCCACGCTGGTAGGCAATGACACGAGTTATCCGTTTAGTTTCGTGGTGAGCGGCGCGTCGGCGGGTGCCCACACGCTCACGGCGGTGGCGACGAGCGGCGGCATTTCGGCTACGTCCGCCGTGGTCAACGTTACGGCCGCGAATCTGCCGCCGACTGTCGCCATCACCAGCCCCGGCAATGGCAGCCCAGTGCTCGTCGGCGCGAGCGTTCCTCTGACGGCGACGGCGACGGACGACAGCGCGGTCACGAATGTGGATTTTTATGTGGATGGCGCGCTCGTCGGCAGCGACAACTCCAATCCGTATAACGCGACCTGGGCGAGCGCAACGCTCGGCGCTCATGCGCTCACAGCGGTGGCTTCCGACAACGGCGGCTTAAGCACAACTTCATCGGTGGTGAACATCACCGGCTTCACCAGCTTTGCCGCTTACGAACCGTTTAACTACGGCTCCATCGCCAACGGCACCGCCACCACGGCCAGCGGTTTCACCGGCAACTGGACGTGTGGAACGGCTCCTTCGATTGTCACGGGCATGACCTACACCGGCCTACCGGTGGCGAACAGTGCCTTGAGTTCAGGCAGCGGCCGGCAATCCGAGAGTTTTCTGGCCCCGCTTTCCGGCGGCACGGAGTATGTCAGTTTTCTCTTGAAGGCTTCCGGCAACATGGGTGGAAACATTGACGGCGTTTATTTTCCCAATGGCGGCACCGGTTTGTTTTTTGGTTTCGGTCTGGCGCCCAACACTGGCACGCAAGGAGGTTTTGGTCTGGGTTCCACGACGACCACGGGCACCGCCGCGCTGGGTGCGGCCAATCTGGCCAGTTCATTTCAGGGCATCTACGGCAACACTTATCTGGTGGTCCTGAAAATTGATTTCAATACTTCGGGTAACAACGATACGGTCACGGCTTATATCAACCCGACGGCAAATTCACCCACGCCTCCGGCCGCTACTTATACCGTCAGTTCGTTCGATGTGGGAACCATTACCGGCATCGGGCTGACGGTTCAAGGTGGTGCGACGATGACGCTCGATGAAATTCGGCGCGGCAGCACTTATGGCGAGGTGGTGGGCTATAACCCGCCCGCCACGCCGACGGGACTGGTCGCCAACGCGGGCGTCAACTCAGTCAGTTTAAGTTGGACGGCGGTAAGCGGAGCCACCGGCTACAACGTTTTGCGCGGCACGAGCACGGGGGTTTACAACGTGACCAACAGCGTGGCCTCGAATACCAACTACGACGCCACCGCAGTCGGCGGCACGCAATACTTTTACGTCGTGCAGGCCACGAATGCTTCTGGGGCCAGTGCGAATTCTTCCGAAGTAACCGCGACCCCCACGATTGCACTGCCCAATGTGCCGACCGGTGTAACGGCCACCGGAACCAACGGCGCGGTCAGCTTGAGTTGGAGCGTGGCGGTGGGCGCGGCCAGCTACAATGTCAAACGTTCAACAACCAGCAATACGGAAGTTACTATCACGAACGTGGCCACGACCAGTTACTATGATACCGACGTGGTGAACGGCACGGCTTACTTCTACAAGATTTCCTCTACCAACGCCGCCGGGCAAAGTGCGAACTCCTCGGAAGTGACCGCCACACCGAATACTCCACCCGCCGCGCCCACCGGTCTGGCCGCCACGGCGGGCACGAATCAAGTGGCGCTGGCTTGGACGGGTTCAGCGGGAGCCGCGAGTTACAACGTCAAGCGCTCGACTACCAGCGGTTCGGGCTACGTCACCATCGGCACCACCGCCGCGCCCACGGTGGCTTACACCGATTCCACGGCGGTCAAATTTACAACGTATTACTACGTTGTTTCGGCAGTGAGTGCTTACGGCGAGAGTCCCAACTCCAGCCCGGAAGCTACGTCCACGCCGACGGGAACTTACGCGCCGAGCGCTTACGAGCCGTTTAATTACGCCACGCTGGCCAACGGCAACGCCTCCACCGCTGCCGGGTTCACCGGCAATTGGACGATTGGCGGATCCGTTAGCATCATCGGCAATCTGACCTACCCGAGCCTGACGACGGCCAACAACGCATTCCAACAAGTTCCCGGCGCGCAGCGGGACACGGTATCGTTGGCCACCCCGCTTGCCAGTGGCACGAAGTATATCAGCTTCCTCTACAATCAGGCCGGCGACAACGGCGGCAATCGCAACGGTCTCTACCTGCCCGGCAGCGGTGCTACCAGTCTCTTTGTCGGGCCTTATCCTTGGAGCGGGGTCGCGGGAGTTTTGACTTTGAGTTCGGTCACCACCGCGAGCGGCTCGGCGACAGGAACCGGATCAACGCTGGCGCAAATGCCCGGCCCGACGCAGCTCATGAATTACAACCAGACGAACCTCATCGTGCTGCGGATTGATTTCAACACGTCGGGAACCAACGATACCGTGAGCCTTTGGCTTAACCCGTCAGCCGGCACGTTGACGCCGGCAGGCAATATCAACGCTCCAAATCCCGATCTGGTGGTCAGCAACTATGATGTGGGAACCATCACGGGAATTGGTTTCAATTTCCAAGGTGGCGCGGCGGCCGAACAGTTCGATGAATTTCGGATTGGCGACACTTACGGCGATGTGTCGGGCTATGTCATCAGCAGTGTGAACACCTCGCCGACGAACATCGTCACGAGCGTCGCCGGCAATCAGCTCACGCTCGCGTGGCCCGCTGACCACATCGGTTGGAAATTACAATCGCAGACCAACTCCGCCAGCGCGGGCATTAGCACCAATTGGTCTGACGTGGCCGGCTCGGCGGCAACCAATCAGATGACCTTCACCATTGATCCGGCGAACCCAACGGTGTTCTACCGGATGACCTATCCGTAATCGCGTGCTGGGGCATGGAGTCGGGCAACGCAACAACCGGACGGGCTGGCATGAAATTACAGGCCCGTCCGGTCACAAACTGGAATATGAAAACAAATCAAAGCCGCGCTCAAAGGGCATTCACGTTGATCGAACTGCTGGTGGTCATCGCCATCATCGCGATTCTCGCGGCCATGTTGCTGCCCGCATTGTCCAAGGCGAAAGCCAAGGCGCTCGGCATCAGTTGCATGAGCAACCTCAAACAATTGCAACTGGGCTGGGTGATGTATTCCGGCGACAACGGAGATAAAATTGTTCCCGGCGGCGAAGGTGCGACGACCACGGTTCCCATCAGTGCTAACTACCTGTCAGGTGGTGCCAGCGCCCAATGGGTGCTCGGCGCGGTCAATGCCGGCGCAGGCTCGGCGGCGACCAACACCACGTTCATTCAAAATGGCCTGCTCTATCCGTATGTGAACAGTCTGGCCGTCTATAAATGTCCGGCGGATCAGAAGCAGGTCTTGGGTGCGAACACCGTCCGCAGTATGTCCATGAGCGCTTGGATGAACCCGCTGCGGAGTTGGAATTCCATCATCGGTTATAGCGGCGTCACTCAGCTGCGCGATTTTAAAAAGCAGGGCGACATCCGTTCACCCAGTCCATCCCTGTGCTGGGTGTTCATTGATGAAAATCCCAACAGCATCAACGACGGCTGGTTTGTTTGTGACCCCAATAAACTCACCCTGTGGTATGATATTCCGGCCACTTACCACAATGGCGCCGGCGGGTTGTCGTTTGCGGATGGCCACTGCGAGATCAAGAAATGGCGTGACGGCAACATCCTCAAGGCGACGGGCGTGAATCAGCCCAAGGATCCTGCCTCCGACGACTTGCCGTGGTTGCAGGAGCGCAGCACGACGAAAAATTAACCGAGCAAAACCAGAAAATTTTTTCATGAAAGTCAGTCTAAAAATAATTGCAAAATTAACCAGCGCAGCCCTCGGCCTCGTCGCGTTAGCCAGCACCGGCTATGCGGGCTTGAATGCCTACGAGCCGTTCAATTACACCACCTCAATTTCCAACACCACGCCCAGCACCGCTACTGGATTCACCGGCAATTGGACGTGTGGCACGACGCCATCAGTTGTGGCCGGGATGACTTACACAGCATTGCCGGCGGCGAATAATTCTTTTAGCTCCACGAGCGGTCGGCAGTCCGTGGCTTTCGCCAGCCCGCTCGCCAGTGGAACAAAGTGGATCAGCTTTCTGTTCAACCAGACCGGCAACAACGGCGGAAATATTTCCGGCCTCTACTTTCCCAATGGCGGCACGGGTTTGTTTTTTGGTTTTGGTTTGGCTCCATTCTCCGGCACGCAAGGCGGATTGGGCTTGGGTTCCACCGCGACGGCCAGCACCAGTCCGCAAGGCGCGGCCAACTTGGCCAGTTCTTTTCTCGGAACCTATGGCACGACTTATTTGGTCGCGCTGAAAATTGATTTCAACACCTCGGGCAACAACGACACGGTCACGGTTTATCTCAACCCCACGGCCAATTCATCTGTGCCGGGTGTTATCGCGACTTACACCGTCAGTTCGTTCGATGTGGGAACCATCACTGGAATCGGGTTTCAAAATCAAGGCGGCGGCTTCGCCATCAAGGCCGATGAGATTCGTGTGGGCGACAGCTACGCCGATGTCGCCGGCGTTGTCGGAACACCCGTTGCGCCGGTCATCACAGGTGTTATGCCGATCACCGGTCTGACGAATGGCGGCACGGTGGTAACAATTTCTGGCTCAAACTTTCTGTCGGGAGTCACGGTGAAATTTGGCGCGAATCTCGGAACGGGAATTTTGCTGACTGGTTCCACGAACATCACCGCCACCACGCCAGCCGGCGCGGCGGGCGCGGTCAATGTGGTGGTTGAAAATACCAGTGGGTTGTCGGCCACCAATGTAAATGGCTTCACCTATCTTTTGCCGCCGCCGCCGGAACCGCCGCTGCGCCCCGTGCTTGTTCCCGGCAGCGTGGTGAAGTCGGGAGCTAACTTGAAATTCGTTTGGCTCGGCGCGACGAATACTTCCAGTGTGCTGCTCACGGCCACGAACCTTGCGCCCGGCTCAACGTGGACACCCGTGGCGACGAATATATTTGGTGCGAACGGACTTTCCACTAACAGCCTGCCCGTCAACCCGGTCGAAGCGAAACGTTTCTTCGGCCTTTCCTATCCGTCGAACATCGTCGTCGTGCTGCCACCAACGAGTTTGCAAAACATCGCGTCCGGCTCCAGCAACGCCATCGGTCTCGCGTGGACGGCTAGTCCCACTGCCGGCGTGATTGGCTATCGCATTCTTTACGGACTGGATAGCACCAATCTCACGAACTCGGTGGATGTTGGCAATGTCACCAGCGCCATCGTCTCTGGTTTAATTTCCGGCCAGACTTATTACCTCGCCGTCGTCGCGCTCACGGCCAGCGGTCAAAGTCTGCCCGCCGATGCGCTCATCACGGCGCAGACCGATACGAATGTTGGCATCATCCCGCTCTTCAGCGCGCTCACACTGCTCGAAGCGCCGACCACCGTCATCACTTCCAACGCGCTCACCACTTACATCGCCGACCGCGCCCGCGACCGGCACGCGCGGGAAAGCCAGTTCGCGCTCTACGACCATTACTTGAGTTGGTATTGGGAGCAGCGCGTGGCGAACATTGAAATCATTGATCGCGTTGGCCGAAATGGCGGGACGACCATCACCTTCAACTACGTCTTGCAGGCAGAATTAAATCCGGCGGAGTTTCGCACTTTTTTCCGGGGCATCAACACCGTCGCCGAATACAACAATAACCAAATCGCGACACTCGTTTCTACCAATGCTTCGGCAACACCGGGCGAAATTGATTTCCATTACACCGCCACCGTCACCGCCAATAATAATTACAACCGCGCCTTGCAGTTGGGTGATCGCGTGGAAATTGAAATCAGCCAATTCCTGCTGGCACCGCGTCACGGACGGAATAATTACTACGGAACCGTGCTGCTCTACATTGTCGGGCAAGGCATCGTGCCGTGGGCGGAAGGGCAGGACGTGGGTTTGAATGGCGGCATTGTTGCGGGCATCAATCAGAGTCTCGATTCCTATCCGCTGTCCACCAACGCGTGGCTTGGTGGTCTGACGACGCTGCCGTATCAATACTCCGCCGAGCCGCAACATCGCTTCAAGGAAACGGCTGGAAATATTTCTCCGACGAATGGTTTGCCCTTCATGCTCGGTCGCCGCCTACATCACACGGACTTTGGCGATGGCGCACATTCGGAACCGGACAATCCGGTCTTCACCGAACACGTTGGTCAGCTTGGGCCGAAGTTCATTGCGCGCAGTTGCGTGGAGTGTCACATCAACAATGGCCGCGCGCTGCCGGCGGCGGTCGGCACGCCGTTGACGAAATGGGTTTTTAAAGTGGGCAGTAATGCGAGCGGCGCGCCGCATCCCACGCTCGGCTCCGTGTTGCAATCGCAATCTAGCAGCGGGCCGAACGAAGGCAGCGTGATGATTGCCAGCTACACCAACACGAGCGGTCAGTATGGCGACAGCACGGCGTATTCGTTGCAGAAACCGAACTATACTTTCACCGGCACCACGCCCGCGTTTTTCTCCGCGCGGATCGCGCCCCAACTCGTCGGCCTCGGTTTGCTCGAAGCCGTGAGCGAAAGCACCATACAAGCGCTGGCCGATCCGAATGATGCGAACGCCGACGGCATCTCGGGTCGGGTGCAAATCGTGACCGATCCGGAAACATTTCAGCAGCGGCTCGGACGCTTCGGCTACAAAGGAGTGAAGGCGCGCGTCAGCCACCAAGTTGCGGGTGCGCTCAATACCGACATGGGTGTGGCCACGGCAATTTTTCCCGTGCTGGATGGCGAGACGAACGCCAGCGCAGTGGAAATCTCCGCCGCCGATCTCGACAAGATGACGCGCTACGTTGCGCTGCTCGGAGTCGCCGCCCGCCGCGACCTGACCAACTCCCAAGCGCTGCAAGGCGAGCAACTTTTCGCCAGCGCTAATTGCGTGAAGTGCCATACGCCGACGCTCACCACCAGCGCGTATCATCCGATGACCGAGCTGCGGAATCAGACCATTCATCCTTACACCGATTTGTTGTTGCATGACATGGGTGCGGGTTTAGCGGATAATATGGGCGAAGGCGTGTGTCGCCTTGCCGAAGGATTTGGACTTTGCTTCGAAAGGCGCACCGCTGGCTGAACACGCGGGCTTTGTGAACGTGACGTGTCCAAGCTGTGGCGAGGCGGCGCGCCGCGATACTGACACGATGGATACATTTGTTGATTCGTCTTGGTATTACTTCCGTTACGTTGACGCGCACAACGACAAGCTGCCTTTTGACCCAGCAGTCGCCGCTTATTGGACGCCGGTGGATCAATACATCGGC
>JANOBC010000413.1:0-1735 GCA_031411455.1 Limisphaerales bacterium
GAAAATAGTCGCCATAACGGGTATGCATGCCGGCCTGGCTCACTTCCTCGCCGAGGACTTCGAAGCGCACACTATTAAGTAGCAGTCGGGCAGTAACGTAGCTGTACCCCGGATCCTTTTCGATCAGCGAACGGGCAGCCAGGATGGCGCACTTGCGCACCTCGTCCATGGGCACGCCGTCATATAAGTCCTTTAACGTCATTTGCAGGATCAGGCCCGAATCCACGGCACGGCCCAGGCCTTCGCAGGAATCCTTGATCAGCGCGGTCAGCCGCTCCATTTCCAGCGGGCGAGCCTGCCCGTTTTCAACGACGTTGATGCTCGGGATTGAGGTTGCCGCAGCATGCGCTTCGCGATTTCTGGCGCGTTCGCGAGCCCGCTCTTCGCGATACAGCACATAGGCTCGCGCCACTTCATGCTCGCCGGAGCGCATGAGCGAAAGCTCGACCTGGTCCTGGATGTCCTCGATGTGGAAGGTGCCGCCATTGGGCTGGCGGCGCATGAGCGCGTTGATAACGGCCTCGGTCAGCTTTTCGACCATCTCGCGCACACGGGCGGAAGCCGCACCCTGGCCGCCGTTGATGGCGAGGAACGCCTTGGTGACCGCGACGGCAATCTTGCCGGGCTCGAAGGAAACCACGGCGCCGTTGCGCCGGATGATCTTGTACTGCGCGTAGCGCTGTTTTTCCTGGTTGGCGGAACTGTCTTCCGTGGAATAGTTGCTGGCCGGAACGGGCGTGCTGAGATTGCTGCCTAATTGCATTTTTTCTCCCTCGAATGTTCTTGTCGCGCTAAAGCAACTGCCGGCGCCGGGATTAGGGATTTACGCGAAACCACTATATGTTGTGCCCAAGCCGAACCATAAGGACTAATTCTAGTATCCCCACTCACCCTGTCAAGAAATTTTTATATTTGGGAATCAGAATGCTCGGCTGCGCTTTTACTGTGCAGCGCGATGTGGCGAGAACTCGCCGGTGGTGCGAACGGATCGCGGCACGCTCAGCAAATCAGCGCATCACTGCCGGCCAATGGGCGGCGGATGGTTGCACAGCGCGCAGAAGATGCGCGGCATCTACGACGATACGGAAGTGAATGTCTCCGCGCCGGCCACGTTTGTCGAATGGCGGCGGGCAGACGATTTGTGAGTCAGGTTTGCAGCGCAGCGTGCGCCGGCACATGCCCCGTTTAGGGGCCAAAGATTCTCATAAGGTCCGTGACGGCGTGACGATCGTGACCGTCGTGACGGGGCAAAGCCGGAACCCCAAGATGAGTTAAAACTTCCATTAGCAAAACCAGAATCCTGGCGCTTCGCCGCGATTGAGGTCTTGCGTCACGATCGTCTCGAATATGCGGGCATAGCCCGCAAGAGATGGAATCATAGTTCCGGCATAACGTTGGCTACGCAAACGTTAACCTGCACTGAAATGCGCCTCGTGCCGCGCATTTTCACGGCTTCTCAAGCATTGCCCGAAAGCGGACCCAGTCGAAATGGGGTCCGGGATCGGACTTGCGACCTGGCGGCACGGCGATGTCGGAATGGCCGACACAATCCCGGATCGGATAGGTAGCGTGCAGCACGGACGCCAGTGCTGCCAGGGTTGCATACTGGGAATCGGCGAAGGTCCGATCGTCGGTGCCCTCGAGTTCGACCCCGATGGAGAAATCATTGCAGCGGCTGCGGCCCTGCCATTCGGACCGGCCGGCGTGCCACGCGCGCCGGCTGCAAGGCACGAAC
>JANOBC010000414.1:0-13298 GCA_031411455.1 Limisphaerales bacterium
TAATAGCGCCTATACTTGCAATATGTGTTGTTTTGTACGTTGTTATTATTTGGAGATTTACCATGAATCACTTAACTAAAATATTTGCCACAAGTACATTGAGATGCCGCCGAGCCATTGGTAGAACCAGCCGCTGACCGAACCAAACATCGGGTGATTGTGTGAATAAGTGTTCGTGCTTTCCTGCCAATGTTCCCAAAGCGTCGTCGCTCCGGTTTCCAGCATGCTACCCCAGCCCGGAAATGTTTTTTGATTCACGATACCCGCAGCCACATCGGCGTGACCTTCACTCGCCAGCTCGGCGAGCATGAATTTCGTGCCGAAGATGCCGGTGGAGAGATGGCCGTCGTTGCGCTGTTTGATGTCATTGAGCAGAAACTGGAGGGCCGCCGGTCGCTGCGACGTGGGCAACATCCCGAGGTGAAGCGCAAACGACTGGCTCGCCTGCGTGCCCTGGCCGACCTTGCCATTGGTGACATCGAAAAACTTTGCGCGATACGCCTCGCGGATGTTTGCCGCCATCTGCGAGTATTTTTGGGCATCGTCTTCGCGACCGAGAATTGCGGCCAGCTCGCCGACGAGTTTCGCACTCTCTGCAAACAACGGTGTCACCAGCACCGGAGCGGGCGTGGGCGCGAGGCTCTCATGATCGCTCAAGCCATTTTCGACGATGAGCTTTGGATTCTTCCGCACTTCCAAATCCAGCCAGCGCCGGGCGGTTTCATATTGTTCGTCAACCAGCCGACTGTCGCCGTAAAACTGGTGCAGTTGTCGCAGCAACAACGGGTGCGCCATCGCCCAACCGATGCCGCAATACTGGATGCCAACTGACGGCGCCGTGTCGGTGAGCATACCGTCCGGCAAGGCGCTGTCCTGCCAGTCGCGCACCGACTTGGCGTAGAAGGTTGCCATGTCGTAGTTCATCATGAACGACTCGCTCGTGGCGACGATGTCGCCGCCGTAACCGAAACGCTCCCGGTGCGGGCAATCCGATTGCACGCTGAACAGGTTGCTCAAGAACGTCCAATCGCACATTTCCTGGATGCGGTTACACCTTTCATTGGAACAGGCGAACGCGCCGACACGTTCAACATCCGCGTTGAGTCGCAGTCCGGCCAGATCGCCCAACGAAGGGCTGCAGAGCAACCCAGTCACCTCGACGTAGCGGAAGCTATGGAAGGTGAATCGTGGCGTGTAACTTTCCACACCTTTGCCTTTCGCCACGTAAGTGTCACTCTGCCACGCGACCGCTGGAGCGCCCGGTCCGCCCAGGCTTTCTTCCTGGCCATCTTTGGTTCTCCGAGTGCTTTTGATTTGCCCGGCCACGCTGGTCAGCGGATTCAACGTGCCGTCTGGATTCAACAGTTCACCGTAGCGCAGTTGAATTTTGCTTCCGGCGGGCGCGGTCAATTTCAGATTCGCCCAGCCGGCAAAGTTCTGACCCAGATCAAAAATGAAAACGCCCGGCTGCGGCTCGGTCAGCTTGACCGGTTTCAACTTCGCAGTGACGCGAATCGGCGGCTGGGTTTGCGCGCGCAGAGGGCCAACGGATTCGGTCGCAATTTTCGGCTGACGCCAGGTGGAATCATCGAAACCCGCGCGATCCCAGCCCGCGACCTCGCGGCGCGCATCGTAAATTTCGCCGAGGTAGATGTGGTTGAACCGCACTGGTCCTTCGCCAACTTTCCAGCTTGGGTCGCTCACCACAGACTCCCGGCTGCCATCGGTGAACGCCACTTCCAGCCGTGCGATGAAACGCGGACGCCCCACTGGCAAACGATCGCGCAGGTTCACCTGTCCCCACAGGCGCAAGGGCAAGGGATTGAACCAGCCGTTGCCCAACGTCACGCCTAGGCAGTTTTCGCCGCGACGCATTTGGTCGGTCACATCGTAAGTGCTGTAGAGCGCCCGCTCGGAGTAACGCGTCCAGCCCGGGTCAAGAACGTGATCACCGATTCGTTCGCCGTTGAGACTCGCTTCGTAGTAACCCAGTCCGCTGATGAAAAGCCGCGCCTGGGAAACTTTTTTGGGCAGGGAAAATTCTTTGCGGAACAGCGGCTCGGGATCTTCCTGATAATATTCTTCATTCGACTTCGGGTTGGATTTTCCGTCATTCAACCATTCGGCCTGCCAGTCTTGCGGCGCGAGCAGTCCCATGGCCCACGTTGCGGGCTGGCTCCACTCTGACGCGCGATCCGCTTTATCCCACACGCGGACCTTCCAGAAAATGCGTTGAGCGGATTTCAGCGGCAAACCCTGATAGGCAATCCCCATTGATTCGTTCGTCGAAACAATGCCGCTGTCCCAGAGGTCTCCTTGGTTCTTGGCAAGCAACGGGCGTGACGAAGCGGCGATGACACGATAGGCGGTTTGCACCTGCGCGCGCGCGCGGCTTTCAATTTTCCAAGAAAGCCGTGGATGGACGGCGTCCACCGCCAGCGGATTGTCCATGTATTCACAGCGCAAGCCGACCGGAGTGATTGGCGCTGAAGCGCCGACGGCGTTGAACAAGCACACCGCGAATGTTCCCGCTAAAAGCAGCCCGGTAAAAACACGCCGCAAGCAAGTTAAGGTTGTCATCTTCAGTTCGAGAAAATGTGTTCACGCCATCCACTCAGGCCGTTGAGCTTCCGATAAAACACTGGGCGCCTCCGGTCGCGACTATCCGTGACAGAATGTTCAATTGATTTCTCCGTCATCATTGCCATCCTGAACTTGCGCGAAGGTTGTTGAGCGTTGCCCTGTATTGTATCAATTTTAGAATCAGTTGCGGACATTTTTGTGGCTGACCATGGATAATTTTCTGCGCCAATCTGATATAACTAACCTCATCATGAAATCATTTTCAACTTTCATTCTAGCCGCCGTGTTGCTTTGCCTAGGCGGCGGGCCAGTCGCCGCCAGCGCAACTATGACCAGACCAAACATCATCTTCATCTTTTCAGACGATCACGCGCAACATGCCATCTCCGCCTACGGCTCGAAGGTGAATCAAACGCCAAACCTTGACCGGCTGGCGCAAAGCGGCACAAGGTTTGTGAATTCCTTCGTCGTCAATTCCATTTGCACCCCCAGCCGCGCGACGCTGCTCACCGGCCAGTATTCACACTTGAACGGCGTCCCGGTCTTCAATCGTTTCGACGGCGCGCGCGATAACGTCGCCAAAAATCTTCAGGCGGGCGGATACTACACCGGCATGGTGGGCAAATGGCATCTTGGCTCTGACCCCACCGGCTTTGACCGCTGGATTGTTCTTCCCGGACAGGG
Organism: Limisphaerales bacterium; assembly: GCA_031411455.1. Classification (GTDB taxonomy): domain Bacteria; phylum Verrucomicrobiota; class Verrucomicrobiia; order Limisphaerales; family UBA11358; genus UBA11358. The sequence goes on from JANOBC010000414.1 coordinate 3,268, forward strand.
CGAGTATAAGAATCCGACGTTTCTGGTTCCCGGCCACCGGCTCAGCATCACCGGCCATTGCACGGCAATCACCACCGATCTCGGCATCGAATTTCTCAAGACGCGGCCGCAGGAAAAACCATTCTTCCTCATGCTCCATCATAAAGCGCCGCACCGCGCGTGGTCTCCCGACGAGCGAAACCAAGCGCTCTTCAAAGACAAAGTCATTCCCGAACCGGACACGCTTTGGGATGATTACAAAACTCGCCCGGCAGCACTGCCGGCTAATCGGCAGACCGTGGCCAGAGATCTTACGCGCCGCGATCTAAAACTGGAACCGCCGGCCGATCTCCAAGGCCCCGCGCTCATGCAATGGCTGAACGTCAAGCCGATGGAGTTGGAAATCACCCAGCCGGACGGCGCTAAAAAAGTTCTGACCGGCAAGGAACTTGTCCGGTGGAAATACCAGCATTATATGCGGGACTATCTCGCCTGTGTGCAAGGCGTGGATGACAGCGTTGGAACAATTCTCGACTACCTTGATCAAGCCGGGCTGGCGACGAACACCTTGGTTTTCTACGCCTCTGACAACGGGTGGTATCTCGGCGACCTTGGGCTTTACGACAAGCGCTTCATGTATGAACCGGGGCTGCGTGTGCCGCTCCTTGTCCGTGGCCCCGGCATTAAGGGCAGCAACACGCCCGCGCAATTCGTTGCCAACATTGATCTCGCGCCGACATTCCTTGATTTGGCCGGGTTGCCCATCCCCGACTCGATGCAAGGCCGGTCACTCGCGCCACTGCTGCGTGGCGAAGCGCCGGCGGCCTGGCGCACTTCGATTTACTACCGCTATTATCATGACCCCGGTGATCACAACACAGCGGCGCACCTCGGCGTCCGCACCGCGACTCACAAGCTGATTTATTACTGGAAGAAAAGTGCCTACGAGTTGTTTGACCTCATCCAAGACCCGAACGAACAGCACAATCTGCTTTTTGATAAAGCAAGCGATCCCCTAGTGGCGGCCAAGTTCACGGAGTTGAAGGCGGAAATTGTCCGCTTGCAAAAGGAGTTCAAAGACGATGGCCAATTTGCCGATTCAACCAACTGGCCGAAAGGCGGAGTGGATGGACCATTCACCCAATATCCGTCACTGGGTGTAAAAACCATTTCCGAAGCCAGCTCGGCTTCGGTTTGTAAATAAGTCAATTCGGCTTCGCCACGCTAAGGCCCTGCGGTTGATCCCGCGTGGTTTTTTCACTGGCGCAGCGATTGCGAGTATCACTTCGCCGCGCCAATTGGTTTTGCACCTCGCCAGCCGGTTTTCCATTCCGCCATGAGTTGTTTCACGAGCGCGGCTTGCGCGGGATTTTGGGCGAGATTCACATTTTCCTGCGGGTCGGTTTGATGATCGTAAAGCTCCGTGGCGTCCACCTTCGCATGATCTTTCTGGCTGACCCAGACAGTGAAGCGATAGCGCTCCGTGCGCATGGAGTAACCCATCAAGCCGCCCTTCTGCGCTCGTGGATACTGGCTAAACGCGGCGGACTTCCACGGCCGATTCGGCTCGTCGAGCAATGGTTTGAAACTCGTGCCTTCGAGCTGACTCGGCAGCGGCAAGCCCGCCAGTTCCGCCAACGTCGGATAGACGTCCACAAATTCCACCAACGCGGCGGTATGTTTTCCGGCGGCGCTCATGCCCGAATAAGAAATGATCAGCGGCGCGTGAGTGTCGTTCTCGACATTGCTGTGTTTGCACCACGCATCGTGCTCGCCCAGCTTCCAACCATGATCGCCCCAGAGCATGATGATGGTGTTCTCGCGCAGACCCAGCCGGTCCAATTCAGCGAGCACCCGCCCCACTTGCGCATCCATGTAACTGACCGACGCGTAGTAGCCATGCTTCAACTGTCGCGCATAATCATCCGGCAAATGGCGGCCAGCAGGAACGCCGTCGTAAGTGCGCAATTCGCCGCCCAAGGCCACGGCGTAACCGGGTGCGTCTTTGGGCGGAAACGGATTCGGTGCCAGGGGAATAGTTGTCGGATCGTAGAGATCCCAATATTTTTTCGGCGAAACAAACGGCAGATGCGGCTTGAGAAAACCGACCGCCAGAAACCACGGCTGCGAATTTGTCTTCAAACTGCCCAACGCCTTGACCGCCATGTCCGCCAGTTCGCCATCGTGCAGCTTGTTGTCCGCTCCAGCCGTCGCCCGGAACGCTGGGCCACGGGACGACTTTCTTCCCGGGGCGGCATCGGGGTCGGCTGACTTGGGGCCAGAACCAGACGGGGCGCTAGGGAAAATTGTGGGCACGGACCACGAAGCTACGTCATCTAATCCGTGATGATAAATTTTACCCATCGCTTCCGTGAAGTAACCGTGGTTCTTGAAAAGTTGCGGCAGCGTAACCACGTCCGGCAGCGCCTTGCGAAAATGCGTGGTGAGATCATACACCTTGGTCGTGTCCGGGCGCGTGCCGGTCAGCAAGCTGGTGCGCGATGGCGAGCAGACAGCTTGCTGACAGTAAGCGCGGTCGAAAACCAAACCGCGTTTGGCCAACTGGTCAATGTTCGGACTTTGAATGAGGGGCACACCGTAGCAGCCGAGTTCGGGACGCAAATCATCCACCGCGATGAAAAGGATGTTGGGTTTATTGGTGGCCGCAGTATCAGCCGCGTAAAGATTTGTGACCACACCGCTGAACAGCAACGCCAGCAGCGACCACAAAGGTAGTTTCGTTTTCATGAGCGAGTTAATCACTTTAGCTTCAGTGCCTCGATGAGATAGTCCGTGGGCGTGGCGTGCTTCACATTCGGCGCGCCGGGATAAACCAGTTCGCATGGCACGTTACTAGATGCGCAATGTTCCTGAAGTTTCACGCCGAAGTTCGCGGTGTGCGTCGGGTCTTTTTGTTCCTGCCCAATCGCTGGCGGCTCGGTAAAGAACAGCGCTACCGGCGGGTCACCGGCATTGACGAGTTCGTAGGGCGAATACTCCTTGATCCACGGCATGATCTGGTCGCGGTTGGCGAGAAATTCGTTGAATGAACTCAACCCGAATGCGTGCGCGCCGTATTTGCTGTTGGGCGTCCAGGTTTTCATCTGCTGCGGATCGAGCGAAGTTTGCGGGCCATTCACCGCCGCGCAAAACAGCCGGGTAGATTCGCGGGCAATGGGATCATCGCTCTTGGGATTCGCGAGGTCATCATGAAACGCCAGCCACAAACTGGAACACGCGCCCGCCGAGCTGCCGGCGGCCCCGACGCGCTGCCGGTCGAGATTCCATTCCTTCGCCTTGCTGCGCACGAATTGCAATGCGCGGGTGCAGTCGTCCATCGGCGCTTTCACCGGCGGTTCAATACCGGCGGCCTTGCCCTGCGAAACGTAGCGATAGTTGATCGCCGCCACGGAGATGCCCGCCTTGAGCAACGCGGCCACGTCCACAAAGCGATCAACACGCTCCTTTTCGCCACTCATCCAGCCGCCGCCATGAATCGTGAGCACGAACGGCGTCGGCTGATCCGAATCCGCCTTCCAGAAATCCAGCACGTTTCGCTCGTGCGGCCCGTAGCGCACCTCACTGAATGTCGGCTTCGGCACAGAACGATTGTAGGCTGGCGGGATGGTTTTACTGACGGTGGTTTTGGCCTTGGCTTTTTTCGGAGTGACGTTGGTGCTGCTATTAGTTTGGGCAAGGCTGGGGAGCGCAAGCGCGACGAGCAGTGCGAGAATGGAATGCTTGAGGTGGTTGCAGTTCATAAAAAAGTTTGGTTGGTTACTGGTTTGTGATTAAGTCCGTCATCGCCCAGCCGAGACCAAGGCCGACTTCCAAGTAAGTTTCCGCGTTGTGATAGTAGTGGTAGTCCTGCTTCGGATTGGGCGAAACAGTTGCCGTGCGCCAGAAGTCACGCGAGTCAAAGCACCGCACGTTGCCGACAAATTCAGGATGCTTCTTCGCATCCGCCACCGCGAGCTGCGCCTCGGCAATTTGCAAACCCAAACCCGTGCGGCCGGGATTGCCGCAGCCGGTGGCGAGCACGAACTTGGCATTCGGCGCGGCGGAATCTTTGCGGAGTTGTTTGATGAGGTTCACGAGATTCAATTCGTAACGGTCGGCATAGACCTGACTGAAATGATCTTTGTGTCCCTGCCACCAAACGAAGCCAGCAATCTCATAACCTTGGCCTTGGTAATCGGGATAGATCTTCGCGAGATTTTTCAGCGCGTCTTTTGCGTTCGCCAGATCCACGTCGTATTGCTTGCCGGCATACCAGTCGTTCGTTTTCTTCGGCTGGCCCTCGACCCATGCGTCGGGTGTGTCTTTGTAACCGGCAAAAGTTTTAATGACTTTCTTTCCGCTGCGCTCAGTCATTTCCGCCGTGAAGCGTTCGCTGCCGGGCGGAAGCAAGTCCCAGCCGAGACTGCGATTGCCGATGCAGGATTTGAGGATCAGCACCGGCTCGTCCAGTTGTTGTCCGATCACAAAACCGAAGCCAAGTTCCGGGCCGATGGATTTGCCATTGTTTGAAAGCGCGCTCAGATAACTACCTTTCTTCAAACGCGCATCGTAGTAGTAAACATCCTTGCGCACCGTCCAGTTGGCCGCGTCGTCCACGAGGAACGGATATTTTTTATCCGTCTGGGTGAGATGGGTGAGCGTGCCCGGTTTTTCCTCCGGTTGAATATCGCCCATGCCCACCATGTTGGACTGGCCCATCAGGATGAACACCTTGAGTTTTTTCTTCGCGTCGGGAGTTTTCCCGTCAGGGCGGGAGACTTCTCGCTTTGTGTCCGGCACGGACTGCTCGACCGCCGAAGTGTTCAAGCAAAATAAAAGCGCGACGCAAAGAAAGGCAGCTTTGATGGGCTGAATAATAGTCATGGCTTGAAAATTTTGAAGCCGTTTCTCTCTGGGGGGCGTCACTGGTTCATGGCGCTGGAAAATCCAGCGGGACGCGCGAACAGGATAAAGTTAAGAGCCGTCCCGGCGTTCTTACCCTGATCTACATTGCCCGGAATGCGGAGGGGCGCGCCTTGCTTGAGCCGTTGCACCAGCAACGTCAATTTTTTTCCTTTCACTCTAACCACGTCGCCACTGGGCTTGAAATCCTTCAACCACGCGGGCCGCGGGGCGGCGTCGTCGTGTGCCACAAAGAGATCAAGGTCACGTGCGGCGGTCGCCACGATGTAATCGTTCGCCCAGTATTTGCGATCGCGGTTGGCCGTGCGGATCAAGCGCGCGCCGGCGAGACTTTTCGGCACGGACTCCAGATAAATCACGGCGTCATCTGAATAGGCCAGCACGCCTGCCGCGAGTCTTTCCTCCGCTCCGCCCACGCCGTCGCCGGTGTAGGCAAAGGTGGCGAACAGCCGGTCATTCGCATCGGCCGCCAGATTTTTTGGCGAGGGAGAGTTACGCGCGGCTACTTGTGAAGCCAGCGCGGCGGCGTCAATGGCCGGGCGCGCGGGCAGTTCAACCGGGTAGCGCGACGGGAACGATTCCGCAACGCCGCCCGCTTGATTTGCTGGAAGCGATTTAATTTTCAACGTGGCCGGGGGCAGTCCTTCACGACGCGCGGTCAGCGTGACCTCGCCCGCGTCGAAGGTGGAGCGAATGCTTGCGCGGTTGATGCCGCATTCGGTGTCGAAGAAAAGATGATTGATGCTGGCTTCCTTGCCGCTGTTGTAGCTGCCGCGCCAAACACCCGGGCCACTGATTTCAAAGTCCACGCGCGCCTGATCGGTCGGGCAGCGACGACCCTGCGCGTCCACCACTTCCACGTCCACCAGCGCGACATCCGACCCGTCCGCGCGCCAGCCGCCGGGCGCGACAATGGGCGTGAGTTTGAGCGCGACGATTGGGCCGGCGGTCTGCTTGGTCTGCTGCGCGACGACTTTTCCGTTCAGCGAAGCAACGACTTTGATTTCGCCCGGCTCGAAAGCGACATTCTGCCAGGTGAATAAAGTATTGAGGCTGCGTTCACCCAAACCGAGGCTGCGGCCGTTCACAAACAATTCAACTTTGTCCGCGCGAGCCACGGCATACATTGGTTTCATCGTGCCTTGCGGATAATTCCAATGGCCAATCAGATGCACGCGCGGCGAATTATCCCACGTGGCTTGCAACGCGAAGTAAGCTTCTTTGGGCAACCGCACGCCGTCCACTTCGCCGCTGGCGCGAGCGACGTCGGTGACTTGGCGGCTGCCGTGCGGGCCGTCGGAAAAAATCCAGTTTCCACCGCCGGAGTGTGTGGGGTCGCTGCCAAACTTGCTCCACCATTCGCCGATGGCGTTCGTGGCGAAACCTTCCTGGTCGAGATGGTAAGTATTGTCCGCGTCGTTTTTTCCGAGATGGCCGAAGTCCGGCGGAGAAAACGAATCCCAGACGCGGCGCGGCACTTCGGTGCGGTCATACTCTCCTTCTACCGCAGGCAATGACGGCAGACCACGTCCGCGTCCAATCGTGGTGATGTCAATGTTCACAGACGGCAACATTTCTGGTGTGGACATACGGAAGCCAAAATAGCGTTGCCCGTGCGCGTCCCACTCGTCCACAACCTTGCGCAACTCGGCGGCGTGCGCGGGACTGACGTTGTAGTTGCCGCCTTCCCAGATGCAAGCCGAGGGATGATTACGGAAATAGACAATCATATTGCGGAACGCGGCGGAGCGGATTTGCCACGCCGTTCCCGTGCAATCCTTCTCGCCGTCCACCCCCGGCATGAGCGTGACGAAACCATATTTATCTGCGAACTCCGCGCCGACAGCCGGGCCAGCGGAATGACCCCAGCGGAGAAAATTTCCGCCAGCTTCCGACATCAAACGCAGCGTGTAATCGGTCAGCCAATCGGGGATGGCCGCGCCTAGGCCCGCCCATTCGTCGGTGGGTTTTTGTCCCCAGCCGTGCAGCTTGACGTTGCAACCGTTGATCGAGAAACCGGACGCGGCGTCGAATCGGAAACTACGGATGCCAAAAGCCGTTTCCGCCACGTCGCGCGTCGCGCCGTCAACGCTCAAGGAAACCCGCACTTGATAAACGTAGGGATAATCCGGCTGCCACAGGTGCGGGTCGGTGACTTTGAATTTCGACGCGACCTTGAGTTTCTTTCCCGCAGCAACCGTGGCGGGTTCGGAAGATTCGGCGACGACGCGGCCTTCGCGATCCACGAGGGCGAAGTTCACTTTGGTGGTCACGCTCGAAGAATTTTCATTTTGAATTTCAGCCGTGACCCCAACAGACGCCGAGTCTTTGGTGAGCGATTCCACCCACGCATAAATTCCTTCCGTCCCAAGCTGCGCATAGAGCGGCAGCGTGACGTGCAGCGGATCGGTGACGTGCAGAGACACGTTGCGATAGATGCCGCCGTGAGCCGGATGCCAGTTAGGATGATTCCACGGTGTGTAGCCGATGTATTGTTTTTCGAAACGGTTGTCCACGCGGACGGCGAGCACGTTGGTTGCGCCGAGTTTGAGATGCGGCGTGAGATCGAAGCCGAACGGGATGAAGCCAGTCTTGTCCTGCCCGAGATGCTGGCCGTTGAGATAAACGTCGGCGATCTGGCGCACGCCTTCGAACTCGATGAAGACTTTTTTTCCACTGGCGCTCTTGGGCAACAGGAACTCTTTGCGATACCACGCCACGCCCGTCCACAAATCGGATTCGCCCGTGTGACCACCGGGGGAAAAATTATCAAAGGTGTCGGTGTCGTTCCAAGTGTGCGGCAAACTCACCCGGCTCCATTCGCTGGCGTTCAATGCAGGCAGCTCCGCTCCGGGTGCATTGGTGCGGAGGAATTTCCAGTCCGGATTGAAGTTCAATTTGCGCGCGGACGGTTCGGCGGCGACCGCAAACAGTTGCGCCATCATCACGAGCACGGCTAGCGCTAGCTGGCTGCGCCTTTGAAGTTGTTGGAAAAATGTCATGGTATGCTTAACCAATAAAAAAGGTTTTGCGGCGCGGGTGACGCTGGCAAACCATCACGTCCTGCGAGCCGCACAGACAATTCCCCTTTGCCTTTCATAGCCCGACAAAGCCGACGCGATTTTTGCAAACCAATTCATCACCAGCCTCACTCCGCCCCAAAGGCTTTCACCGGGCCAAACTTCGGGCCATGTGGGCGACGAACCAGCAATAGACGGCAGTTACCAATCCCAAAAAAATCAGCCCTATCACCGTCCACGCCAGTGATGCCAGGCGACGCTTTCGATCGAGGATATCTTCTTTGGCGAATAACAACCTGCCCAAAAAACTGCCGATGAATTCAATCATAGGAATACCTTTGACAGAAATTATCGGTTCATCGGCGGCTGCGACGTCCGGAATTTTTTGCGTCGCGCTTTCCGTTTCACGGCCAATACCGCCAAAATTCCGCCACCTACCAGGCTTAATACGGTGGCCGACGGCTCCGGCACCGCTGTCGTCCGCGCAGTCAGCCGGGCATTTTGTAACGTCGGCGAACCGCCACCAGTGGCGATGTTCGCGGCGAACAAGGTCCACACACCGTTCGCATCCCCGCCGTTGACGCCGTTGAAGAGACTTAACCCCGCACCGGTGCTCGCACTGTCAAACACGCTGCCCAAGGATTGCGGGTTAATGTTCCGCCCGTCCGCCGAAAACGTGCCGGTCACCTGCCCGCTGCCGTTCAGCGTGGGCGAGCCGTAGTTGTGGACGTTGCCATAGCTGCCGCTGCTATCCAGCGTGAGGTTGAAACCCGCCTCGCTGTAGCCGAAGGGATTGGCCGCGCCGAGGCCGACGCGATTCAGCAGCACGGCGAACTGGCCGAGCGGGTTGACCAGATACATATACAGGTCGCCGTTGAAACCGCCCGTGATGTCCAGATCAATTTGAATGCTATCAATCACGCCGGACAGACCGCTCACGGTGAACGTCCGGCTCACGCCGGCTGGATTACCCTCGGGAATCGTCACCCCGGGATTGTTGAGGAAAAAACTATTGGTCGCGGGCTGCGCGGATAGCGCTGTTCCCACCAGCAGGCTCAATAGAATTAATTTATTTTTCATATTCAATTCCATTTTGAATTTTAATTTCATGGATTGAATTGCAGCCGGTAAAACGCCGACGGGGTCGGTGCGCTGTTGTCCGTGTAATTAAACAAACCGCCGCCGGGCGCGTTCGTCGTCAAAATAATGTCGAAGGGAACGAAGGACACGTTCGTCGAGCGCTGCACGCTGTAGCTGTAGCCGGGAATGCCGGCGAAGCTGATGGTCGGCGCGCCGCCAGTGGTGCTGATGCTCGGGCTGCTCTGGCCAAAGACGGAGTTGTTGTTGATCGTCAGCGTGACGATGCCGGTGCTGGTGCCGCCAAAGCCATCGCTCACGGTGTAGGTGAATTCATCCGCCACACTGTTCGTGTTGTAGTAACTGATAAGCGTGGCATTGGTCGCCAAAATGATTCCGTTGGTGGAATTACCGAGGGCCGTCAAGGTGGCCGTATCACTGTCCACATCCGTCACGTTGGTGAGCAACTGGCTGATGGTGATGTTCAACTGGTAGATGCCCGCGTTGCGCGTGTAGCTCGCGTGGCCGGCAACCGGCGGATGATTCGTGACCACTTGGTTTAGCGCGTTCGTGCTGCCGAGATAATTGCCACCCCCCAGATAGGCAACGGTGATGAGGTTGGTGCCGCGTGGCAGGTTGGTGATCGCGAGGCTCGTGGTGGTAACTCCGCTCACAGTGTTGGTGCTGAAGGTGCCATTAGCAGCCGCGAAAATCACATTACCCGTGGCGTCAGCCGGTAGTGTGGCGAGGAAGGCAACGGCCTCTTTGTAGCCGGATGGATTATTGGTGGAGGTCGCCCCGACGAGCGTGTTCGCTGGATTGATCGTCAAAGTGCTGTTGGTCGTGGCCACCGTGTAGTTCGGATTGCTGCCAGCCGTCACCGTGATGTTTGACACGCCCACGCTGGAGAACTGTGTCGCATCCGTCGCCAGCGTCACGTTGATTACGTCGCCGTTCACTGCGCCGTTCGTCACGGCGGTCAACACCGGGTTCACGTCGCCGTAGGTTTTGCTCTTCGCTTCTGCCGTCACT
>JANOBC010000415.1:0-2107 GCA_031411455.1 Limisphaerales bacterium
GCCATCACCCGGCGCGGTGTTGCCGACGATGGTGATGTAGGGCGCGCGGATGCTGATGGGTGCGTTGAGGCGAATGATGCCCGCGACGTTGAAGACGATGATGCGCGGGCCGCCAGCCTCACACGCTTCGCGCAGACTGCCGGGGCCGGAGTCGTTCAAGTTGGTGACGACAAAAACTTTTCCACCGCGTCCGCCAAAGGAATACATTCCTCCACCCTGCGCGCCGGGGAAGGCTGGGACGCGCGCCTGCGGCAAATCTTCCGGCTTCGCCGCGCCGGGGATGTAGGGCTTGCCCTTCTTCGCCCACGCTTCGATCTCCGGCAACGCGCGTGCGAAGGCTTCGTCGGAAAGTTTGGCGGCGGCGGCGTGTTCGGCGCGGGCTTTTTCCATGATGTCGCCAGGAACTTTCGGATAGCCCTGGGCGTGGGCGGAAATTTCCAGCGAGAGGCACGCTAGGAGAAGCAGCGAGATTTTTTTCATGGGATTATTTTTTGACCGCGAGCGAATACTCGCCGACGAGCGAGTTCAGATATTTTTCCAAGTTCGTGTAGCCGTCGTCATTCAAATCTTTGTTCGCGTCGCTCGCGTCTTTGGGGTTCAAGCCGTGAGATTTTTCCCATGCGTCGGGAATGCCGTCGCCGTCGGTATCCCAATCAATGCCGCGGTGGACTTCGGGATAATTATCCCAGCCGCCCACGTCGTCCTGCGAATCAGGCAGGCCAGGCAAACCGGTCTTGCTGCCTTTGAATGTGGTCTTGCCGCTGCGGACTTCGGCAATGATGCGCGTGTCGTGCGCGTCCAGCGTCGGAAAATTGCAGCCGACATCGGCGAGGACATTCGTGTAAGCCTGCTCGGCGGTTTGGGTTTTAACAAAGGACGGAAAAAATTCTTTTTCAACCCACGGACTGTAATTGGTGGGAACTGTGCCGCCGCGTTCGGTTGTCGCCTTGCGCCCAGCTTCCTGATTGGTCAAACCAAAATGACCGGGCATGATGTTGCCGGCAAAATAATACTGCTGTGTGCCGGGAAAGCCGCCGTATTGCGCATTGAGCGCGTAGAAAAAATCCGTGGCCGGGCCCGGCTGATAATAGTTGTTCACGAAGTTGACCTCATGCGCGCCGCCGTCAGTCGTGCGGTGTTTCCAATTGAAGATGACGTTATTCCGCAAATCCATGCGGCCAGCGTAGGTGGAAGTTTTCTTTTCCAGTCCGCCAGCGAGACTCCAGTTTCGGCCTTCGTTGTTCGCCAAAAGATTGTGGTGAAAGCTACCGATGTCGCCGCCGATGCTCGCGGCGTAGCCGTGCTGCGTGCCGGGCGGATATTTTTTGTGGCCGGCGGCGTTGAGCGCCTCGGAAATCAGCGTGCGCTGGAGTGTGATGTTTTTTCCACTGCGCGAGCTGAACGCTTCGTCCAGCGTCCAACTGATAGAACAGTGGTCAATGATGCAGTCGTTGGCCGAGGCCATGCCCATGCCGTCGAGCGTGGTGCCGGAAATGTTTCCGGGCCGCACGCGCAGGTAGCGGATGATGACATTCGTGGCGCCCAACATTCCGAAATTATATTTGCGAACGCAGATGCCGTCGCCGGGCGCGGTCTGACCGGCGATGGTGAGATTGGAATTCGTCGGGCGGATGATGAGCCGCGATTCAAGCGTGATGAGGCCGGAGACATCAAAGACGACGGTGCGCGGGCCGGACGACTCGACGGCATCGCGCAAACTGCCGGGGCCGGAGTCGTTCAAATTGGTGACGTGAATGATGCGCCCCCCGCGTCCGCCAGTGGCGTTGCGGCCATAGCCTTCGGCGGTGGGAAAAGCCAGTTGTTCCACCGCCAAATTATTAATTGGAGACAGCAACACGATCAACGGGACAGCAAGGTGAAATAGACGGATTTTCATTCAGTAAATAGACAGACGCTGGCTGGTGATTGCGGTTAAATTAATTTCAATTTATTTCAGGCAATAAAAAGCCGGGGCCAAGTTTGCACTCAACCCCGGCTCTGAGTTTTCAAATCAAATCACGGGAACGTTAGACGGTAGAACACGGCGTTCGTTGAGATCGTGTTGGTTATGGTATACGAAATCTTGACCCATGACGGGCCATTGGTG
>JANOBC010000416.1:0-5464 GCA_031411455.1 Limisphaerales bacterium
CGGGGGTTCTTCTGGTATTCCGGCAGCAGGCTGGTGAACGCCGCTGCGTCGGATGCCATCGCGGAAACGAAACGGTGCCGCGCAGACTCGGCGGCGTTGGTGATGGATGCGGCGCGCGCCCCAGCCTCGTTCGAGATCTGAAACTGTTGCGACTGCGCTTCGCTCATCAGCTTGTCGCGGTTCTGGCGCGCGGTGGTGACGGCGGCGAAGACTTCCTTCAACTGGCGCGGCGCGACGCTTTGCACCTGGCATTGATCCACAGCCACGCCGTGATGTTCGCGCTCGACGAGTTCGTTCACATGCTGCAGCACGGCGTCTTTGAATTCGGTCTGACGGTTGATGAGGATGTCGTCCACGTTGAACCGCGCGGCGGTGGCAACGAGGGCGTTGTTGGCCGCGTTCTGCACGGCGTTGGAAATGCCGGACAAATTAAATTCGTGGTTCGTGCCGCTGGCGAAACTGAAGATGGCCGTGCGCGGGTCTTCGATGTGATACGAAACGGTGGCGCGGGTGTGGATGATGTTGCGGTCAGCGGTGATGACGTAGCCGTCCATCGCAGGATTCAACGACGGCCCGGCGGGCGGCTCGATGCCGGCGAGTTCCATCTCCGGCGTGGTGAGAAACCAGCCGACGGTGGAGGAAACTTTTTGGATTTCCGTGATGGGAATTTTCACAACCTCGTCAATCGGCTGCGGGAACGACCAGTGCAAGCCCGCGCCGAGCAGCATTTTCTGGCCTTCGCCAAGCGGCTTGCCAAAGCGGAGGATGATGGCTTTCTCCTGCGGCCCGACGGTGAAGATGCCAGAGCCGAGGATGACGATGATGAGCACGGCCATCGCGATCTTGACGATGACGAAGCTGCTGCGCAACGCCTCGGCGAGCGCCTGGGAATTGGCGTCGCGCGTCTCGGGGGCGCCAGCCGTCGCTTCGCTATGGCTCGGCGAGGACGGCGGTTCAGGATGTTGGTGGTCGCTCATGGCGAAAATTATTTGCTAAACCCGTTGTTGTTGTTCGCCGGCAGGCTGCGGAACAAATCAAATGGCGGCGTGCGTTCGTCGAAGATGAGCGTGGACTTCTGGTTCAGCGAATTCTTCAACGCCTCAAGCTGCAACTGGAAAATCGCAAGCTCAGGATTCTGCTGGAACACCGACAACGTTTTCGCGGCCTCGGCCTGGCCTTCGCCTTCGATGCGCGTGGCGATGGCCTGCGCGTTGGCGATGACATCGGCGGCCTGACGTTCGGCGGCGGATTTGATTTTCGTCGCTTCGGCTTCACCCTTGAACTGTGCTTCGCTGATGAACTTGGTGCGCTCGGCTTTCATGCGGTCGAACACGGTCTGAGTGACGCTTTCCGGCAGGCCGAGCCGCTTGATGCCGAGGAATTCGATACTGATGCCGTATTCATGCTTGGCAAGTTCGACTTCAACCGCGCTCTGAATTTCTTTTTCGATCTCGCCCAACTTGAGTTCGGATGGATTGGAATTCACGAAGTCGGAAAGGTTGTGTTTGCCGATGGCCGCCGCCTTGGCGCTGCGGACGATCTGTTCCAGTTGCGCGCGCGCCGCAACGGTGGAGCCGCCGGAGAACTTCGGGAAAAATGCCTTCGCATCGGAAATTTTCCAACCGACGTAAACGCTCGACAGGAGCAAGGTGCTGTCGGCGGTGAGAATCTCGCTGTATTTATCCTCGAAACTTTGCACGCGCTGGTCGAAGCGATTGATGCTGTCAATCGGCCACGGCATCTTGATGTAGAGGCCGGCGTTGGTGACGGTGGCCACGGGCTTGAGGAAGCGCGAGACGACGACGACTTCGGACTGCCGCACCTGATAGGTGAAGAGCAGCAGCGTGAAAATCACCAGCAACAAGGCGGCGATGGCGATGGTAACAGCGTTCTTTTTCATGGGGCGTTTGTGATGTTTAAAAATTCCAAATCGGCGCGGACTTTGTCCTGCAAGTCAAAGACGATGACGTCGGTGGTGTTCGTGACGAGCAAAATATATTTGCGCGCATTCTTCGTGGCGTCGTCGAACGATTGCAAATACAGGCGCTGGCGATAGACGGACGGCGCGGCTTTGTAGGCGGGAATCTGGTTCGTGAACGCCGCTGCCTGCGCGAGTTTCGAGGAGACAAGCGCGACGCGGCGCGCATCAGCGACATTCGTGAGCGTGTAAGCCGCCGAGTCGGAAAGCGCGTTCGTGCGGATGGCGGCGGATTCGGCGACGAGAATCGTGGCAAGCTTGGTCTGTTCCGCGCCGACGACTTTTTCGTAAGTGGCCGCGACTTCGCTGGCTGTCGGCGGATGAATGTCCTGCAAGCCGACGAAAACAATCTTCGCACCGAGCGAACGGGCGTTAGCCGCGTCCTGGATTTTATCGCGCAACATTTCCGCCGCCGCGAGCCGGCCTTGCGAAAGGATTTCGTTCAAGTCGCTGCCCGCGAGATAACGCACGACTTCGCGCGTGGCAATGTTCTGGAGCAATTCATCCGGCTGCGAATTTTTATACACCCAGTCCGTGACGTTCGTGATCTGGAACTGCACCGGGATGCTGACGGTGATGAGGCCAACGGGCTTGCTGTTCGTGCCGGTAGCGGCGGAAGCGTGGTTGCCGACAAGAAAATTTTCTTCCTTGGCGTGAGCGACGGTCCAAAGAACGATGCCCGCGCCTTCATTTTTTTCATCCGGCGTGTAGCCAACGGCAAAGGACTGGATCTGTTCGGTGTGGAAGCGATACACCTTATCAATTGGCCACGGCAATTTGAAATGCGCGCCCGGCTCGAAAACTCCGGCGGGCTTGCCGCAACGTTCATGCACCGCGCGTTCGCCCGCATCCACGAAGACAAACATTGTGGAAATGATCAGCACCGCAAGTTGGATGAGCAGGAACGCGGCGAGATTTTTTTTCAGCGCCTGAAAAACCCAGGTGTCGGAAACTTTGAAGCCAAATTGATAATCGAGCGTCTGCGCCGCCGTGGTGAACAGGCTTTCCGGTTGCGCCAGCAGGCCGACCACGCGGCTATCGTAGAGCGGGCGGGCGATTTTGCCCTTCACGCGCGGGCGATACATTTCCAGCAGGAGCGTCAGGAGATTTTCCGTCGCCAGCAGCGCCAGCAGCACACACAGACCGCGCGCCACCCAGAAATCTGCGCGCGGATGTTTGGCCTCCACGCCCGCGATGCCGAGCGCCACAAGCGCGCAAACGTAAGCGCCCGCCAGCAAAAAACTCGCGCCGGGCTGGAGCAAACGGTGTTTTTCTAACCGCGCCATCGTCACGGAGAAGCGTCCGAACAAAAAGAGCAGCAGCGCAAAAATGGCGAACAACGAAAGTGACGCGGTGGCGCTGGTGGGAACGACTGTCACCTGATTTTTCCCGCTAAACTGCCAGAGAAACCACGCGGCACTGGCAGCAGCGAGCATCAACAAGATGGTGAAACTGGGGACGATGAATTTCTCAAATTGCTCGCGGGCGTTGCGGGCGGGGAAGCTGCCGGTATCGTTGGCTTCAAACAAGGAAGCGCCCCGGCTGCGGGCGAGTTCGTCCAGTTCGAGTTTTTCGAGGCGCTCGTTTTCTTCGAGGCGCATCTGGAACCAGCTCACGAACGCCACGAGCGCGCCGAGCGCCAGAAAGACGGACGCGGCTTGCCCGGCGAGCGATTTGACCAGCGCGGTGACGGCGACGGCGGCGATGAGCACCAGCACGGCGATGACCAGATTCACCAATCCATTTTTCTGTGTGTTTCTTTCCATTTTACTTTTTGCCGCGAAAAGTCACAAAAGTCGCAAAAAAGTTTTTCGGCAAAAGTTTTCGCGTCTTTTGCGCTTTTTTGCGGCCATTAAATTCAACTCAACTCCCGTTCCTCAAACAGCGCCACCCCGGCTGCGAGCGCCGCACCGGCGTAGCACACCGCGTAGCCCAGCGCTTTCGCGACATAGCCCCAGTGAAAGGTTGTTTTACCTTCATCAATCGCATCGGCGAGCCAGAAAAGCTGCCAGTTTGGGACAATGCTGTAAAGAGTTGACCCCACTAGCGAGCCGTGCGCCGCGCGCTGGCCGAAGAAATAATCCGACATCAGCCCAACCATGAAAACCGCCGAGCAGATGGAGAGCGTCGCAATCATGTCGAACCGTGTCGAACAGGCCAGCGCGATGGCCGCGAGAATCCAAAGCGCGAACAGCACGAGCAGCCCAGCGGGAACGAGGTTCCAGTTCACCGCTGCCTGTTCGCCGAGGCTGGCCATTTGCTTGGTGAAGTTGAAAATCACGAACGCCGCCAAGGTGATGAAGATGACCATGCCAAATACCGCGTCACTGACGAACGGGCGGCGCAGGAAAAAATTGCTGAAGCCGCCAAGCAAATACGCCGCCGCGATGCCGCCGCCGATGACGGAGAGGGCGGCTAAATCTGTGCTGCCATACGCATCGAACGCCATGCGGCTCGCGAGCAGCACGCCGACCATATTAACATACGTCAGCAGCGCCAGCGCGGCGGCCAGCCCGGCGAACTTGGCGAGGAGAAATTGCGCGCGTCCAACCGGCTTGGATAAAACAGCGAGCGCCGTGCCGGAGCGAATTTCCCGCGCGAGCGACGACGATGCGCTCAACACCGCGCCAAACAAACCAGAGAGCAGCATCACCGCGAGCGTGGAATTTTGGACAAGCTTCGGCTCATCACCGAACGCAAAGTAATACGGCACGGCGAGAAAAATCTCGAACGCGACGGAGCCAGTCATCAGCAGCAAAAAAACCGGCTGCCGGATCAGTTCCATGAAGGCGTTGCGCGCGATGGTGATGAATTGTCGCATCAATTGGTTTTGATAGTTTATGAATCCCGACCCAAATTGCCAGCCGTTAATCCGATAAAAGCGGCGACCGACAACCTGTGAACGTAACATTGACCCGGCAAAAACCAGTTTGTTCAAACTTCTGCCTGCCGGCACACCTGCCTACGGTGCAAGGGCGAAAAACGTCCGCATAAAAATAACTCGCTTGTGATAAAGAATGGAGCCGCATAAATTGCGCGCCTTGCATCGCACCACTGTCGCCATAAAAAATAAAATTAAATTGATATGAGCCAAGCCGCCTTCCCGAAAATCAACCGCATCGCCTACGAAGGGCCGAAGTCCAAAAATCCTTTGGCCTTCAAGCATTACCACGCCAGCGAAGTCGTTGCCGGCAAAACCATGCGCGACCACTTGCGTTTCGCCGTCGTTTATTGGCACTCGTTTCGCGGCACGGGCAGCGATCCGTTCGGCGCGGGCACGATGCTGCGGCCGTGGGATGACGGCACGAACTCCGTCGCCAACGCCCAACACCGCGCGCGGGTGGCGTTCGAATTCATCGAGAAGCTCGGCGCGCCGTATTATTGCTGGCACGACCGCGACGTGGCACCGGAAGGCAGTTCGCTCGCCGAGTCGAATAAAAATTTCGACGCCGTCGCCAAAGTGTTGAAGGAAGAACAGCAGCGCAC
>JANOBC010000417.1:0-32254 GCA_031411455.1 Limisphaerales bacterium
CTTTTGGTTTAAGCGGCTCGCGAGGACGCTCGCCACACCGGATTAGGGCAACGCGGCTTTTTCTTTGTGCCACGGCGTCGCCTGCTCGTAGGCGTGCGCGAGCTTCAGCATCGTTTCCTCGCCGAACGGCTTGCCAAGAATTTGCAGACCAATCGGCAGCTTCGGATTTTTCGTGAAGCCGCAGGGAATGCTGATGCCGCAAATGCCCGCGAGGTTGCACGAAATCGTGAAGATGTCGGACAGATACATCTGCAGCGGGTCATCGGATTTTTCGCCGATCTTAAACGCCGCCGTCGGCGAAGTCGGCGTGATGATGGCGTCCACTTTTTCGAATGCGTTTAGAAAATCATTACGGATGAGCGTGCGAACTTTTTGCGCCTGCAAATAATACGCGTCGTGGTAGCCGCTGCTCAAAACGTAAGTGCCGAGAATAATTCTGCGCTTCACCTCCGCGCCAAAACCCGCGCCGCGCGTCTTGGAATACAATTCAATCGGGTCGGCACCATCCACGCGCGCGCCGTAACGAATGCCATCGAAGCGCGCGAGGTTCGCGGACGCTTCCGCCGTTGCAATGATGTAATAAACGGCGACCGCGTAATCCGTGTGCGGTAGGGAAATTTCCACAATCTCCGCGCCAAGCTCCTGATATTTTTTAACGGCGGCGTCTACGGCGGCTTTCACTTCCGGGTCGAGACCGCCGACCATGTATTCTTTGGGCAGGCCAATTTTCAGTCCGCGAATATTTCCCGTGAGCGCGGCGGTGTAATCGGGAACCGGTTGCGGAATACTCGTCGAGTCGCGCAAATCGTGGCCGCTCATCGCGCCCAATAAAATCGCCGAGTCGCGCACGTCTTTCGTGAACGGCCCGATCTGATCCAGCGAACTCGCAAACGCCACGAGGCCGTAGCGCGAGATGCGCCCGTAAGTCGGCTTCATGCCAACGACGCCACACAACGCAGCGGGCTGGCGAATCGAACCACCGGTGTCCGTGCCAAGCGAGGCGATGCACTCATCCGCCGCAACCGCTGCTGCCGAACCGCCGGATGAACCGCCGGGAATCCGCGTGATGTCCCACGGATTTTTGGTCGCGCCGAACGCCGAATTTTCCGTCGAGCTGCCCATCGCAAATTCGTCCATGTTGCACCGGCCAAAAACAATCGCGCCCGCCCCCCTCAATTTTTCAATCGCCGTCGCGTCGTAAGGTGAAATGAAATTGCCGAGAATTTTTGACGCGCAGTTCAGCGGCTGGCCTTTGACAGCGAGAACGTCCTTGATCGCAATCGGCACGCCCAGCATGGGTTTGCTCACACCGCTGGAAATTAATTTATCCGCCGCGTCCGCCTGCGCGAGCGCATCGGCGACGTTGTGGCTGATGAAGGCGTGGATTTTTCCATCCACCCGCGCGATCTGGTCGAGGCACGCCTGCGTGGCTTCGCGCGCCGAGACCTCGCGTTTGGCAAACTTCGCTGTCAGTTCGGAAATGGTGAGTTGGTTTAGCATGAAATTTAGACAGGATTGGGGTTTACTCCTCGAAAACTGTTCGGGTTCAGCTGCTTCATTTTTTAATCCTGTCAATTCTGTTAATCCTGTCTAAAAAGTTATTCCACGATTTTGGGGACGATAAAAAGTCCATTGGCCTGGCGCGGGGCGTTGCGGAGAGCGTCTTCATGCGGGAGCGAAGGGCGGACTTCGTCGGCGCGGGTGACGTTGACGAGCGGCACGGCGTGGGCGGTTGGCTCGACGTTGGTCACGTCCAGCTCGCGCAATTTTTCGATGTAGCCCAGAATGTTGCCGAGCTGCGCGCCGAGTTTTTTTTCTTCGTCCGGCGTGAGCGCGAGCCGTGCGAGGTGCGCGACGTATTTCACATCAATTTCAGCAGATGCCATGCGGGGAAATTAAAGTCCAACGCCCGAAGTTGAAAGTCCAAAGTCGGCGGAACATTTTTTCTGATTGCCGCCGGGGAAATCTTGAAGCGTCGGCGCGCTTCTGGCTTAATGCGCGCGCTCATGAGTTCCGACAAACGTAAAAAAGAATCTGGCCAGACAGAATTGCCCATCGCCGTGCCGTCGGCGGCGGCGGCAGAAACCAAACTGGCGAAGAAAAAATCCGCCACCGAAAATGACAACGGCGACAACGGTGCGCAGCACGTCGTCGCCGAAGTTGTCGAAGCCGTCGCGCACAAGCCGTTCGATCCGAAAAAGCTCGGCGTCGGCTTGCACACGCGGGTGGATCGCGGGTTTCTCGATTATGCGAGCTACGTCATCCGTGACCGCGCGATTCCGAATCTCGCGGATGGTTTGAAGCCGGTGCAGCGGCGCATTCTTCATGTGCTGCACACGCTGGACGATGGACGCTTCATCAAAGTTGCCAGCGTCACCGGCGAGACAATGAAATATCACCCGCACGGCAACGCCTCGATTGACGATGCGATTGTCGTGCTGGCAAACAAACGCTACCTCATCGAAGGTCAGGGAAATTTTGGCAACATCTTTTCTGGTGATCCTGCCGCTGCGCCACGTTATATCGAATGTCGTCTGACCGAACTCGCACGCACAGAGCTTTTCAACGACGAGATTACCGATTTCGTTTCGACTTACGATGGACGGAACAAAGAGCCAATCACGCTGCCATGCAAACTGCCGCTCACCCTGATGCTCGGCACGGAGGGCATCGCGGTTGGCTTGGCGGCACGGCTGTTGCCGCACAATTTTCCGGAACTGCTCGAAGCGCAGATCGCGATTCTCAAAAAACAGCCGTTCAAATGTCTGCCGGATTTTCTCACGGGCGGCTTGATGGACGCGCGCGATTATCAGGACGGCAAAGGCTCCGTGAAAGTCCGCGCCCGCATCAAGGTGAAGGACGAATCCACCGTGGTCATCACGGAAATTCCGCCGACCACCACGACGGAATCGCTGCTCACCTCGATTGAAGACGCGACCCGCAAAGGAAAATTAAAAATAAAATCCATCAACGATTTTACGTCCGAGACGGTGGAGATCGAAATCCGTTGTCCGCAAGGCGTGGAGGCGGAGAAGATGGTGGACGCGCTTTACGCGTTCACCGATTGCGAGACGACGATTTCCAGCCGCATCATCGTCATCAAAAATAATCGCCCGGTGGAATTGACTGTCAGCGAAGTGTTGCACGAAAACACCGAGCAGCTCGTCGCGATTCTGAAACGCGAATTGGATTTGCGCGAGCGGCAACTGCTTGATGAGCTGCATTATCGCACGCTGGAACGCATTTTTATTGAGGAGCGCATTTACAAATTGATCGAGAAGTGCAAGACGAATGAGGCCGTCATCGCGGCGGTTTATGAAGGTTTCAAGCCGTTCAAGAAACAGCTTGTGCGCGACATCGTGGACGCGGATGTGGAGAAACTGTTGCAAGTTCGCATCCGCCGGATTTCACTTTTCGACATCAACAAGCATCGCGAGGAAATGGAGAAAACGAAGGCTGAATTGGACGAGGTTCGCAAGAATCTCAAGAGCCTCACGAAGTATGTCATCAGCCACATCGAGGCGTTGCTGGAAAAATACGGCAAGCTGTATCCGCGCCTGACCACGAAATCCGCGCGGCACGAGGAAGTGGACGTGAAGGCGGCGGCGTTCAAGTCGTTCAAGGTCGCGTATGACCGCGAGACCGGCTATGTCGGCTACAAAGTTTCGGGCGAGGAGTTCAAGCTGGAATGCACCAAGTTTGACCGGGTCCTGCTGGTGTTCCGCGATGGCACTTACAAGGTGGCCGAGTTGCCGGAGAAATTATTCGTCGGCCAGGAATTGTTTTACTGCGGCCTGCCGGACCGCGAAAAAGTTTTCACCTGCGCCTATACTGACCGCGAGGCGAGCTATCTCAAGCGATTTACGTTTGGCGGGACGATTTTGAACAAGGCGTATTCGTGCATCCCGGAAAAATCGCGCATCCTGTATTTCGCGGCGGAGACGCCGAAGCTGCTCTACATCCGCTACAAGCCCGCGCCGCACCAGAAAGTTTCGCAGCAGACGTGCGACCCGGCGCAGGTGGATGTGAAGTCGCCCAAGACTTTGGGCCGGCAGATTTCGTTCAAGGACATTTCTTCCGTGACCGCCGAGCCGACGCGGGGCTGGGATGAAAAGGAAGCGACGACGAAGATTGTGTTTGTGTAAAACCAGTGCGCTAGAAAATTGCGTTGTCGGATTGGCTCGCGGTGCTACATTGAAACCACAATCAAGACGCCATGAGTGAAGCCAGCAAACCTTTGAAGATGGTGACGTGTCCCGGATGCGATGCGAAAACTTTTATTCCCGGCGACCTGCCGCCGCTCGCCTCCGAGCCGTGCAAAAAATGCGGCCACGCCATCATGATGCCGATGCTGCTCCGGCAGTTTGACCTCCGCAGCAAGATTGCCTCCGGCGGCATGGGCATCGTCTATCGCGCTTGGGATACCACGCTCGAACGGCACGTCGCCGTGAAGCTGATGAAGAAGGAATTGCTCGACGACCCGGCGATGCTGGAAAGTTTCTACCTCGAAGCCCGCGCCTGCGCGAAGCTGAATCATACGAACATCATCCACATCTACACGTTCGATGAATGGGAAGGCGAACGCTATCTCGTGATGGAAATTGCCGACCAAGGCAGTTTGGATGCGCGTATTGAAAAACTTCATCGGCTGGAAGAACTGCGTGTGCTGGATGTCGGCATCAAAATCGCGTCGGCGCTAGACATGGCATTGAAACACGACTTGCTGCACTGCGATATCAAGCCGGGAAATATTTTATTCAATTCCGACCACGAGCCGAAGCTGGTGGATTTCGGCCTTGCGCGCAAGACGGACGCGGAGCAGGAATCGGCGGAGTTCACGCGCGGCACGCCGTATTACGTCGCGCCGGAAAAAATCAAACGCGAGCAGGAAACTTTTCTGTCTGATATGTATAGTTTGGGCGCGACGCTGTATCACGCCATCACGGGCTACGTGCCGTTCGATGCGGCGACGCCGGATGAAGTGGTGCAGGCGCACGTTTATACGCCGCTGCGCCCTGCGAATGAAGTGGTCACGGAAATTTCCCAGCCCACGAGCGACGCGCTGACCCGCGCCCTCGCCAAAAATCCCGGCGACCGTTTTTTGAGCTACGATCTCTTCATCATGGAGCTGGAGGCCGCGCGTAGCCTGCTGCTCCGCGCCCAGTCCCAGGCGACGGATGAACCGCAGCAACCCAAGCGCATGACCAGTTGGTGGCGGAAGAAATAAAAAAAGCGGACGTTTACGTCCGCCTTTCAGAATTTGGAATTGTCTTCAGCGGTTGATCACCATGAGCCTTCAGTCAGCAGGCTGATAATTTTCTCGGCGAGTTCTTCCGCAACGAGCGGCAGTGCCTGGCGTTCTGAACTGGCCAGATCCGGGCCGATGTGCACGAGCGTGACGCCCTTGACATCGCGATCCACCAGCAGCTTGCCAGTGCTGCGTTCGCGCGCGGTGACGTGAACGACGCTTTCCACCCGGTAATTTTCCGGCGTGAGCGCGTCGTTGCTCGCGTAACCCACCGAGCCGCGCCGATATTGGCTGATGACGCCGGTGATGACGATGTCGCCCGTGCCGCGCGTGTCAAGATGGTAGGTGGCGTCCGTTTGCAACCGCTGGCGCAGCGCTCGCGTGAGCGAATCGCCGAGGCGCGGCTGGAGGGTCTGGTTGTTGAACGGCAAAATTTCCACGGTCTTGTCATCGCCCTTGTCCATCACGGGGCCGAGGTGATAGCTGGCGCAGCCGGTGAAGGCGAACGCGGCGAGGAGCGGGAGAATTTTTTTGAAAGCGCGCATGGGGAATTATTTTGCAGGCGTCGCGTTCAAGCGCGGCTTCAAGGCGTCAATGCGCTGGCGGGCCTGCGCGGCGAGCGGTGAGTTGGCGTCGAGATGCAGCACGTCGTTGTAATACACCACGGCTCCGGCCCACTTGCGGTTGGATTCATAGAACTGCGCGATTTTGAAACTGCCGCGCACTTGTTCGCCTTTGAGTTTAACGAGCGCCTTTTGGGCATCGGCTACGCGTTTGTCATCGGGATAGAACGTTATGAAATCCGTGTAGGCGGCGATGGCCTTGGCGGCGGCACCTTGGTCGTATTCGGCGGTGTCGGCTTGTTTTTCCCACGCGACGCCAGCGCGATACATGGCGTCAGCGGCTATCTCTGGCTGGTTGTGATAACGATCGGCGGCAAGTTCGTAGGCGCGCACAGCGGCAGAAAAATCCTTCTGCTTTTCGCGCGCCGCGCCGATGCGCAACTGCGCGTGCGGAGCGACTTCGCTGTAAGGGCCATTACCGACAATTTTTTGGTAAAGTTGCGCGGTTTCATCCATCGAAGGATACAGCGGGAGGATGTCCCAGATGCGGAACCACTGACCACCAAGGAAGCGGTTGCCAATCTCATATTGGCGGAGGAGAACTTCGTTGTATTCGCCGCTCTTGGGATATTTCTCGATGATTTTTTGGTAGGCGTTGAACGCGGATTCGTCCTTGTGCTTGATCTCGAGGCAGCGGCCCACGAGGTATTCGGCGCGGGGCGCGTAATCGGACAACGGCCACACGCGGAGGATGCGGTGCGCGGCGTGCAACGTGGTCGAGTAATTTTTTGCCTGAAACGCTGCCTCGGCGACTTGCAACTGGTCTTTGGCGCGCGCGCGCTGCCATTTGCCGTTCTCGCCGTAGCTTTCGTAATACCAGCCTTCGCCGGGAATGTAGGTCAGCGGTGCGGGCGAACGGAACGGGGTGAGCGCCACCAGCGTGACGAGCAGAATCAAAAATGACAGACGTTTTGTCATGCGCGGAACGGTATCGGCCTCATGCGGCCAAGTCAAAATGATTCAGCCCCGGAAAACAATGACTACGCCGTAGTCCGTCAGGATCTTCTGCACACCCACGTCAAAGTGTTCGTAGCCGATGGTGTGGATGCCGATGAGGTTGGTTTCGCCGACCTGATTCAAAAATTCCGAGACGCGTTCGTCGAAATAATCGTGGCCGGATTCCACGCAGCTCGCGTGGCGGATGGTGTGGATGAGGAGGCGTTTGCCCGCGCCTTTTTGGACGATCTCCAGCACGGATTTGTGTTTTTCCACGAGGACTTCGCTCGGCTTGTCGCGCACGGGCACCCTGAAATTCATCGGCGGCTTGGCGGCGGGCGGTGGCGAGGTGGTTTTTCCAGCGGGCGGCGGCGGCGTGACGGCGGGCAGGGGGCCGGTGGTCGGCTTGGTTGCGGGCGGGATGGTGATGGTTTCGTTGCACGCCGGGCAGTTAATCTGTGTGTCGGCGCCGCTCTGATCCACGGCCAGTTCTTGTTCACAGTTGGGGCAGTTGAAAACGATGTCCATAAAAATTTGGGAGAATTGATTTTGCCGGAGACTAAAACTGCGAACCGTCACAAACCAGAAAAAAATTTTTCCGCCCGCCAAAACTTTTCGTGCCAGCAACCGCCCGCACCCCATTCAACGAAAATCATCTCCGTGATGCCGCCGCCGACGCTGGCGCGGCGAACGGCGGCTGGACTCCAGCCAGATGAAAGCAATCACCAGCAGCACCGCCACGCCGGCGCAGAAAATAATCCGGTGCAAAACATCCTGCCGCCGCCAGCAGCAAATTTCAAACGTCAGGCCGGCCAGCGGCAGGATAAAAAATTTCAATGCCTTCAGCTGGTGGAGTGGATGCCGGTGTTTGCTCATGCGGGGTGGTTGCCTGAAGTTCTTATCGCAATGCGCGTCCGGCAACAACCTCATTCTCCGCCAGCCATCGCCGCGCGCTGTGCAATTTATGCGCGAAGACCTTCCCGCGCGCAGGCTTTGCGCGCGGTCAGCCCGCGAATTGCCTGCAAAAACAGTTTTCCTTGCTGGCACATTCCTTGCGAAGGATGCTCACGGCCACGGCGGCAATTTTTGCAGTCGCGGAAAATAAACGACCACGCAACCATAACTAAACATTCAAAATGAAATTAAATCGCATCATCACAGTGTGCGCCATGACCGCCGCCCTCGCCTTGAGCGTTGGCGCCGCGTTCGCGCAGGACAACGGCGGCAATAACAGCGGCGACCAAAACGGTCAGCGTCGCAATCGTCAGGGCGGCGGAAATTTTGACCCGGCGGCCATGCAGCAGCGTCTGCTGGACGGCATCAAAGACCGCCTCGAATTCACCAACGACGTCGAATGGGACGCCGTGAAACCGCTCGTGCAAAAAGTCATGGACGCCCGCCGCGATGTCGGCATGGGCGGCGGCATGCGCGCCCTGTTCGGTGGCGGCAACCGTGGCGGTGACCAAGCCGGCGGCAATAATCGTCAGCGTGGTGGCGGTATGTTCGGTGCCCCGAGCGCTGAAGAAGAAGCGCTCACCAAAGCATTGGAAGCTAATGCTCCCGCCGCCCAGATCAAAGATTTGCTCGCCAAGCACAAAGCATCCAAGGCCGCCAAGCAGGCCAAGCTGGAGGCCGCGCAAGACAACTTGAAAAAAATCCTCACCACCAAACAGGAGGCGCAGGCCTACGTCTTGGAATTAGTCCGATAATAATTCGCAAATAGAAAGCTGACGATTCATGGCCGTCTCACCGGTTCAAGATTCATCGCAGGAGTTGCTGGGACGCATGATTGCGTCCCGGCAACTTTCCTCGTTTGACGCCGAGACGCTCGCGAAATTAAAATTCTTCACCGAAGAAGAAATTCTCCGCTGGCTCGCGAACGAATACGGCCTCGGCTACACGACGCTCGAAGACGTGGAGCCGGATCGTCAGCTGCTTTCTCTTTTTCCCGCGCGCATTTTGTTGAAGGAAGAACTCCTTCCGCTCAAGCGCGACAACGGCGTGGTCGAAGTCGCCACCAGCCGTCTGTTTGCCACGCAAGGTTTCGACGCGCTGAAAACGTTGACGGGCTTGAACCTCAAGCCCGTTCTCGCCTCCACCGAAGCCATCCAGCGCGAAATCAAGAAACGTCTCGGCGTTGGCGCGGACACCATCGGCACGCTCGACGAAGAAAAAGGCATTCAGGTTCTCGATGAAAATGCCGAGGGCAACAATCTCGACGACGGCGCGGAGGACGAGGCGTCCATCATCCGCTTCGTCAACCAAGTCTTGAAGGACGCGATTGAATTGCGCGCCTCGGACGTCCACCTCGAACCGTTCGAGGATGAATTTCGTATCCGCTATCGCATTGACGGTGAGCTACAGGAAGTGCCGGTTCCCGCGCAGCTCAAGCGTTTCCAACCCGCGATTGTTTCGCGCGTAAAAATTTTAAGCCATCTGAACATCGCGGAAAAACGCCTGCCGCAGGATGGTCGCATCAAAGTCCGCATTGATTCTGCCGAAGTGGACATCCGCGTTTCCGTGATTCCGATGTTGCACGGCGAAGCAGTCGTCATGCGTTTGCTCCGGCAGAATTCCACACTGCGCGGCCTCGGCCAGATTGGGATGAACACGCGCGAGTTTGAACATTTCAAGCACGTTCTCAAGATGCCGCACGGCATCATTCTCGTCACCGGCCCGACGGGCTCCGGCAAAACTTCGACGCTCTACACCGCGCTCAACGAGATCAACGACGCCGTCCGCAAAATCATCACCGTTGAAGACCCGGTTGAGTATCAGCTCAAAGGCGTGAACCAGATTCAGGTGAATGAAAAATCCGGCCTCACCTTCGCGCGTGGCCTGCGCTCGATTTTGCGCCACGATCCGGACGTGATTCTCATCGGCGAAATCCGCGACGCCGAAACCGCGCAGATTGCGGTGCAGGCATCGCTCACCGGCCATTTGGTTTTCTCGACCTTGCACACGAATGACGCGCCCGGTGCGCTCACGCGGCTGGTGGACATGGGCGTCGAGCCGTATCTCGTCGCGTCGTCGCTCGAAGCCGTGCTCGCGCAACGCCTCGTCCGCGTGCTGTGCCCGCATTGCAAACAGCCGGACAATTCCGCGAACGCGTGGGCGTTCAAGGCCAAGCTCGGCATCGCGGCGGACAAAACCATTTTCAAATCCGTCGGCTGCCGTGAATGTCGCAACACGGGCTTCTTCGGACGCCAGGCCATTTTCGAGTGGATGGACACGAATGAAGAGATCCGCCAGTTGATTTTAAAATCCGCCTCGACCGATCAAATCCGCGCCGCCGCCCGCCGCGATGGCATGACGACGCTCGCCGAGGACGGCTGGCGGCTCGTCGCGCAAGGCGTCACGACGGTCGAAGAAGTTTTGAGCGTCACGACTGCGAAAGAAGTCGAGCGTTCGGCGAAAGATGAATCTGGGGCATCCGTTGCAAGCATTGCGGTTGCTGGCTAAAAGATTTTCATGCCCACGTTTTCCTACAGAGCGTTGCAAGCCGACGGCAAAATTGCCGACGGTGTGCTGGAGGCCGCCGGTCGCCCGGATGCGATGCGCCAGATGGAAACGCTCGGCCTGCGCCCCGTGAACATCACGGAAAAAAGTTCTGGCGCGGCCAAGAAAAACGGTTCGGCGACCACGAACTCACCAAGCGGCTTGGGGAATGGTTCTTTCAACTTCGCCTCCAAAAAAGTTTCGGCGAAGGAACTGGAAAATTTCACGCGCCTGCTTTCCAGCCTGCTCGCGGCGGGCGTGCCGTTGAGCCGCGCGCTGGTGATTTTACAGAAAGAGGCGTCGTCGCCCGTATCGAAAGCCCAATGGAAACAAGTTCACGACCTCGTGATCGACGGCTTGTCGCTGGCCGATGCGATGGCGAAATCGCCGGAAACATTTCCGCGCGTTTACGTCGCGATGGTGGAAGCGGGCGAGGCGGGCGGCTTTCTTGACGTGGTGCTGGCGCAGATCGCGGAATTTCAATCGCGCGAAAAGGATCTGAAATCAAAAGTGGTCACGGCGATGCTGTATCCGTGCATCCTGCTGGTGCTGGCGCTGGGCGTGTTGATTGCGCTCCTGACTTTTTTCATTCCCATGCTGCGGAATTTGTTCAACAGCATCCACGGCTCGCTGCCGCTGCTCACAAAAATCATCATCGGCGCGAGCGATCTAGTGCGCGCTTACGGTCTGCTGGTGGGCGCCGCGTTGGTGGGTGTGTTTTTTCTCGCCCGGGCCTGGTTCGTTTCCGAAAAAGGCAAACGCACTTGGGAAGGAATCATTTTGAAAACGCCCCTGGTCGGCTCGCTCATCGCGCAATTTGCGATGGCGCGTTTCTGCCGGATGCTGGGCACGCTCATTGGCGCGGGCGTGCCGTTGGTGCAGGGCCTGACGGTCGCGCGGCGTTCGATTGGCAACCAGATTTTGGTGGACGCTGTCACGCAGGCCATCGAACGCGTGCAGCAGGGCGGTCGTCTTGGTCAGAGCCTCGCGAATTGCAAAATACTTTTTCCCGGGTCGGTGCTGGAAATGATTTCCGTCGCCGAGGAAAGCGGCAAGCTCGATGTCGAACTTGTGCGCGTGGCTGTGGTCACGGAAGGCGATCTCGACCGTAATTTGAAAACCGCTGTCGCCCTCGCGGAACCGCTGTTGCTGTTCCTGATCGCCGGCTTCATCGGCACTATTTTTATCGGCATGCTGCTGCCGGTGTTGACCATGAGCCAAAATATTAAATAAAAAAACCAACTGTTTATGAAAATTGAAATCAAAAGAATCGTTGTTCAAAAAAAACAACTGCGCCGCGCCTTCACGCTCGTTGAAATTTTGCTGGTGGTTGTCATCATCGGCATCTTGGCCGCGCTGGTCATTCCCCGGATCGCCGGTTCCAGTGAGCGCGCTCGCGTGACGGCGGCGACGACGGACATCAACGGCGGCATCAAGTCGGCGCTCGGCCAGTATGAAGTAGACAACGGTTTCTACCCGAAAAGTCTTCAGGATTTGATCACGCAACCGGGCAATGCCAAAGGCTGGCACGGCCCCTATCTAGACCGGCTGCCGTCGGATCCGTGGGGCAACGCCTATATTTATTCCTATCCGGGCAAGCATTCCGCCGGGGCGTATGACCTGCTTTCCGCCGGGGCGGACACCAAGGAAGGAACCGATGATGACGTGGTCAGCTGGGCAAAATGATTTTTGACCGGCAATGAATTGCCAAGCGCATGAAAAATTTCCGACCAGCATCGCGCCGCCCGCATTCGTCCCGCGCGTTTACGCTGATCGAACTGATTCTTGTGCTCGCGTTGCTGGCGATCATCGCGTCCATCACGCTGCCGCGGATGTCGGGATTTGTCCGGGGCCGCGCGCTGGATTCCGAGTCGCGGCGGTTGATGTCGCTGATGCACGCGGGGCAAAGCCGTGCGGTTTCGGAGGGCGCGCCGATGCTGTTGTGGCTGGATGAAAAGAGCGGCACCTACGGCTTGCAGGCCGAGACGACCGGGCAGAGTGGTGATACGAAAGCAGAAAATTTATCAGTGGATTCGACGTTGCAACTGGCGGTGCAGAACATCGGGTTGGGTTCGCCCGTGATGTTTAACAATCTGCCCGCGATAAAATTTTTGGCGGACGGCACGGTGGATGAGAACAGCCCGCAGACGGTGCAGTTGCAGGATTCCGCCGGGTTCGCCCGCTGGCTGGTGTTGGGCAAGACGCGCATGGGTTATGAAGTTAACGATCGCGCGAAATAAAAATTGCGCCGCGCGGCGCGGTTGCCAGGCGTTCACGCTGGCCGAGTCCATGGCGGCGCTGTTGTTTCTGGCCATTGTGATTCCAGTGTCAATCGAGGCGCTGCACACCGCCGGTCTCGCGGGCGAAGTGGCGGCGCGCAAGGGCGGCGCGGCGCGCGTGGCTGAAAAAATTCTGAATGAAAGTTTGGTCACCGCAACGTGGAGCAGTCCGCAGCGCGGCACGGCGACGGAAGGTGTGCTGGATTTTGAGTGGTCGCGTTCCAGCCAAAGCTGGCCGTCGGATAACGCGATGCAACTGGTGACGGTGGAAGTGAAATACACCGCGCAGGGCAAAGAGTATTCGGTGAAGCTGAATACGCTCGCCCGGCAATCAAGCGGGACAACCGGAATAAATTTATCGCAGTGAAGATTGAAACGAAAAACGATAGTTGGTTAAGCCAACGCCCGCAAACAGCGGACGGCGGCCTTGCCTTTTCATCCTCGTCCTCATCCTCAATTTGTTTTTTGAGCATGACGATGAGGACGAGGATGATTTCTGGTTTCACGCTGATCGAGTTGATTCTCGCCATCGGTGTGGCGGCGATCGTGCTCGTGGCGGCCAATGCCGTGCTGTTCGGCGCGCTGCGCCTGCGCGCTGCCACGGCGGATGCCGTGGATGCGAACACGCCAGTGGACGCCACGGTGGCATTTCTCAAGCGCGATCTCGCAGGCGCGATGCCGCCAACGAATGCCACCGGCGGAATTTTGTCCGGCGGTTTTCGCGCGGGAACCATCAGCAGCGTGGGCATCGGCGAACCGGTGGCGGTGGAAATGTTCACCACGACGGGCGCACTCGGCGAAAGCAAGCCGTGGAGCGAAATCCAGCGCGTGAGTTACGAATTGAAAATGTCGGCGACGAAAGATGCGGTGGGCCGCGACTTGTATCGCAGTGTGTCGCGGAATTTGCTGACGCTGAATTCGCCGGAGGTGGAAGACCAGTTGATGCTGACCGGCGTGGCGAGTGTGAAATTTTCCGGCTACGACGGCACGCAATGGCAGGACGCGTGGGACACAACTGATGCGACCGGCGTGAACACCAACCTGCCGTGGGCGGTGCGTGTGGAAATAAAAATGGCGGGCAACGCGAACGCGCAGCCGATCCAAGTCGTTGTGCCGATGGTTTCGCAATCGCGGACGAACATGGTTTTTGCGAGCGGGGGAAATTGAAGATGAAAATTCATCCAACAATCCGTTGCCGGTTGAAAGTTGAAGTTTGCAAGTTTTCAAAACCTTCAACCTTCAACCCTCAACCTTCAACCGCGCGCGACGGCTCCGTCCTCATCATCGTGTTGTGGGTTTGCATCGGGCTGGTCAGCATCGCGCTTTATTTTGCGAACTCGATGACGTTTGAGTTGCGCGCATCGGATAATCGCTTGAACGGTGTCGCTGCCGATCAGGCCATCGAAGGTGCGCAGCGCTACATCAGCTACGTTCTGGAAAATTACGCGACGAACGGCGCGGTGCCGGACAGCGCGCAGTTCAAGTGCGATGCGGTGGCGGTTGGCGATGCAAAATTCTGGCTCATCGGTCGTGACTTGTCCGCTGAAAATTTGACCGAACCGGTTTTTGGTCTCGTGGACGAGGGCGGCAAATTTAATTTGAATACCGTCAACACCAACGCGCTTTCGTATCTACCCGGCATGAGTTTGGATTTTGCTGAAGCCATCACCGACTGGCGGAATACGAACGGCTCACTCGCGTTGAATTATTCCTCGCTCGGCTACTCGCCAAAGTTTGCGCCGTTCGAGAGCGTGGATGAATTGCGGCTGGTCTCGGGCGCGGATGTCAGCTTGCTCGCGGGCGAAGACATCAATCGTAATGGCGTCTTGGATAAGAATGAAAAAGATGCGAACGGCAACGGCACCTTGGATTCCGGCCTGTTTGAATACGTCACCGCCTGGACGCGTGAACCGAATTTTCATTCCGACGGCACGACGCTCACGAATGTGAACACGGCGAACGTGGCTGGCTTGACGGCATTAATTCGTGATAACAACGCTGGCAATGCCACTGACCGGGCGCAAAGAATTTCCCAGCGGGTCAGAGGCAACGGCCCAAACCCCACCCCTAATCCGTTCAAAAGCCTTTTTGATTTCGGCGCCTACTGGCGCGGGCAAGGCTGGAGCGCGGATGACTTCGCCAAAATTTCCAACGAAGTGACGACCACGAACATCACCTACATTCTCAATCGCGTGAACGTGAACACCGCGAGCGAGGCGGTGCTGACCTCGTTGTTCGTTGGCCTGAACGTGGACGAGCAATCCGCGCAGGGCGCCGCGCAGACGCTCATCACCTATCGCCAGCAGAACGCGGGCAATCTCGGTTCAGTCGCGTGGGTGTATGACGCGCTCGGCAACAATACCGTCGTGACCGCGTTGCGGCGCGGTGATTATCTCACCACGCGCAGTTTTCAATTCACCGCCGACATCGCGGCAACCGGCGCTTATGGGCGCGGCTGGCGGCGCGTAAAATTTATTTTCGACACCAGTGACGGCACGCCAAAAATAATTTACCGGCAGGACTTGAGCCGGCTCGGCTGGGCGCTTGGTGAAAAAGCCCAGGAAACTTTGCTCGCAAAGAACACGCAATGAAATCAGATTTGAAAATTAAATCCGCCAAGCGGAAGAAGAAGCTGACGAGCGTCCTCGGTCTGACGCTCGATGGCAGCAAGTTGGAGGGCGTTGTGCTCAAACGCACGAACGGCTCGCTGCAACGGCTGCAAAGTTTTTCCGTGCCGCTCACGCTCGATCCGCTTACCGCCGCGCCGGAACTCGTGGGCCGTGAAATCCGCAACCAACTCGACACCGCTGGTGTGCGTGAGCGTGATTGCGTCGTGGGCTTGCCGCTGCGCTGGGTGCTGACCGCGCAAACGGAATTGCCCGGCGGTCTGCCGGACGTAGATGCGGCGAGCCTATTGCAGATGGAAGCGGAAAAGAATTTTCACACGGACACGGCGCAGTTGCAGATCGCCGATTCACGCAGCGCGCTGGGGGGCGATAAAAAATTCGTGTTGCTCGCCGGAATGCCGAACACGCATGTCGGATCGCTCCAGCAAATTCTGGCGGCGGCGAAATTGAAGCCGGTGAGTTTTGCGCTGGGTATTTCCGCGCTGCAACCATCCGTCCCAAGCCCAAGGTCTAAAGTCCAAAGTCCCGATGCGCCGCAGTCCGCCGCTTTGGACATTGGACATCGGACATTGGACATTTCGAGCGCGCTCGCGCTGGTCATCGGCGAGAGCAACGTCGGCTTGCAAGTCACTGCCGCTGGCGGTGTCGTTGCGTTGCGCGCGCTGGAAGGCGCGGTGGAAAATGAAGGCGGACGCCGCACGCTCCACGCGAACGTCGTGTCGCGTGAGGCGCGCGTCACGCTCGGCCAGTTGCCGCCGGAATTGCGCGGCGCGGTGAAAAACATCCGCATCTTCGGCCCGCGCGACCTCGCGCAACAGCTCGCAGATGAAATGGAATTGAAGTTCGAGCCGATGGGCTTGGCGGTGGAAATCGTTTCGGCCTACGCGCCCACGGAATTCGGCGTGACGCTGCCGCCGGAAGCGTCGTTGTCAGCGGCGTTCAGTCTCGCGGCGAATGTTTTGACGGAGCGGAGTCCGGCGTTTGAATTTCTGCCGCCCAAGCAGAACCCGCTGGCGCAGCTCGCAAAGAAATATACTTCCGGTCAATTCGGGACGGTGGGCGCGGTGGCGGCGGGCGTGGCGGTCATCCTCGCGCTCATTTTTTTGGTGCAGCAGATTCAGCTTTGGCGAGTGCGTTCGCAGTGGACGCACATGGCGGTGAAAGTTGCGGACTTGCAGGATATTCAAAACCAAATCCGTTTTTATCGTCCGTGGTATGACGAATCGTTCCGCACGCTGGCGATTTTGCGGCAGGTCACGCTGGCGTTTCCCGAGGACGGCTCGGTGACGGCGAAAAGCATTGAGATCCGCGACAGCGGCAGCACGGTGATTTGTTCTGGCAACACGCGCGACATTGCGTCCGTGCTGGCGATGCAGGCGAAACTGCGGACGCAGCCCGGCGTCTCGGCGTTGAAGTTGCCCCAGATTCGCGGCAAATCGCCGATGCAGTTCAGCTTTGATTTCAAATACGGCAACGGAGGCGCACAATGAAGATTAACAACCGGCAGGATTTTTTGATGGCGTTGACGATTGGTGCGGTCGGCCTGTTCGTCGCGGTGAATTTTATTTTCACACCGCTGGCGGGCTGGTGGTCGGCGCGGGCGGTGCAGTTGAAAGAATTGCGTGTGAAGGTGGCGGATGGCAACACGCTGCTCAAACGCGAGGCGGGCATCCGCAGCCATTGGCGCGAGATGCAGGCGAACGCGTTGCCCGCGAACAACTCGGCGGCGGAGCAGCAGTTGCTCAAGGCGTTCGACACCTGGCGCAACGACACCGGCGCGGAACTCACCAGCATCATGCCGCAATGGAAAAGTGATTCGACGAATTACATGACGCTCAATTGCCACATTGAACTCGGCGGCAGCCTCGGCACGTTGAGCCGTTATCTTTACGAGTTGGAAAAAAGTCCGCTCGCGTTGCGCGTGGACTCGGTGGAATTGAGCGGACGCGACAAGGAAGGCCAGCAATTGACGCTCGGCCTTGAAGTCAGCGGCCTCGCGCTTAACCAGCAGGAGAAGAAATGAAATTCAATCACCCAAAAATACTTTTGCTCGCCGCGCTTTTTGTGGCGTCGGGTTTCTCCGCCGCCGCGCAGACGAACAGTTCCGCCGCCGACACGGACTACGCGCAGTTCACCCGGTTCGTGAGCGACCGGAATATCTTTGACCCCAACCGCGTGCCGCACAGCCCGCGTTCCACCACGACCACCCGCACCAAGCCGCGCACCAAGCCGCGCACCGGCGGCATGACCGGCATCGCGCTTGTCGGCACGATGAGTTATGAGAAGGGCTGGTTCGCTTTTTTCAACGCGGGGGATTCCGACAATAAAAAAGTGATCGCGGCGGGCGGCGAAGTCGGCGGCAACCAGGTGAAGGAAATTTCAGCCACCACCGTCACGCTCGTGGGCGATGACAAAAAAGAATTCACGATGAAGATCGGCGACCAGTTGCATCAGGACGGCAGCCGCTGGAAATTGTCAGACAATTCATCGGACAGCAGCAGCGCTACGACCAGCGAACCGCAGTCCACTGCGGAAGGCAATAGCTCCAGCAGCACGACGGAAACTCCGGCGGCGGCAGCGCCGTCCGCCAATCTTGAAGGCAATGACATTTTGAAACGACTCATGGAAAAACGCGCCAAGGAATAATATGAAGACAAATTTCTCCACCCTCATCGCGCTCGGCATCGCCGGGCTGGTTTTCAACGCCGCCGCGCAACCAGCGGACAATAATCCCGCGCCGCCGCCGGAAGCGGCGGCACCCGCCGCCCCGGGCGCGGACAATGCCAACGGCGCGCCCCCAGACGCGGCCAACGTGCCGCCGCCGCCATCGCCGGAGGTCATCGCTCAAATCGCCGCCGAAATCCAGCAGGCCAACCAGTCGGCGGACCAGCCGTCGGTAAAAAATAATTCAGCGCGCGAATCCACCACCATCCAGCCCACGAAACCGCTGGGCGCAACGCAGGCAAAAGTTCAATCCGCCTTCGTGCCGCCGGAAACCGCCGGGACGAACAGCAACGAGCTGCGGATGAATTTCAAAAACGCGCCGCTCGACATGGTGCTGAATTATTTGAGCGATGCGGCGGGTTTCATCATCGTGCTCGACACGACGGTGCGCGGCAACGTGAACATCATCAGCAGCCAGCCCGTGACGAAGGACGAGGCGGTGAACCTGTTGAATTCCGTGCTGAACAAAAACGGTTACGCCGCCATCCGCGATGGCCGCACGCTGACCATCGTGGACAAGAATGACGCGAAGACGCGCGACATCCCGGTGAAGTCCGGCAACAACCCGGCGGAGATTCCGAAGAACGACGAGATCGTGACGCAGATCATTCCCATCCGTTTCGTCGAGGCGCGGCAACTGGTTTCTGATATGTCATCGTTCGTTTCGCCGCAAGCGACGGTCGTGGCAAACGAGGCGGGCAATTCCATCGTCATCACCGACACGCAGGCGAACATCCGCCATCTCGCGGAAATCATCCGCGCGATTGACAACAGCGCGGAGGCGGAAACTGAAATCCGCGTGTTCCGTTTGAAATTTGCCAGCCCGGCGGATGTGGCTTCAGAACTCGCGTCCATTTTTCCGAGCAGCAGTTCCGGCGCGCAGTCGCCGACGCGTTTTGCCGGCGGTAACGGCGGCGGGCCGGGCGGATTTTTCTCGCGCATGATGGGCGGCGGCGGAAGCTCCAGCAGCAGCGGTTCCAATGACCGCGTCAAAAAAGCGACGCAAGTCACGGCCGTGGCGGATGCGCGCATCCAGGCTGTCATTGTGACCGCGCCGAAAGATTTGATGGAGCAGATTGCCGGCATGATGACCGACCTTGATGTGGCCTCCACGCGCGACCAGAAAGTTTTTGTGTTTCACTTGGACAACGCCGATTCGCAGCAGGCGGCGGAAGTGTTACAAGGAATGTTCCAAAGCACGCAGTCGCGGAACACCAGCTCCTCGCAGAACAGCGCGCTCCAGCAGCGCGCCATCAACAACGCCACGACAACGAGTTCGTCCAGCAGCAGTTCGAGCTTCGGTTCCAGCAGCGGCGGCGGACGCAGCACTGGCGGACGCGGTTTTTGATGCAACCAGCAACTTGAGAATTTTATGAAAACGAATCTTGTAAAAAAAATCTTCATCGTAAGCTGCGCGCTATTTTGCGCGGCGCTGACGTTGCCGGCGCAACAACGCGGCGGCAGTGGGTTTGGTGGTTTCGGTGGCTTTGGCGGCGGTAGTTTCGGCGGTGGCAATAACAACAACAACAACAACGCCCGCACTACTAGCACCACGGCCTACAACAATAACGGCGCGGTCGGCAATGCGACCATCACCGTGGACCCGCAGACGCACAATCTCGTCGTCATCGCTGACGAGACGACCGCCGAGCAGATTCGCAACGTCATCCAGAACCTCGACGCGCCCAAGCGGCAGGTGCTGATCAAAGTTGTCTTCCTCGAAGTGCAACGCAACGACGGCTCCGATATTGGCGTCGAAGCGGGCTATCAGAAAAACAACCTTGGCTCCGGCATCGCTGGCAGCGCGGCGAACGCCTTCGGCCTGGCTGGGGCAAATTCTTTGGTGACGAATTTCAACGCGGTCAGCGGCGTGCTCGGCACGGCGCTGTCGCCCTCGACCGCCGGCGGCGCGAACGGCATCTACCAACTTGCCACCAGCGAATTTCAAGCGACCCTCAAAGCCATCGCCACCGCTGGTCGCGCACAAGTTTTGTCGCGTCCGTCCATTCTGGCGCGTGATGGCCAGCTCGCGAAAATTGTCGTCGGCCAGTCCGCGCCGTTGCCCACGAGCGTTTCGTATCAGCCCAGCGGCAACAGCACGATTCCCATCGTGAACGTGACCTACACCGATGTGGGAATTATTTTGAACGTCACACCCTTCATTGGCGCCAATAACTTGGTTGAGATGATTGTGCAGCCGCAAATTTCATCCATTGACGGCACCAAATCGCAGGCCATCGGCAACGGCGCGGAGGCGCCCTACCTGAACATCCGTTCCGCCGACACCGTCGTTGTGACGCCGGATGCGGAGCCGGTGGTTATCGGTGGACTGATTGCGAACGAGAAAAATTCCACGGATAAAAAAGTTCCTTTTCTCGGCGACATTCCGCTGATTGGAAATCTGTTCAAGACCAGCGCCAAGAGCGATAATAAAACGGAATTGATGATTTTTCTCACGCCGCACATTGTCCAGTCGCCGCGTCAGCTCACCGGTATTTCCAGCGGCGAACAGCAGCAGACGCCGATCATCAAAGACTCGGTTTCGGAAAAAGAACTGGATCGTTTCTTGGAACGCATGCCGGCCAAGAAAAAATAGTGCCTTAATTATCCCATGCTCATCCTCAATTTTTGAGACGGCGAGGATGAGGATGAGGATGAGACGATGAACCGCGAACAAAAAAGCAACTGGGTCGGCACGCTGCTGCTCGCCGCGTGGCTGCTCGTCATCGTGTGGCAGGTCACGGAACATCGCCGCGTCGTCGAGGCGGCGAAGGCGGACTTGCGGAACCGCTCGCACGAGATTGCCAGCACGTTGAGCGCGGTCACGCGTGCGCTGCGGTTTCGCGGTGCGGTGTTTCAGGAACGCCTCGACCCCGTGCTGAACGAACTAGCCAGCGTTCGCACCAACGCCCTCGTTAGCGCCAGCCAGTTGCTCGCCGTCGGCCTGCTCAACAACGAAGGCGACATCGTCGCGGCGGCGGGCGAAACCAATTTGCTTTCCCGCGAGTCCGCCGGTGAAACGGAGCGCTGGTCGGATGAGAACGTCATTTTCATTTTGCCCGTCGAAGGCGCGAGCGTGAACCCCGAGGGCGGGACGAACAATCCGACCGTCGTCATCCCGTCATTTCGCAACCTGACCAACGAACCTGGACGCAACCGCGAATTTTCCCGCCACGGCCCGCGTGGCGACACCAACGGCTTGGAATTTCCCCCCACGAATTTTCCCGCCGTGTCCACCAACGCCGCCGGACAGATTGAAATACTGCCGCCGCCGAATGAGTCGGCCGACCGGCCGCACGGCGGTTATCGTCGCCCGCCTTGGATGCGCGGAATGTCCGACGCCGACTTCAAGATGCTCGTCGCGAAACGTGAGTTGCACGGGCTGGTGCTTGTGATGTCAGCGGAAAATCTCCGCGCCACAGCTACGCAGGACTGGTGGCTGCGCGGCGTCATCGGATTTTTCGCCGGCATCTCCGCGCTTGGCGTCGGCCTCGCGTGGCGCAATCTGGCGCGGACTTCCGAATTGCAAATCCGCCTCGTTCGCGCGAGCGAGCAGAACTCGCACTTGAAAGAATTAAACCTCGCCGCCGCCGGCCTCGCGCACGAGACGCGCAATCCGCTCAACATCATTCGCGGCCAGGCGCACCTGATGGCGCGCACGCCGGACGCTACGGCGGATGTGCAGGAAAAATCCCGCCTCATCATCGGCGAGACGGACAAGGTTACGGCGCAACTCACCGAGTTCATCAACTACTCGCGCCCGCGCGAGGTGTGCCGCACGAAGGTTTTGCCCGCCGCCATCGCGAACGAAGTCGTCCGCACGCTGGGCTACGACCTTGAGGAAAAGAAATTGCGCGTGGAAGTTGTTGGGGAAAATTTCTCCATTGAAGCGGATGAGCAACTATTGCGGCAGGTGCTGTTTAACCTGCTGCTCAACGCGATTCAAGCGGCGGAGTCCGGCGGAAGAATTCAATTTACCTTGCAGCGCGCGGATAAAAACGAGGCCGTGCTGGAAGTGCGCGATGACGGCCCCGGTGTTTCCGCCGCGAACCTTGCGGAAATTTTCAAACCGTATTTCACCACGCACCAGAAAGGCACCGGCCTCGGCCTCGCCGTCGTGCAACAGATTGTGCACGCGCACGGCTGGGAGATTGTCTGTCGTCCGAACGAACCGCGCGGTGCCATTTTCCGCATCTCACATCTGAAGCTGGCGGCGTGAGACGCGCGGACGAGCTGTCTGCGCTTCGCTCACTTCGCTGCCGCGTCGCCGAGGTTTTTGCCGCTGACGTTGTTGGTGGTGACAAGCGGGCCTTCGTAGCCGGTGACGCGAATCTTGGAAAGGTTGACGTTGGTCATGTTTGCGAGCGTGATGGCGCGCGCGCAGGTGCCGGAAATTTCCGACAGCGTAAGGCCGTCGAGGAGGCGTGAGGCAGGAATGTTCGTGCCGACAACGAGTTCGCCGACGTCCTGCACGTGGATTTTTTTGAAGGAAATATTTTTCACACGCGCCCATTTCTCCACATCGCCCGCCACGGGGTCGCTGGCTTGGATGCCCTTTTTCAACAGGTCAATGCCGACGAACGTGGGCGACTTGAGGATGGTCAGGTTTTCGCAGGAAATGTTTTCCATGTAGCCGCCGCGCCCGTCGCGGCTCTTGATGTAGATGGCGTTTTGTTTGCCGGAGATGACGCAGTTCTGAATTTTTATGTTGCGGAGGCCACCGGACATTTCGCTGCCGAGCGCGAGGCCGGCGAATCGGGACGCTTCCAGCCGGCAGTCGCGGATGACCACGTTTTCACACGGGCGATCTAGGTTCTGCGCGGCGGCCCCGCGGCCGGATTTAATGGCGATGCCGTCGTCGCCAGTATTGATGTCGCATTTTTCGATGAGCACATCGGAGCAGGAATCCAGGTCAATGCCGTCGCTGTTCGCGGCCACGCTGCGGATGATGAGTCCGCGCGCGGTGAAGTTTTTGCAGAAGAGTGGATGGATGGTCCAGAGTTGCTGGTATTGCGCGACGAAATTTTCCAGCAAGGCGTTCGTGCAGCCGGTCAGCTCGATAAGCACGGGGCCGCGCGGGTTGCGGAGCAGGCTTAATGGCAACGGCGGGCCGTAAATCGTGCCGCCGGTGATGGTGACGTTGACGGCGTTGCTGGCGGAGAGGAGCGCGCGGTGGCCGTCGCGGAACTCGCCTTCCCAGCGGACGTTGGTGAGCGGATAGTCCGCGATGTCCGGGCTGCCAAGAATATTGGCGCGCGGCAGCAACTGCACCGTGGTGTTCGCGCCGATGACGAGGCTGCCGGTGAGGAAGACGCCTTCGGGCAATTGCACCGTGCCACCACCGGCGGCGGCGCAGGCATCAAGCGCCTTCTGGATGGCGACGGTGTCTTTCGTGACGCCGTCACCTTTCGCGCCGAAGTCGAGGACGTTGAACGCCGCTTTTTCGGCGGCGAAGGATGCGGCGGCGGCATTTAGGGCGACGACGAGGGCAAAAAGTTTTTTCATGCGGTGGGAAAATTTTGCGGGGCGCGGCGGGTGGAGTCAATTTTCCGTTCCGCTTGCTGCCATCACCAGTTCTGGCTAGGCTTCGCGACTTGCATGAGTGAAATTTTAGTCATCGGCCACCGGAATCCGGACACGGACGCCATTTGCTCCGCCATCGGCTACGCGGAATTCAAGCGCCGCACCGGCATGGCCGAGGCTGTGGCCGCGCGCTGCGGCGATACGAACGACCGCATTGATTTCGTCCTGAAAACGTTTGGCGTGCCGGCGCCGAAATTCGTCGCGGATGTCTCGCTGAAAATTTCGGACGTGATGCAGCGCAAAATCTTGAGCGTGCGTCCGGAATCCACGGCGGCAGAAGCGTTGCGCCTGATGGATGAAAAAAATCTCCGCCTGCTACCCGTGCTGGACGACGCGCAGAAATGCCGTGGCCTGCTGTCGCTTTTTAAGTTGAGCAAATTTCTTTTCCCTGCCGTAAGCCGCAAGGGCAACGAACATAATTCCCGCGAAGTTGTTTCCGCGCTCTCCGGGCTGGCGAAAACGCTGGACGGTGAACTCTTGGTCGGGTTCGACGCGGAACGTGAGGAAGAATTAATTCTCATGATCGGCGCGATGAGCCTGGAGTCATTCACGGCGCGGCTAGAAAAATTTGCGCCGGAAAAATTATGCGTCATCGTCGGCGACCGCTGGGACATCCAGAACGTCGCCATCCGCGAAGGTGTGCGCGTGCTCATCGTCACCGGCGGGCTGGCGGTCGAGCCGAAGACCATCGAGTCGGCGCGCAAAAATAATGTCAGCGTCATCTCCTCCCCGCACGATTCTGCCACCACCGCGTCGCTCTGCCGCGCGGCGGTTTCCGTGGGTCACGTCTTGAATGAGCAATTTCTCTGCTTCCGCGAGAACGCGCCGCTCGCCGCCGTGCGCGACGAGGCGATGTCCTCCGGCTACCAGGCGTTTCCCGTGCTGGGCAGCGAAGGTCAGACTGTCGGCATTTTGTCGAAAACAGATTTTCTGAAGACGGTCACGCGTAAATTGATTCTCGTGGATCATAACGAACTTTCCCAGGCCGTGCAGGGCGCGGAAGAGGTTGAAATCATTGAGATCATTGACCATCACCGCATCGGCGCGCTCGCCACGCAGCAGCCGATTCTATTTCGCAACGAACCGGTCGGCTCCACCTGCACGATTGTCGCGGACTGTTTTTTCCGCAACGGCGTGGAAATGCCCCGCGCCATCGCTGGGCTGATGCTTGCCGGCTTGGTTTCCGACACGCTGAATCTGACTTCGCCCACGACTACGCCGCGCGATGTTGAAATTTTGAAGAAGCTCGAAGCGCTTTCGCAGGTCAACGCGCGCGAGTTCACGGAAAAACTTTTTGCCAGCGGCTCACTCCTCACGCTCAAGCCCGCGCCGCAAGCCGTCACCACCGACTGCAAGGAATACGCCGAACACAACCTCAAATTCAGCGTCGCGCAGATTGAGGAGATTGGCTTCGAGCAATTTTGGAAGCGCAAAGACGAACTGCTCGCCGCGCTGGAAAGTTACCGGGCGAAACGCGCGTATCATTTCTCCGCGCTGCTCGTAACCGATGTGACCACGCAAAGCTCGCTGCTATTGACCGTCGGCGATGAAAAATTCGTCAAGCGCATTGACTATCCGCGTCTCGAACCCGGCATCTACGAACTGCGCGATGTCGTCTCCCGCAAGAAACAATTGCTGCCATACCTCACGCACTGCCTGCGCGAGACGGAAAAGGGATTGAAGGGATAAGTCCGTGGTGTCCGGTTAAAGTTCAATCGTCCGGTGCGCCGAAAGAAAATGCAGCGCCCGCAGCGTCACTCGGCGCTCAAAAACTTTCTCCAGCGCCGCCGCGTAAAGTTGTAATTGCGGCGTGTAGATTTTGATTTTTTCCGGCAGTTCGTTTTCGTCCACGGCGTCCGTCTTAAAATCTAGCAGCCAGATTTCTTCCGGCAGCAGCACCACCAAATCCGCCACGCCTTGCACGACGATGAATTCGCCGTCTAGTCCGTCTGCCGTTTTCCCCCCAATGATTCCAGCAATCTCCGCCGGGCTAAACCGCGCGGTGAACGGCAGTTCCCGCCGCACCTGCGCTGCCTGCGCTACAATTTTTTTACCGAGCAGCGAATTCCAAAATGCCGCCAGCGCGACAAGATCAAGCGCTGCCTGCTCGTCGGTGGATAAATAATTTTCCGTTATTAACCGCTCCGCTTCCGCCGCCAGGTCGCCGGTTTTTTCCAATGCGAGGTGCTGGAGAAATTTGTGATGCGCCAGACCCGTTTCAGCGGCGGATAGTTTTGGTTTTCCGCTTTGCGCTTTCTGCTTTCCGCTTTTGGGCGTCGAGGGGAAATATTTCTCCGCCTCATCGTCCAATTCCTCCGCCTCGCGCCGCAACGCGGTCACCGAGGACTTGGCCTTGCGCTTCGTCGCTGCGGTGGCGGGGTAATTCCACTCTAGTCGCTCGCGAAGCTGTTCCAAAATCGTCTCATCTACCGTCAGCGATTCTGTTTCCGCTTTCCGCTTTCCGCTTTCCGCTTTTCCCCCAAGTTCTTCATCCGCCACGATCCGCCAGTGTAGATTCTCAAACTCACCCTTCGCCTGACTTTGGACTTCGGACTTCGGGCTTTGGACTTGGTTCGAGAACCACAGCGCCAGCCAGTCGGCGAAACTCCGCGCGCCCGCGATTTTTTGCGGCGTCACCGGCGACGGCACATTCCATTTCTTTTCCCAATCCGTTTCGGAAACGCTCGCCGTTAAAATCAGATTATCCCGCGCGCGTGTGAGCGCGACGTAGAGCAATCGCAGTTCCTCGCCGCGCAACTCGCGTTGCTGCCGTCGCTGCGCGAGCCAATGCGGCAGGCTGGGATAACGCCGTCCGCTCGTGGGTGGTTTCACTTTCGGACACAGCCCAAACTCCTCGTCAAAAATAATTTCTCCGCGCAAATCCTGCTCGTTAAAACTTTTCGCCAAGTCTGCTAGCACGACGATGGGAAATTCCAAGCCCTTGCTCTGATGAATGCTCATCAGGCGAACGGCGTTTTCGGCGGCGATGGCGGAAACTTCCGGCTCCACTTCCTCCGCCTGCTGCGTCTCGATGAATTTCAGGAAGCGAAACAAACCTTGCCGCTGAAACTGGTCAAACTTCTGCGCCAGATTCAGAAAGCCGGCCACGTTCGCCGCCCGTTGCGCGCCGCGCGACTGCGCCCGCAGCCAGTCCGCGTAAAGCGTCTCGGCCAAAATTTCTTCAAGGCATTGCGAGAGCGAAATTTGTTTCGCCATTTTCCGCCAGCGAGAAAATTGACCAAGAAAATTTTGAATTTTGAATTTTGAATTTTTAATTGAATTAAGTGCTGTCCAAAAATGTTTTTCCCGCGCCGCGAGGCGGATTTCCGCCAACTCATCCAACGACAGCCCGACGAGCGGCGAGCGGAGCACCGCGATGCACGGCACGTCCTGCAACGGATTGTCCAGCAGTTGCAGCAGGCTCATCAGGTCGAGGATTTCCGCGCTCTGATAAAATCCGCCGCGCGCCACCGCCAGCGGAATCCCTGCGCGCTCGAATTCTTTTGCGAAAATCTCCGACTTACCGCGCGGCGAACGCAGCAGGATGGCGACGTCGCGCCATTCAATGGGGCGAAAAACTTTGGCGTGGTCGTCAAAAACTTCGCGCTTTTCTTCGACGATTTGCTGCAAGTGCTGCGTCACCAGCCGCGCTTCTTTTTGCGCCTCGTCCAAGTCAGCGAGGTCGTCGTCCTCGTCCGCGCGCGAATCATTGCGGCCAG
Source organism: Limisphaerales bacterium (assembly GCA_031411455.1). Classification (GTDB taxonomy): domain Bacteria; phylum Verrucomicrobiota; class Verrucomicrobiia; order Limisphaerales; family UBA11358; genus UBA11358. The sequence continues at coordinate 27,238 of JANOBC010000417.1, forward strand.
TCTTGAGTCGAAGCAACAATTCAGTGCGCGGCGCGGAATCTTTGGCCGCGCTCAAGTTGCCGCGCGTTTCCCGCGAGCCAAATTTTAGTTCGGCATCTGCGTCATAAGCCACGCCGCCGATTTCCGGGCGCATGATGAGACTGCAAACGGAGTTCACAAAATTCAATAATCCTTCGCGGCTGCGGAAATTTTCCGAAAGCGGAATTGTCTCGCCAACACCATCGTGCCAGTCGTGCGCGTAGTCGCGGAAGATTTTTGGGTCGGCGAGGCGGAAGCGGTAGATGCTTTGCTTCACGTCGCCGACGAGAAAGCGGTTGGCTGTTTTTACTCCCTCTCCCCCAGCGGGGGAGAGGGGGCTGGTTGTTTCACCACCCCCCACCCTGGCCCTCTCCCCTCCGAGGGGACAGGGAGAAGAATCGTGTGAGAGAGCCGCGATGATTTTATCCTGCGCCGCGTTGATGTCCTGATACTCGTCCACGAAAACGAACTTCAATTTCGCGCGCCAGCCTTCAGCCACCGCTGTGGGTTTGCCTGCCGGAAAATCCCAGAGCAGTTTTAACGCGAACTGTTCGAGGTCGTGAAAGTCCGCCGCGCCATCCGTGCGTTTGCGCGCGGCGAACCGCGCGGAAAATTCCTGCGCCAATCGCAGCAGGGTTTCCATGTGACCGCGCACCCACGACCAATCCTCTACGAGCGGATCGCGGCCTGTTTTCACCGCCGCCAGTGACCGGAGAAAAATTGCCTCCTCAAAAATTTTACCGAGCGCCGGACGCAGTTTTCCGGCGCGGCCCTTGGGATAATTCACGGTCAAATCGGCGGCGACCACTTGCGCCAAAATTTCCGCCGCATCTTCCCGTGACGAATTTTTTTTGAGCCGTTCAAGCCAGCCCGCGAGTTCGACCGCTTTTTCATTTCCACTTTTCAGACTTTCCAAAACCGGCAGCCATTCATCGCGCCAGTCGGCGATGGCGGCGGGCAGCCAGCGTTGCCAGTCGGTGGGTTCGGCGTTGGAAAAGCTTTTGATCTGCGCGGCTAGCCAGCCATCCGCATCGGGGCGCGTTTGGGAATAATGATGCAGGCGCAAGATGAGCTTGCGGATATTTTCATCGCGTCCGCCGCCGTGGACTTGGATCAGATTTTGAACGGCGCAGGAGAATTCCGCCTGACTTTCGTAATGCGCGGTGAATTGTTCATCGAGCGTTTCACTGGCGCGTTGGCGCGCTTCGCCTTCATCGAGAATGGCGAACTGCGGGTCAATGCCGAGTTCGTAAAAATGTTCGCGGATGAGCTTGAGGCAAAAACCGTGCAGCGTGCCAATGTGCGCGAGATCGAAACGGGCGAGCTGCTCCTGCCAGAAGTGGCTGGTTGCTGGTTGCTGGTCGCTCGCGGTCTGCGCTTCAGTTTCCATCGCCTTACGGAGGCGTTGGCGCATTTCAGCGGCAGCGGCCTCGGTGAAGGTGACGATGAGCAGCTCGTCGAGCGAGGCGTGGTCGCGGCCGAGGCAGTCGAGGCAGCGTGCGACGAGGGTTTTGGTTTTGCCCGTGCCAGCACCGGCCATGACGAGGACGTTGCCGCGCGCGCGAACCGCCTGTCGTTGCGACGGCGTGAGCGAATCAACTGTGGCGGGCGTGGATTCCAAGCGGCGAAAACTTTAGCCACAGATGAGCGCAGATGAAACACAGATTTGTCATGCGCCCTTAAACTGCAATTAACTGGCCGTTTAATTGTGCAAAGCCACTCACAAAAAATTGCGCCGTAATTTTGACATTCGGCGTTTGAACTAGCTTCTACAGTTTCACTAGAATGAATCTCAAATTAAATGTTCGGAACCGCTCACATTCTTTCCAGCGAAACACGCGGCGCGCACTTATAAGAGCGTGGTGCGGCAACCAAGTAATCACCATGAAATTATTACGGACCCGAAACTTCTCCACTCTAGCGGCGGTTGCACCGTGGCGACGAGCTTGCCAAGTATGGCTGGCGACGTGCCTGCTGTTTGCGTGCGCCGCGAGTCCGGCCGCAACGTATTATGTGCATCCGCTGGCCGGCAACGACCACGGGCCGGGAACTAATCTCAACGCGCCTTGGCAGACCCTTGAAAAAGTGAACTCAACTTACCTGCGCGCCGGCGACCAAGTGCTGCTGGCGGGCGGTCAGACTTCTCAGGGTCAACTGGCCTTTGATGGACTCGCAGGAACCACCCAAGCCCCGATCACTTTTTCCAGTTATCAACCGTCCGCAACGGCCAGCGATACGCGGGCCACTATTGATGGCCGGGGTTACGTTGCGGCGATACATCTTAAGAACAGTCATCATGTTCAAATCAGCAATTTGGTGCTGACGGCCAATGGCGGCGGTCTGCGCATCGGGCAACCGTCGAACGCCGATCTGCGCTGCGGCCTGCTGATTCAAGCCGACGCGGCGGGGAGTTATGAAGGTTTCCAACTGGGCAACCTGTTGGTGAAAGATGTTTCATTTGAGGAACCGGGATTTGTCCGGCCACTGGAAGATGTCAACACGGCCAATGGCAAAACCCGCTACGGCTGGGGAATTCGATTCATGGTGGAAACGGACAAGGCGCAGATGCGGGATGTTTCGGTGGTGGATTGTCAGATCGAAAACGTCAATCACACCGGCCTAAAATTCACCGCGCCGAGCAACGGTCTGGCGCAGGTGAAGGTCGAGCGGTTGCGCGTTTTGAACACGGGTGGACCGGGCGTGCAGATGTCCGGCGTGCATGGCGGACACCTAAGCGAGCTTTACGTGAATGGTTCCGGCAGCACCAACGACACCCGCAACTGGGGACGCGGCAGCGGCCTGTGGACGTGGACTTCGAGTGATGTCGTCATTGAGAAAAGCCAGTTCCTGAATGCCAATGGCCCGGGCGATTCCGCTGGCGTTCACATTGATTTCAACTGCCGCAATGTGATCGTGCAATACAATCTAAGCATGCACAACGCGGGCGGCTTTTGTGAAATTCTGGGCAACAATCATAACTGCGCTTACCGCTACAACGTGAGCGTCAATGACGGCTTCCGGGTCAAGGGCGAGCACGGCGCGTTTCAGGAAGGGAAAATTTTTTGGCTGAGCGGCTACAGTTCCAGCAAAACGCGGCAAGGCCCGTTCAATAGTTACTTCTACAATAATACGATTTATGTCAGCGCGGATAGCGTGGCTAAAATTGCGGTGGCCCCGACATCGGACGGTGTGCTCATCGCCAATAATATTTTTTGCATTCAAGGCCGGAGTGAGTTGGTGAAAGGCGACCAATATCGTCCCGATCCCAAAGCCACGGCGGCGCAAAAGAATTTTGTCTTTGAAAACAACCTCTATTTGCGGGCGGATAACTGGCCAGCGGCCATGCCGAATCAGGATCGCGCGCCGATCGTGGGCGACCCCGGATTTCGCAATGCGGGCGGGTTAAAATTGGAAGATTACATTCCCACCAAGGCTCAACTCGTAAAAAATCGGGGCGTCCACATAAAAAAAATCCCGCAAGATGAAATCGGTTTGACCGTGGGCTTGAATCCGGATCGGGACATTTTAGGAAATAAAATTGTCGGCCTACCGGATCTGGGTGCGATTGAAATATCCCGCGAGGGTAGGACCGCTACCCAGACTCCGCCGGCGGTGGCCGAGAAAAAATAACCGCATGACCGCCAGACGCTTTCCGCGCTCACGCCTACCATCCAAACGGATCTCGCGATGGACGACCGCGAATAGGTGAATGTCGTCAACATCTCTGGTCGCCTCTTTGAGTGAGTGATCGTCCTTGAGTCGCTCGCGGTAGGTTTGCAGGGCGTCGGCAAAAGTTATTTTCCCCCGTGCAACCGCCGCCGGCGCGGCGGCGTTCTTCCTTGTGAAATCGCCCAACCGCAACTTGGCGATACTGACGCGGTCGGTCTTGAGCGATTTCCAAATGAGCTTGCCGCGCACACGGATTCGCGCATAATTTTTGCGGCTGGAAGGGTGGCTGAGTGGTTGAAGGCACCTGACTCGAAATCAGACGTAGTCGCAAGGCTACCGTGGGTTCAAATCCCACCCCTTCCGCCAATTTTTACAATGGTTTTATGAGTTTCCCCAAAATAAAAAAACTCGGAAAATCCGGTTTTCTTCTGACAAGATTCTGACAAATCGAATTTGGGTTAAAAAAAGCCCCAGAATATGGGGCTCGGTAAGGCATTTCGTAGTTTTAATGGATTCAAATCTGGCATCACCACAAACCGTTTCTCTTGAACCGGCGGTTTACAGCCTCGTCCACTTCGCTGAGTTTGAAGAAAACCCTTCGTTCGCCCAAACGAATGTATGGAATCACGCCTTTCCCCATCCAATTGTTAAGCGTCCGCAGGCTGATGTTTAGATGTTTCGCACAATCCGCCTTTTTGACCCACCCTTCAATCGCCTTCTGAGATGTAGCATTTGGCGATAATGAACTTGGAATCCCGGTTCGGGTTTCCATCGCTGCTTTTAATCTGGCGTCAATAATTTCGGCAATCCAAGGCGGCAACGCCGCCGGTAAAGTCACCGGTGGCATCGGTGTAGTTGGTGGCCTGGACCGGCAGTCCGGCGAGGATCAGGGCGGCGGCAATGGGAACGAGTTTGGAGGTGTATTTCATGGTGACGATTCCGGGTTTAATGTTTTTGAACCGGCCGTTGGGGCGGCCAGAAGCTGTGCAATGGTCAGCAAGCATCATGGCTGGTTTCCGATGCTTGCCCAGCCTCACAAATGTATGGTTCTGCCTTGTGGTGCATTTTTGCGGATGCAAATTCCATTTCGCAGAATAGAATCCCTTCATGCCCGTTTCTTTTCATGCTTGGCCGCACTCACGATGGGCTTGGTGTGTCTGGCTTTTTTCAGCGCTCGCTGGCGCCGTGGACGGGGCTTCTGCGGCCGACTTTCGGGCGCTGACTAACCTGGTGCAATTGCCGCCGCCGGCTCACCTTGACTCCACCAGCAATTATCGCATCCAACTGGAGGCCGAGGTCTGGTGGGCGAATCCGGCGGCCAACCGGCTGG
>JANOBC010000418.1:0-14785 GCA_031411455.1 Limisphaerales bacterium
AGTCCCGCTTTCGTATCGAGGTGTTGATGTTCCGAATCGTTTCCAAAGGATTCCCAAGTAAATATCGTAATCCGTTGGGATTTGGTAATTGATAACTTGTTGTGGATCTTTTCCAGCGGCTGGACGGCAATGTGTTTCCCAAAGAATTGGTTCAAGCCGAATTCCAAGAAAGTCTGACCACTCGTGATTTATCTCTTCAACGATTTCAACAATAGCGAGCCGTTCACCTTTTACATCAGAAGGTGAAGAGACAAATACTTTGAGAATAATCGCCTGGCTTGGCATTGATTAAAATTGTTTCAAGAACCGCACGTCGTTTTCGTAGAAGAGGCGGATGTCATTGATGCCGTAGCGGAGCATGGCGTTATGCGAAGACGAGGCGGCCCTTGGGTTCGGGAATCGGGCGACCAAGTTCCTTCGCGGTCGCCAGCCATTCCTTGATGATCAAATCCACGTTTTTGAGCGCGGCCTGCTTGGTCGCGCCGTCGGCGGCGCAGCCGGGCAGTTCCGGCACTTCGGCGATGAACGCCTGATCGTCCGCGCTCCAGTAGATGATGACTTCGTATTTGCTCATAGCAGTTCTTCCGAAAGTTTATACTTCAAGATGAGGTTTCGCACTTATTTTACCTGATAGTTCCTCGCACTCGCGCTGCGCGGTTGCAAGTTCAGGATTTCCTCGACGCCGTCGCAGGCGAAAATATGGTGGCTGCCGCGCACGCGCATCTGAAAGCCGAGCCGTTGCAACAAGTGGCACAAACCGCCGAACGGAATGTTCGCATCGGAGTTGCCGAGCAAAAATTTCTCCAGCAACTTGGCGTGTCGGCTCATTTTAATTCAGAAGAGCGCGCTGACACCAGTCGCCGAAGCGTTCGCCGGCGTTGCGTTCTTTTGCAAAGCGCGTGAATACGGGACGGAATTCGGTTTCCAATTCCGGTTCTTTCAAAACATCTTTCCAGATTTTGTTCAAGCGTGTGCCGGAAACATCACCGCCGAGCCAGACTTGGTAGCGCCCTGGCGCTTTGCCGACGAACGCGATCTCCGCCATGTAAGGCCGCGCGCAGCCGTTCGGGCAGCCGGTCGAGCGGATGATGATTTCTTCGCCGGGCAAACCAACTTCGGCCAACAAAGTTTGCAGGCGTTCCACCATGCCGGGCAGCGCGCGTTCGGATTCTGCGAGGCCGAGGCCGCAGGTGGGAAGCGATGGACACGCCATCGAGGCGGCGTGCAGGACGGTGGTTTGGTTTTCCGCCTTCACGCCGTTCGCGGCGAGAATGGCGTTGATGCCTGCTTGGTCGGCGTCGCTGACGTTCGCAAGAATGATGTTTTGATTTGCGGTCAGACGAAATTCTACTTTATCAAACTTGTCCGCGACTTGACGCAGCGCAGTTTTCATTTTGCAACTGTCCAAATCTTTCACGCGGCCCATGCTGACGAACAGGCCGAGAAAATTACTGCCATCAACCGCCTTGCGCCAGCCGAGCAAATCGGCGGTGGTGGTGAATTGATACGGCTTTGCGGGCGCGAGCGTGATGCCAGCGCGTTGGTTCACCTCGTCTTGCATGAACTTCACGCCGCGTTCGGCCACGACGTATTTCAAGCGCGCGTGCTTGCGGTCGGTGCGGTCGCCGAAATCACGATGAATCGTGAGCACGGCTTTCGCCACTTCGACAATTTTGTCCGGCGTGAAAAAGCCGATGACATCCGCCAGGCGCGGATAGGTCGCCTCGTTGCCGTGACTGCGACCCATGCCGCCGCCGACCGCGAGGTTGTAGCCGATGAGTTGGTCATTCTCCACGACGGCGATGAAGCCGAGACAGTTGGTGAAGAGATCCATGTCATTCACCGGCGGAATGGCGAAGGCGATCTTGAATTTGCGCGGCAAATACGTTTTGCCATAGAGCGGATCCACGAAGTCTTTGTTCTCCGCCGCTTCGTTGTCGAGCTGCACGCCGTCAATCCAGATGGAGTGATACGCCTTCGTTTCCGGCGCGAGCGCCATGGCGACTTTGTGCGTGTCGGCCAAAACTTGTTCGCGCGCTTTCGTGTAAGCGGGCGTGGGCGCGGCCATGACGTTGCGGTTCACGTCGCCGCAGGCGGCAAGCGTGGAGAGCAGGCACTCGTTGATCTTCGCGACGAGCGGTCGCAGGCCGGACAGCACGACGCCGTGGAACTGGATGCTCTGGCGCGTGGTGATGCGCAGCGTGTTGTTACCGTGATCGGTCGCGAGTTGGTCGAACACGCCGTATTGCTTCGCGGTCATGACTCCGCCGGGGATGCGGCCGCGAATCATCATGATGTATTTCTTGCCGGTCTTGCGCAGGTCGCGGTCGTCCTGTTGGTAGCTGCCGTGAAATTTCAGGAACTGGTTGTCGTCGTCGGAGAAGTGGTCGTTGGCCGAATTATTAAAAGTCGCGGCAATGGTGCCCGCCAGCGTGGGGATGGCGGCTTTGATTTCTTCGTTGTGGGTTAATTTTACAGGTGCTTCAGCGCTCATAGCGATTGATAAGGATAGCTGGCGGTGAACGCGGGTTCAAGTGTGGTTTGTGATTGTCGCGCGAAGGCCGCGAAGAAAAACGAAGGGGAAAAGATTTTTTTATCCGCAGATGACGCAGATTTTCGCAGATTGAAATTTAATCGGCGTCCATCTGTGAAATCTGCCGACACTCGGGCAAATCAAGTTGCCGGAATAAATTTCTGAAACCACTTCGTCAAACCAAACAGCGCGACGAAGACAATGGCACTGGTCAGGTGCGGGAGAATGGGCGCGACGGCCAGCCAGTCAACGAAGGTGATTCCCGCGAGAAGATTGGTGACCATCCACGCGGGATTCAGTCCCCCGCCGAGAAAAATGTTTTTCACGCAGCGCGCCAGCCACAGCGCCAGCACGAGCGAAATCCACAGCGCGTCATTTCGAAATTCACCCGTGTTCAGCGCGATGGCTAGGACGATGGGCGCGGCGAGCAGCAGCAGCGGTGCGAACGGAACCGGTCCGCGAAAACTTTCTCGTCGCGCAACGTAGCTCAAGCCGACGACGTAAAACGCCAGCGCCGCGCCGCAGAAAATGGGGAAGCCGTTCAAGCCCACCGCGCCCGTTGCGCCAGCGATGATGTAAACCCAGAAGCGGCACGCGCCCATCAGCCACGGCGAGGCGGTGAAAAATTTATGGGTGAAGTCGTAGATCAGGATGGTCAGCGCCAGCAGCATGGCGCAGATGGCGGCAAGCTGGCTGCAGAACAGCAGCAGGAAAATTCCGAGCGCAAGCTGGCCGAAGCCGTAGCGCCAGACGAGTGGCGCGGAGATTTTTCCTGATGGGATGGGACGTTCGGCGCGCCGTTGCCGGTCAAAATCTTCGTCGAAGGCGTCGTTCAAAAACATTCCGCCGGTGTAGAGCAGGCTGACGCCAAGAAGGAGGAAGGGCAGCTTCCAATAATTTCCGCCGCCGCCGAGCCACCAGCCCGCGAGGCAGTTTGACCAGACGGTGGGCAAGTTCGACACGCGCCCCAGAATGAGGAACGTGCGGAGTTGCGGGGCGGAATTCATGTCGCGCGAAGGCTAGGGGCAAAAGTCCAAAGTCTAAAGTCTAAAGTCCAAGGTCATCATGGCGAAAGCGGCTTTGAACTTTGAACCTTGGGCTTTGGGCTGAAATCAAACCGCCGCAAGTGAAAAAGAAGTTTGAGAACGGAGGATGAATGAATTAACTCCGAATCTGTCCATCGCCAAAACCAAGCCACTTGTAAGTCGTCAGTTCGTCCAAGCCCATCGGCCCGCGCGCGCCAATTTTGTCCGTGCTGATGCCGATCTCCGCGCCCATACCGAACTCGCCGCCGTCGGTGAAGCGCGTGCTGGCGTTCCAATACACCGCCGCCGAATCCACTTCGGCGAGAAATTGTTTCGCGTGCGTTGCGCTCTTGGTGATGATGCTGTCCGAGTGCGCGGAGCCATAGTGATTGATGTGGTCAATCGCGGCGCGCACGTCGTCCACGACGCGGATGTTAAGGATGTAGTCGTTGTATTCCGTGAACCAGTTTTGCTCGGTGGCAGGTTGAAGGTTCAAGGTTGAAGGTTTCAGGATTTCGCGCGTGGCGTCATCCGTGAAAAACTTTACATGCTTATCTGCGAGCCTCTGCGCCATCAGCGGAAGAAATTTTCCAGCAATCGTCTTGTCCACGAGCAAAGTCTCCGCCGCGTTGCAGACGCCGGGGCGTTGCACCTTGGCATTCATCACGATTTCCTCGGCCATCTTCAAATCGGCATCGGCATCCACGAAGATGTGGCAGACGCCTTTGTAATGTTTGATGACGGGAACTTTCGAGCAATCCGCGACGGCGCGAATGAGGCTCTCGCCACCGCGCGGCATGCACAGGTCAACGTATTGCGTGAGCGACAGTAAAATGGGAATCGCCTCGCGGTCGGGCGTGGGCACAACTTGAATCGCGTGTTCGGGAAAGCTTTTGCAAGCGGCTTTTCCGGCGTCAATCATCGTCTTGGCGATGATTTGATTGGAATTCAACGATTCTTTGCCACCACGCAAAATCGTGGCGTTGCCGGATTTGAAACATAAACTCGCCGCGTCCGCCGTGACGTTGGGACGCGATTCGTAAATGATGACGACGACGCCGATGGGCGTGGAAATTTTTTGCAGCTTCAGTCCGTTGGGACGGATCCGTTCGTCGAGAATTTTTCCAACGGGGTCAAGCAATGCCACAACTTCGCGCAAACCTTTCGCCATGCCGGAAATTCTTTTGTCATCCAGTTGCAACCGGTCAAGCATGGCAGCCGAGAGTCCGTGGCGCGCGCCGAATTCCATATCTAGAATGTTGGCTTCCTTGATGGCGGCGGCATTTTGTTCCAGCGCGGTGGCCATCGCGAGCAGACAGGCATTCTTTTCCGCCGTCGTCAGCTTGGCAAGTTCACGCGATGCAGCCTTGGCCTGCCGGGCGAGACGCGTCATCTGTTCCGTCAAATTCATGACAGCCAAGTTAAACGAAATGCGTCGGAAGTCAAAACGCAGGAGCGCGGGCAAGCAGTGCCTTAATGTGGTGGGGCGAGCGTCCGCGCTCCTCACGGTTTCGCCGCCGCGCTAATTGCGCCGGCCAGTTCCGCTGCCGTCCAGTTGTTGCCGTCGAACTGCTGAAAAATATTCCCTTGCACATCCAGCACGACCGTTCGCAGGTTGTGCGAAATAGAGCCACCCTCACGCCAAAAATTCAGCCCGACCTTCGGCGCAAGCCCGGCGAGTGTGTTCGTCGAAGCGACCGCAAACAGCCAGCGGTTCGTATCGCCGCCGCGATAAAAATTTCCATAACCGCCCAGCATTTCCGGCTTGTCAAAATCCGAATCAAAAGAGATGGAAAGCATCTGCCAGTTCGTCGGCGCGTTGGTTTGCGCGAGGATTATTTTCCGCGCCTCGGCCAAGTTGCGGTTCATGCGCGGGCAAAATTCTGGCAGCGGACAAGTCGTAAAAAAAAATGTGAATGCCACGGCGCTGCCCCGGAACGCCGAGAGCTGGAAAGTTTTACCATCCTCGCTGATGAACGCGTAATCGCCCAGCGCATCGCCGGGATTCAGTTGCGACGTCGGGACGTGAAACGTGAATACGCCGTTCGTCACCTCGGCAATGTGATGCGCCACGAAACGGACATCTTCAACCCAATCGTCGTCATCGGTCACGCGCAGTGTGAAGGTGATCTCGTCGTTCGGCGCGATGCCCGCGAGTTCGTTTGTATCCCGCACTGAAAGCTCCATGGTCATCGCCTTCATGTAGCCGGGAATTTCCTCGTGCTTGATGGTGACGGCGCGTTTGTCCATCGCCAACGCCTTCACGATACCGCGCGCGGCGTAGGACTTGGCGGCGGAGGCGGGCGCGGCAATCGGCGCAGCTGCAGGTGGAGGCGATTCCTGTTTGCAGCCAGCGGCAACTGCGAGCAGTAGTCCACAAAAAATAAATATAGCTTTCATACTTTGAACCACGAAATCCACGGAACCCACGAAAAGAGCGCAAAATTTCGCGGACGTTTCGGGTAGTTCGTGTGTTTCTTGGTTAATTTAATCTTTTTTTTTCAATCGTTTGATCTCCGCCACCACAGCCGTCGGCGTTTCCACCCGTAGCCCGTCGAAAAGGGCGCGCAGGTTTCCGCGTTTATCCACCAAGGCGATGCGGTCGGTTCCCGCAAAATTTCCCGGCATGGAGTTGAACGGATTGTTCGTCTCCGTCGCCAGAAAACTTGTGCCGATGACGAAATGTAATTGCGCCTGATCGCCCGTCAGCAGGTTCCAACGGTTCGTGACCGCGCCGAAACGCGCGCCCCACTTCGCGAGCACTGGCGGCGTGTCCGAGCGCGGATCCACCGTGAGCGAGAGCAGTCGCACATCCGGCGCATCCGCTGTGAGCCTTTGGATTTCTGCCATGCGCTTGCTGACTTCGGGACACGTCAGCGAACAACTCGTGAAAAGAAAACTCACGATGAGAATTTTCCCGTGCACGTCGTCGCGCGTGACCTCGCGACCGGCGCTGTCAGTGAAAGAAAAGTTCACCAACTGCCGGGCTTTGTCCGGTGGAATGCCGCGAACTTTTTCCTTCGCCGAAAACGCCGTGACGGCAAACCAACTGCCAACGCCAGTTACGAGCGCCAGCGCGATGGCAATGATGAGGAAAAATTTCTCCTCGCCGCGCGATGCCGTTTCAGGTTTTTGGCTTTCAGTCATTCAACTGGAATAATTCTTCACGCAATGGCCGCGAGAGACACAAAGAAAAGTTTTCCTTGGCGGACTTTGCGAGCTTTGCGTGAGGCTGCATTATTTCAAAATTTCCAAGTCAGCGCCGCGCGGATGCGAAAGTCCGGCACGACTTGCACGCCGCTGTTTTCCAAACTCACCGGCAAGTCCGCGCCAAGCTGCGCGCTCAACTGGCAGCCCCAAGTGTAGCTCAACTGCGGGCCGAGATAAACAAACGTCGCCGACGAATCTTCATCCGCCACGCCGTCGAATGTGTCGAGACCCTTGCTCTCGCCGCTGGTCACGACTTGCAGCGCGAGTGTGGATTTTTCGCCGAGCCACAGATATGCGCCGGGGCCGCCGTTCCACGTCCAGTCGTTTGCGTAGCGATGGCCAAAATCACCCTCACTTCGGAGGGCGTATTGCATCTGCGCGTTGAGAAAAATTCTTTTCCAACGAACGGAAAAACTTGTTCCGATGATGCCGTCCACCGAGCCGGAGCCGCGCGCCAAATCGTGGCCGCCAATGCCAGCGGGCAAATTATCTTCCGGCGTGTTGAGCAGCGAGCTGTCGCCCGTGGGTAGTTTGATGCCGCCGAGGACTGACCAGTTGAACGACCAATTTTTTTCGATGTGCTGGAATATGCGAAAATTTCCGACCAGCGAAAGGTCGCCGATGCCCGCCGTGCTGTCGCTCATCGTGTGCGAACCCCAGGCGCGATAAATCACTGGCACGTTCAGTTGCGCGCTGAAGCGTGAGTTGAAGTTGTAGCCTGCAAAGATTTGCGAGACGAGGCTGTCAATGTATTCGCCGTCGCCGGAGATTTTCTGACCGTCTGCCTGCAACGTGCCGAAGTGCGTGTATTGCTCCGCCACGCCGGCAACGAAGCCTTTCTCATTTTCCAATTGCATATTGTCGGCGGAATAAATGGAGCAACAATCACAGGCCAACGCGACCGGCGCACTGACGACCGCCAAAACTGCCAGACCAAAAAATTTATTCTTCATTTTAATCTCAAAGTTATGAGAACGCACGATGGCGCTCTCAAGTTAAAGGAAAACATTTTTGCCCGCGCCTGACACTGACGCGAAAACCAAACCGGAAATCAGGCCGGAAAATTTCGAGGCGGCAGCAGCAGCGGCTTTTGAGAGAACGATTCAGCAAAGCGATGAGCGGCAGCAAACGGCTCAAACCATGAGGGGGCGATGAGTCCGAGGCTTTCGCTGACCGGCGGGAATTCCATTTTTAACGTCGGCGTGGTGGCCGCGGATCTCTGCGCAGATTTTTTCCCGGCGGCAAGGGCTTTGCACAACGGACACGGATGCTCGCCATCGAACGCGTCGCTCACCGCCTCGGCGACAGAGCTGGTCGTGAGGTTGGCCGCGAGCATCGTCGTCCACGCGACGGTTTGCAGCGCGGCCCAGTGCGCGCCGGTCGTCAAGACGAGGGCGAGGACAACCAGAAATTTTCCGCTGCGCGTGAACACAAAATAATGATTAGTCACCAACCACTATTCCGCAAGACGGGATTGGCTGAAACCAGAAAGTATTACCGCAGGTTAAGGGTTCGTTAAGTGGCTGACTTGGAAAGTTTGAGACGGAGCGTCAATTTTCCTGCTTTCCCAGAAGCTGCTGATATTTACATAGCTCTGGTTTTGCCAAGAATCGTTTTGTTGACTCCATCGCTCAATAGAGTAAGTCGTGCAAGGCAATCGTGGTTACGAGAATGAGGCTGTGCTTGAGAGCGTAGCGAAAGGGTTGCGTTCGTCAGAACAGTTCAGCGCAACTGGCGGATTAATTTTGTGAACGTTGCGCCATCAATGCCCCGTAGCAATTTTATCGGCTGCTGTTGCCATGAAAATCTGAAAGGATCATCACAATTGAAAACATCATTGTCACTTGCACTGGGATCACTGTTGGTTGTGCTGGCCGGCTTCCCGCAAACAGCCACTAACGTTTTTCGTCCTGAATTGCTTTACCGTCCGCACGGAAATTTTTCCAACAACGTCGCCCGGCCATTACGCTACTGGCCGGTGAACGGGGATTTTGTTATCACAAACGGCGGGGAAACTTTCAACCGTCCACTCTATTGCCTCAACGCGCCCTTCCGCATTGACGGCGGTGACCAGCCGGAATTCTCTCTTTATTTGCAAGGACGCGGCGGCAATCTGCGCCTCGGCCTCAAAACTTCTTCCGGCGTGAAATGGCTGAATAATGCGAAACAAATTGTGACGCGCTATCGCCCCGGCTCGCTGCTTTACGAAATCCGCGACCCGCTGCTCGGCGATGCCGAATTGAATTTGACCGTGTTGCCGTTGAGCGAAACGCGCGGCCTCATCGTCCGCGCTGAATTTTCGGAGGGACGAGTTCCACGAGTCCCCGTCGAAATCATTTTTGCCTATGGCGGCGCAAACGGCGTGCGTGGTTCGCGCGATGGCGACATTGGGTGCGAGAAGGTGCCGGTCTCGGACTTTTTTCAGATGCGACCGGAGCAATGTCGCAGTAATTTTTTTTCCATCGCGGAAAACACGTTCACGCTCCGCCACAACAAAACAACTTTCAGCGGCGTCACGTCATCCGGCGCGAAACTCTCTGTAGCCGATGCGACAAAATGGAATTCACCAGAAGCCTTGCTAGCCTCCGCCGGAAAAGAGACGGCGCTGCCTGTGATCATCGGGCAAGTTTCAATTCAACCCGGCCAGCCGGTTTATCTGGCGTTACAACAATTGGCCGCTGGCAGCGCCGCCGACCTCGCAGTCTATAAAGATGTCAGCAAAATTCCGGGCGAAACGACAGCGGCGGCGGGCGATAAATCTATTGCGCTCTACAAAGCTTCCGAATTACCAAAAGTTTTTGCCACCGCCGAGGAACATCGCCGCGCGGTTGCGGAGCGCGTCGTCGTCGAGACGCCCGATCCGTTCATCAACGCGGCGGCCGCCGCGCTGTGTATCGCCGCCGACGCGGTTTGGGATGACAAGTTGCAATCTTATATGCACGGCGCGGTCGCGTGGCGCACGCGACTGCTCGGCTGGCGCGGGCAATACGCGGGCGATGCGCTCGGCTGGCACGAACGCACGGCGGCGCACTTTGCGGGCTTTGCAAAAAATCAAAACACCAGTCCGGTTCCCGAAACCATTCCGCCTGCCGACGAACAGTTCAACCTCGCGCGCAGTGAAGCGGCGATTCACTCGAACGGCGATATGTCGAAAAATCATTACGACATGAACTTGGTTGGCGTGGACTCATTCTTCCGCCACCTGCTTTGGACGGGCGATTTGGATTACGCGCGTCAGATGTGGCCGGTTATCGAGCGACATCTCGCGTGGGAGCAAAGATTGTTTCGCCGCGAATTCGGCCCCGACAAACTGCCGCTCTACGAAGCCTACGCCGCAATCTGGGCGAGCGATGACATGAATTACAACGGTGGCGGCGTGGCCCACACCAGCGCTTACAATTACTGGCACAATAAAATGGCGACGCGCGTTGCCACTCTTCTCGGAAAAGACCCAAAGCCTTACGAACGCGAGGCGGATTTGATTTTGCGCGGCATGAAAAAATATCTCTGGCTCGCGGATGAAGGCAATTTCGCCGAGTGCAAAGATTATCTCGGCCTGCAACTTGTGCATCCGAACGCCGGGCTGTGGACTTTCTATCACACGATGGATTCCGAAGTGCCGACACCCGTCGAAGCTGCCCAGATGGCGCGATGGATTGACAATAACATCGCGCACATTCCGCTCAAAGGCGCGGGCGTGCCGGATGAAAATCTGTTCACGCTGCCGGAGACGAGCTGGCTGCCTTACCTCTGGTCGCTGAATAACGTCGTCATGGCCGAGGCCGCGCACACGTCGCTCGGCTTTTGGCAGGCGAACCGCGCGGAGACGGCGTTTCAATTGTTCAAAGGCGAGTTGCTCGACTCGATGTTCCTCGGCCTCTGTCCCGGAAATCTCGGCTGCATGACTGGCTTCGACATGGCGCGCGGCGAGGCGCAGCGCGATTTCGGCGATCCAATTGGCGTCAATGCGCGCGCATTAGTTGAAGGACTGTTCGGTGTGAAGCCGGACGCACTCGCAGGAGAACTGAAAATCGTTCCCGGCTTCCCGGCGAAATGGGATCACGCGAGCATCAGGCATCCCGATTTTAATTTCACTTTCAAGCGCGATGGATTGAAGGAGACATACGTTGTTGAACAAAAATTTTCCAAACCGATGGCTTTGGATTTCAGCATCGTTGCCTTGCGTGATGGCGTTGAAAGCGTGACGGTCAACGGGCGGGAACCAAAATCTGTCTGGGTTAAAGGCGTCGGCGTGAAACGGCTTGAAGTTGGAAGCGAGCCAGCGGTTAAAACCGAAATTATTCTTGTCTGGAATGGGAATTTGCCACGACCAACTTTGCTGGCGGACTTGCCGGCTATCGTAGAAAAAACAAAGACCGTCGCCACGCCGATGGATTGGAAGAAGAATCTGCCCGCTGATACAAAACTTGAAACCGTGAATCTCACGCTGTTCTTCAACGACAAGGTTACGCAAATTTTCCGCAATAAATATCGGTCGCCCCGCTCGCCCTTCGCGTCGCTGGCGTTGCCGAAGCAGGGGTTGAATGGCTGGTGTGAGCCGAACGCGAGCTTTGACGTGGACGATTCCGGGCTACGTGCGACCGCAGCAAAGGAAGATGGGAAAATTGTTTTGCCAGACGGCGTGCCGTTCCAAACGCCGGGGGAGGCGGGCGCGAAAAATATTATTTTCACCTCGCAGTGGGATAATTATCCGCGCGAAGTTGCCGTGGCGCTCGCGGGAAAATCTTCGCACGCGTTCCTGCTCATGGCTGGCTCGACCGGCCCGATGCAAAGCCGTTTCGACAATGGCGAAGTCATTGCGACTTATACCGACGGCACGACCGCGCGGCTGGCGCTGAACAATCCGGTGAACTGGTGGCCGATTGACCAAGATTATTTCATTGATGACTACGCGTTCGCGCGGCCAGAACCACTGCCGCCGCGCGTGGATTTGAAGACGGGCAAAATCCGCCTGCTCGATATGGAAACCTTCAAGGGTCGCGGTGGAAAAGTTTCTGGCGGCGCGGCGACGGTTTTAGATCTACCGCTCGATTCGTCGAAGGAATTGAAATCACTGACCGTTCGCGCGCTGGCGAATGAAGTGGTCATTGGTTTAATGAGCGTGACGTTGGCACGTTGAAGCCAGAGGAAGCCAGCGCCACTCAAAACCCCCTGAACCATTTCACTGCAAAAACTTTTCTTGCGGCGAATCAGCCCGGAGAAAAATTATTGCCCAGAATAATTTTTAGCCGGTGAAACCAAGCTGCCGACGCTGTCGCCACAGTTCTTGGGGCTTGAAAATTCCCGCTGGCGTGATGATGCCCGTGATGAGTTCGGCGGGCGTCACATCGAAGCCCGGATTACGCGCGCCGCTGGTCGGGTTGGCGACGCGGATGTAAACGCGCTGCCCGCTTTTTGAATTTTTAATTTTTAATTTTGAATTTTCCACCACGCCCCACGCGCCCAGCACTTCGCTTTCGTGACGGTCTTCAATCGGGATGTCGAAACCACGTTTCAAATTCCAGTCAATCGTGGAGCAGGGGATGGCGACGTAGAATGGAATCTTGTGCCGCGCGGCGAGAACGGCCTTCGTATAAGTGCCGATCTTGTTCGTCACTTCGCCCGTGCGTCCCAATGTGCGGTCGCTGCCCACGATGACCAGATCAATCTCGCCGCGTTGCATCAGATGTCCCGCCGCGTTGTCGGCGATGATCTGGTGGGAAATTTTTTGCTGCGCGAGTTCCCATGCCGTGAGCGTCGCGCCTTGTGAACGCGGGCGCGTCTCGTCGCAGAAGACGTGAAACTTTTTTCCCTGCGCCTGCGCGGCATACATCGGCGCGGTGGCGCTGCCGGTGTCCACGAACGCCAGCCAGCCCGCGTTGCAGTGCGTGAGAATTCTCATGCCGTTGCGAATCAGCTTCGCGCCGTGCCGTCCAATTTCTTCGCAGTGCCGCGCGTCTTCGTTGGCAAATTCCTCGGCGGCGGCGAGCGCGAGGAACTGGCGTTCGGCGACCGTTTTTCCAGCGGCCATTTTGCGACGCACATCGTTCATTGCGTTGACGGGATCAACGGCGGTCGGGCGCGCATCGGCGAGCGTTTGGTAAACTACCGCCAGGTGCGCGGAAAACTTTTTCAAGTCACTGCCGCGAAAAGCGAGTGCGCCTTGTGCCAGCCCGTAGGCCGCCGTCGCGCCGATGGCGCCGGCGCCGCGCACGACCATGTCGGTGATGGCGGCGGCAGTTTCGTGGAAATTTTTCGTGCCGATGATTTTGAATTCATGCGGCAGCAGGCGCTGCTCGATGAGCCGGACGGAATTATTTTTGGCGTCGAAGGTGACGGTGCGGAAATGCTCGGTGCGTCCGCGCAAGGTGACGTTCATAAATTATTTCAACGGCAAATCATCCGGCGAAGTCAGCGATCTTTCTTTTTCAGCGCGTTGATTTTTTCGCGCAGTTCCTCGTAGGCGGGCTGGGCGCGCAGTTTTTTTAAGTCGGGATCTTTGACGAGCCAGTTGAAATCGCGGTAGCCCAGCTCCAGCGCCTTGTCCAAGGCCAGCGCGGCGCGATCAAAATGGTCGGTGAGCGAGTAGCTGCACGCGAGGTTGTAAAACACGAGCGGGTTTTGCGGTTCGAGGCGCGCGAGACGTTCGTCCACTTGCAGGCCTTCGTTGAACAGGCCGCGCTGCGTGTAGTGGTCGCCGAGCAACTGGAGCGCGTCCACGTAATCGGGATCGCGGCGGACGAGGCCAGCCATGAATTCAATCTTCGTGTCCAGCTCGCGCTGATTGATGCGGCTGGGCTTTTTCTTGGGGCTGGATTTTTCCGGCATACGACGGCAGAAGTTTTTCCAAGTGGCGCGGCCAAGTCAAGCGGCGCGGGGAAAATTATTTCAACAACGTTCGTTGTCGCGCGGCCTCGAAAAGAAAAACCGCCGCTGCTGCGCTGACGTTCAGCGAGTCCACGCCGTTCGCCATCGGAATCGCCACGGCTTCGTCGCACGCGGCGAGCACGGGTGCGGAAATGCCGCTGCCCTCGCTGCCGAGGACGATGCAGATATCGCGCGTGAAATCCGCCTGCGTCAGAAATTTTTTCTCCGTGTGCGGATGCGCTGCGAGACAGCGCACGCCTTGCGCCCGCAGTTCGCGCAACGTGTCCGCGAGCGTGGGGATGGGGTCGTCGCGGCGTTTCAAAGTGCCGTCCGCGTGGCGCGGTTCGGAAATTTCGCCACGCCGGTTGCGGACTTGGTAGATGGGCAGTTGAAAAATCGTGCCCATGGAATTCCGCACCGCGCGCCGGAGGAACGGGCTGCTGCACGTCTCGCCGACGATGAGTGCGTGGACGCCGAACGCGGCGCAGTTGCGCACGAGCGTGCCCAGATTTTCCGAATTCGCCAACGCATCCATGGCGACGAACAGGCGCGGGCGCGGACTGTCCGCCAGAATTTTTTCTAGCGATGGCGGTGGCGGAATTTTTCCGATGCCCAGCACGCCTTGAAACATTTCAAAGCCGACAAGTTCTTCGAGAATGGATTTTTTCTCGGTGACGTAGATGATGACTTCTTTTTCCGCCCGCGATTGAATCATGGGCAGAAATTCCGCCAGCCGGTCATCTGGCAGCAGCACGGAGACGATGCCAAAATGACTTTCCAAAAGCCGGCGCACGACCTTGTCGCCCTCCGCCACGAAGATGCCTTGCTCCTCATGCTCAAACGGGCGGCGCAACGTGCGGTAGGGCGTCAACTCGGGGAGTTCGAGCGAGGAAATGTTTTGGATGTGCGCGTGAGCCATGAGTTAAGGGAATTTTTTAACCACGGATAAACACAGATGCACACGGATAAAACCCAAAAAACGCGGAGACGCAGAGAACGCGGAGAAACGCAGAGGTGAAATTGTGGCTCCGCGCATCTCTACGTCTCTGCATTTCATTTTCAAAATCATGTGGTGGCAAATTTTTAAAAGTTGGTGGGGCGAGCGTCCTCGCGAGCCGCTTAAGCCAAAGGTTCAGGCGGCTCACGAGGA
>JANOBC010000419.1:0-5553 GCA_031411455.1 Limisphaerales bacterium
TTTTTGGTTGAAGGATTTTCTCCGCTCGCGCGGGCGTTAAAAATCCAAAGAAGAAAAGCGCGCCGGAGAATCTGGCACGCTTTTCAAATTGTTTATTACTTACGCAGCTTGAGCTTCTTCGTGACCGTCTGGTAACGGCTCACGTCGGTGTCGGCCAAGTAATCGAGCAGACGGCGGCGCTGTCCGACCATCAAGAGCAGGCCACGGCGGGAGCTGTGATCTTTCTTGTTGGTCTGGAGATGTTCCGTCAAATGGTTGATGCGCTCGGTGAGCAGCGCCACTTGCACGTCGGCAGAACCGGTGTCTTTCGCGTGCAGCTTAAATGATTCAATCGTTTTTGTCTTCGCTTCCATAAATAAATGAGGCCAGAAAATAATAATTCCCCCGGCGGCTGTAAAGGCAATTAACCGGAGAATTTCAGTCGGGAACGGGTCAAATCACCTTGCCCAACTCCACACCAACCGCCGCCTAGTCCCCGACGTCAGCTTGAACCGCTCGCCAATCCGCAGTCCTTCCACCCAGAAAATCTCGCCGTCCAACGTTGTCGCCAGAACTAGTTCGCGACGCCGGGCCGATGGAATTTTGGCGTTCACAAACAAGTCCTGCAACTTCACCGCCGACTTCAAGCCAATGAGTTGAAACCGGTCGCCCGCGCGCCAGTGACGCAGGATGATTTCACCGCCAACTTTATCCGCGTCGAAAAATTCCTGTAGTGGCACAGGTATCTTGCCTGTGCGTTTCATTCCTGCCGTCAATAAGTTCACCCGCCGTAAAATGTGCCAGCGTAGTTTTCGCCCACCAAACTCCGCCCGCCCCACCCCGCCCGGCAATTTTAATTTTAACTCTGCCAGATTAAATTCATCCACCACCGTCCGCCGCAACTGAATCGCCCCGGATTCATCCCGCGCCACCGCCACGCCAGAGCCGACGCTGACAAATTTCACCGGCGTCGCGCGCAGCTGCTCGATCAATTCAAAATCCGCCGGCACACCCGCCTCGGCTAACCGCGACCGCAACGCCCGCCGCTGGACGGCCGGCGACAAACCGGCAAAAGCCAAACTGGTAGGGACGCGTTGCCGCGCGTGCAGGCCGACCCGCAGGTCGGCCCTACCAACCGACTGCAACCAGTGCTGCGCTAACTCGCCAACTAATTCAGACTCCGCGCCGACAATCTCCATCACCCGCAAAACTGTTTTGCTCAAACCCGGCTGATAATTTTTTGTCAGCAGCGGTAGGAGTTCGTTGCGGATTTTATTGCGGAGAAAATCCGTGGAGAAATTGCTCGTGTCGTCACGGAAACGGATTTTGCTTTCACCGGCGAACGCCAGCAGCTCCGTCTTCGTGCAGCCCAGCAGCGGACGGATGAGCGAAACTGTTTTGTCGGCGGGCGACGGCGAACGCCATTTCATTCCCGCCAAACCTTCGCCGCCCGCGCCGCGCAGCAGGCGGAGGAAGAAAAGCTCCACCTGATCATCCGCATGATGCGCTAACGCCACGGTGGAAATTTTTTGCTCGCGGGCAATCCGCGCCAGAAATTCGTGGCGCAGCTTGCGCGCCGCCATCTCGACGGAAAGTTTCGACTGCGCGGCGAAAGCTTTCACATCCCCGCCACCGCTGAAAAATTTCAGCCGCAGTTTTCTCGCCGTGAGCCGCACCAATTTTTCATCAGTATCACTGGCGCGTCCGCGAAGCTGATGGTTGAAGTGCGCCACGGAAATCTGCCAGCGATTTTCTTTTGCGAGCAAATGAAGTGTGTGCAACAAAACCATCGAGTCCGCGCCGCCCGAGACGGCGACGAGGATTTTTTGGCCGCGCGAAAGGAGCTGACGATTTTGGATTTCTCTTTCTGTGCGCTGGAGGAATTCGCTCACGCGGTCATCCTAGCGGAATTAGTGGGGCGAGCAAGATTGCCGGAAGATGCCTGTCCTTACCGAGGCTTTTGCAACGCGAACATCACATGGCAATCATTTTTCATACGCACAATCGGCCCGCGAAGAATAAATTGCATTTCTCGGCGGCTGTGTAATTTTCTGCGGACAATTATGCTGAATCAAACCACCCAACTTACCGCCGCCCTCGAATGGCGCTACGCCACGAAATTTTTTGACGCCGCCGCCAAAATACCCGTGCACGTCTGGGACGCGCTGGAAAAAACTTTGGTGCTAACTCCCACCAGCTACGGATTGCAGCCGTATAAATTTCTCATCGTGCAAAACCCCGCCACGCGCGCCGCGTTGCTGCCGCAATCATGGGGACAGAAGCAGGTCGTGGACTGCTCTCATTACGTCGTGTTTGTCGCGCGCACGGAGATGAAGGCGGCGGACGTGGACAAGTTCATTGCCCGCACCGCGCAGGTGCGCGGCGTCCCGGCGGAATCACTCGCCGGTTATCGCGGCATGATGCTCGGCGACATCGTCAACGGCCCGCGCGGCAAAGCTGCGCACGAATGGGCCGCGCGCCAGGCCTACATAGCGCTCGGCAACGCGATGACTGCCGCCGCCATCCTCGGCGTAGATGCGTGTCCTATGGAAGGCATCGCCCCCCCTGAATATGACAAGATTCTCAAGCTCGAAGGCAGCGGTTACAAAACCGTCGTCGCGCTCGCGCTCGGCTACCGCGCGGCGACCGATAAATACGCGACGCTCGCCAAAGTGCGTTACGAAGCGAAGGAATTGATTCAGCACGTTTGAATTAGGCAGTGGGTCAGATTCAAAAACTGGTGGGGCCGAGCGTCCTCGCCCACCAAATTGCCCACTACCTTGAATCACCTTCGTTTGCACTTTCCCCGCGCGTCGCTAGACTCCGGCGATGTTTGAGTGGTGGCAGTTCATTCTCCTCTTCGCGACCGGCTTGATTGCCGGGTTCGTGGACACGATTGCCGGTGGCGGCGGGCTGCTCACGCTGCCGATGCTGCTGAATATTTGCGCCGATCCTGTCACCGCGCTCGGCACGAACAAATTTCAATCCACCTTCGGCTCCACCAGCGCCACAGTTCACTTCGCGCGGGCGGGGACATTGAGCTTGTCGGAACTCCGGCGCGCGTGGCTATTGGCGTTTCTCGGTGCCCTCATCGGCACGCTGCTCGTGCAATCGTTCGACACGCAAGTTCTGAAAAAAATCCTTCCGCTCGTGCTGCTCGCCGTTGCGATTTTCGTCTGGCTAAAGCCGCAACTCGGCGAAAACGACATCCACCCGCGAATCTCGCGCGTGAAGTTTGATTTCATTTTCGCGTTCGGCATCGGGCTTTACGATGGATTTCTTGGGCCAGGCACGGGAACATTTCTCGCACTGGCTTTCATGCTGGGGCTGGGCTTCAACTTGAGCAAGGCCACCGCCAACACCAAGGCGCTCAACTGGTCGAGCAACGTCGCCTCGCTGCTCGTCTTTCTGCTCGCGCAAAAAGTCTGGTTCCTCGCCGGCCTCACGATGGGCGCGGGACAAACCATCGGCGCGCGGCTCGGCAGCCGCATGGTTATCACGCGCGGCACGAAATTTATCCGCCCCGTTTTTCTCACCATGGTCACGCTCATCACGCTCAAGATGATTTACGACCACTGGTTGAAAGCGTATCTTTAAGGGGAGCGCTGGCTTTAGCCCGCTTCACCAGCCGCAGAGACGAGTTGCTTGACAGTTCGTTTGAATTATTCAGTGTGGGATTTGAAGCGGCATAAATGCCGCGCTCCGACCGAGAAAAAAATATTTACCATGGCCAAAACTAAAGACATCGAATTGCCCGACTGCGAACCGATTCCCATCCTGTTCGAGGATCGTTCCGTCATCGCGATTGACAAGCCACGCGGTTGGATGCTTGTGCCGCACTCGTGGCGGCAGACGAACTGGAATCTTCAAGCCGCGATTGATTCCTCCCTCCGCACGCCGGATTTCTGGGCATATTCGCGCAATCTGAAATACCTCCGCCACGTCCACCGCCTCGATGCCGACACGAGCGGCGTTTTGCTTTTTGCCAAGAGCGAAGGAGCGTTGCGCGCCATCGGCGATTTGTTTGAATCGCGCCGCATGGAGAAAACCTACCTCGCCGTCGTCGAAGGGAAGCCGCGCGAGAACGAATGGACGTGCGACCTGCCCATCGGTCCTGACCCCGCCAAGTTTGGCAAGATGCGCGTGGATCGCGGCGAGGAAGGCAAGGACGCCGAGACGCATTTCCGCGTGCTCGACCAGAACGAACGCTTCACGCTCATCGAGGCGAGTCCGCTCACGGGCCGCACGCATCAGATCCGGCTGCACCTGGCGGAATCCGGCTGCCCCATCATGTGCGACGAACTTTATGGCCGCGTGGAAAAAGGTTTCCGCCTCGGCCTGCGCGCCGTGCGGCTGGCTTACAAAGACACCTTCTCGCGGTTGCCGGTGAACATCCTCGCGCCCGCCGAACCGTTCTTGAAAGAATTCCGTTTCACGCTCACGCCGGAAATGCGGAATGCGAAATGGGTGCGCCGCCCGTTCGTGCCCAAGGAAAAAAAGCCGGACGCCAAACCGCCGGTGCCGGGGAAGAAATGATTTTGAGAAAAGGTTTCCCGCGACTGTGCCGCTAGTTTTTGGCTGGTCGTATGGTTGGATTCTTACTTAAGAAGTTCGTAAGGTGCGCGGCCAAGTGCTTTAGCGAGGCGAACAATGCTGTCGAGGGAAACATTGTATTTGCAACGCTCCACACCACTGATGAATGTCCAGTGCATGTCAGCTTTTTCCGCCAAAGCTTCTTGGGTTAACCCCAGCTTCTGCCGAAATCCGCGAACATTCTCCGCAACGACTTTGCGATGCACGTTTTCCACTCAATGCAAAGTTGGCGGAAAATGGTTTTGACAGACATAGACTATAACTCTTATGAGTATGCACCTACCAATGTCGGTTGGTTTTTGGTCTGGTGTTTATGGGCACGCTTTTTTACGGCGACAACCTTCATGTCCTCCGCGAGAACATCGCGGACGAATCTGTTGATCTCATCTACCTTGACCCGCCGTTCAATTCCAAGCGCGACTACAACCTCCTGTTCAAATCGCCCAAGGGTCACGAGAGCGAGGCGCAGATCACGGCGTTTGAAGACTCGTGGCATTGGGGCGAACAGGCCGAGCGCGAGTTCGACGAGCTGGTGCATGCGCCCAACACCGCCGTCTCCGAGATGATGCAGGCGCTCCGCCGTTTCCTTGGCGAGAACGACATGATGGCCTACCTCACCATGATGGCCAACCGCCTGCTCCAGCTCCACCGCGTCCTCAAACCCACCGGCTCGCTCTATCTTCACTGCGACCCGACCGCCTCGCATTATTTGAAAATCGTCCTCGATGGCGTTTTCGGAAAAGAAAACTTCATCAACGAAGTCATTTGGAAAAGAACGAGTGCTCACAGTGATGCAAAGCGTTATGCCTCTGTCCATGACACGATTTTCTTCTACGGCAAAACCGATGCAAACAACTGGAATGAAATCTACGAGCCTTATTCCGAAGAATACATCAAGACACATTTCGTTCACCAAGACCCAAACGGACGTTCATTTCGTCGGGTAGATTTACGAAGCCCAAATCCGCGTCCGAATCTCAC
>JANOBC010000420.1:0-8809 GCA_031411455.1 Limisphaerales bacterium
GCCCGCGCCTGCGGGACGCCCCCCCAGTGCCAACCGTCGCCGTGGTCGCCGCGGTGGCCGTGGTCGCGGTCGCGGCCCGCGTCCGGCGGGAGAAAAATCTACCGAAGAAGGTTCCAACGTGCCGGAAAATGCGACCGAAGCCAACGAAGCGGCGGAAGCCAACGACCAACCCGAAGTCGAAGAAACCGAAAATACCGGTGGCTTTCGCACGCCGCACGCGGAAGCACCGGCTGACTTTGCTTCGCACGCCGACGATTCAGGCGACGAGTCGGCTGCCGAACCCGCGCCAGAAAATTCTGTTGAACCAACTCCGCAAGCTGCCGAGCAACGCCCCGCGCCCGTGCGCCCGCGTGAATTTCCGCAGCGCGAGCCACGCGAACCGCGCGAACCACGCGAGCAACGTCCGCCGCCCCCGGCTCCGCGTGTGGCTCCCGCGCAACGCCAGTGGGTCAAGCCCGCCGATTTCCGCCCTGCCGAATCCACTGCGATTCACGAGGCCGTCGCACACGCCACTTTCATCGCCAACGCGTTGAAGCAACTGCACGATCAGATGGATGAAATTTTGGAACTCGTCGAAGTCGCCGACCGCCAGAAGTTAGTTGATGAGCGCGAGCTGGAAGAATTCCGCCGCGCCTTGCGCCGCATCCAGCCGCAACGTCCGCCGCAACAACAGCAATATAATCAACGCGGCCCGCGCCGTGATGAGCCGCGCCGTGACGATCAACGCCGCGATGAACCGAGGCGTTCAGCGCCCGAACGTCGCACCCCCGAACCGCGCAGCGAAACGACTTCCGCG
Organism: Limisphaerales bacterium; assembly: GCA_031411455.1. GTDB lineage: Bacteria > Verrucomicrobiota > Verrucomicrobiia > Limisphaerales > UBA11358 > UBA11358. Next base: position 797 of record JANOBC010000420.1, read on the forward strand.
CCCGTCGCGTCGCCCGCTGAAAGCCCGGAACCGCCACCGGCTGCTGAATAAAATACTTTCCGCGCCATGACCCTCGCGGAAAAACAATCGCAACTCACCACTGAACTGGCCGCGCTGAAAAACGGGCAAGACCGCCTCGCGCTCCTCGTCACCCGCGCCAAAAAAATTCCGCCGCTCGCTCCAGAATTGCGTGTGGCGGAAAATTTGATTCCCGGCTGCCTCGCCAAACTTTGGTTTGTCCCGCATTGCCGGGGCGGAAAATGTTACTTCGCTTGCGACTCTGATTCGCTCGTGGTCAAAGCTGTCGCCGGATTGCTGTGCGAATTTTACAGCAGCCAAGCACCTGCCGAAATTCTGGCGCACGATCCCAAATTTCTCGCCCCGCTCGGCATCACCCAGCACCTCACGCCCAACCGTCGCAACGCGCTGGGAAAAGTATGGGAACGCATCTGGCAATGCGCCGAAGCCAATGCGAAATGAAGTTTTACGACGCGCACAATCATTTGCAGGATGACCGTTTTTCCGGGCGGCAAAGAGAACTGCTCGCCGCATGCGAAAAGTCCGGCGTTGCTCGCATGGTTGTGAATGGCGCGTGTGAATCGGACTGGCCGCAAGTTCTCGCATTGGCGCAGGAAAATAAAATCGTGCTGCCGAGTTTTGGTTATCATCCGTGGTATCTGCACGAACGCGCACCGGATTGGCTGGCGACCCTGGAAAAATTTCTCGACACCGTTCCTAGTGCCGTCGGTGAAATCGGCCTCGACCGTTGGAAGCCCGGCTTGAGCTACGACGGTCAGGAAGAAGTTTTCCTAGCGCAACTCCGCCTTGCCAGCGAAAGAAATTTGCCCGTGAGCATCCACTGTTTGCAAGCGTGGGGACGGATGCTGGAACTGCTCCAGAAAAATCCCCGGCCAGCGCGCGGCTTCGTCCTGCACAGCTTTGGCGGCCCGGCGGAGATGATTCCGGCGTTCGCCAAGCTGGGTGCGTATTTCAGCTTCCCCGGCTATTTTTTACACGAACGAAAACTGAAGCAGCGCGAAACCTTTTGGCACGTTCCCGCCGACCGACTGCTTATTGAAACCGATGCGCCCGACCAACATCTGCCTGCCGAAAAAATTCTCCATCCGCTCGCCACCGCCGATGGTGCAGCGCTCAATCATCCCGTGAATTTGACCGCCGTTTATTCCGGCCTCGCCGAATTTTTTGGAGAAAAAGTGGGATCGCTGGCCGTTCGAGTTGAAGAAAATTTTCTGCGCGTGTTCGACGGACTGTGATGGAGGGAGCGTGGAGCATTGCTCCGCGTGAATCATTGGCTGTTCGAGCGGAGCATTGCTCCGCGCTCCGCAATCTGCTGCACGATCAATCCTGCCGCCGCAAAACCAAACGCGCCCGTCACGAATGTCGCGGAACCGAGTCCGCCGTTGCAGTTGAGGCGCGCCCCTTCGTCGGCTTCGTTGCGCGCTGCGCACACCGAGCCATCGGGCTGCGGGTAAATGGTTCGCTCCACCGAATACACGCACGGAATTTCCAGCGCCGATTGGCCGCCGGGAAAACCATGCTTCTGACGCAGCCGCCGCCGCACTTCGGAGAGCAGTTTGTCGTGACTGGCCTTGGACAAATCACCGACGCGCACGGAGGTCAGCTCGCGCCGCCCGCCCGCACCGCCGCAGGCGATGACGGGTAGATTTTTTTCGCGGCAACAAACGAGCAGCAAAACTTTATTGGTCACGTCATCAATGGCATCCACTACGAAATTGAATTTCGGCGCGAGCAGTTCTTCGGCGGTCTGCGCGTTGAAAAATTTCTGTTCGGCCGTCACGCGGCATTCAGGATTGATGGCGCGGATGCGTTCAGCCATCGCCTGGACCTTCGCACGTCCCACGGTTTCGGTGAGCGCGTGAAGCTGGCGGTTGATGTTCGTGACGCAAACCTCATCCAAATCCACGAGCGTGATGGCACCGATGCCGGAACGCGCGAGCGCCTCCGCCGCCCACGTCCCGACGCCGCCGATGCCGATGACGCCGACGTGCGCCGCGCGTAATTTTTCCAGTCCGGCCTTGCCGTAAAGCCGCGCGATACCGCCGAATCTGGTTTCAAAATCACTCATGACTGGCGGGAAAATCAGCCCGGTGGCAGGCGCAGCGCGGAATCAAGCGGTTGCACATCGGGGAGTTCTTTGTTGGTGCTGGCGCCGCCAAGTTCTGCAAGGCGTTCGCCGGCGGGGCGGACGCGGGTTTGGAAACTCGCAGCGGCGTCGTTGAACGAGGCGTTGGCGCGTTCGAGGCCGGCGCGGATTTTCTCGAAGTGTTCGGCGAACTTCACCACGCGCGCGTAAAATTCCTGCGCGGCTTCGGCGATTTTCTGCGCATTCTCCGTCTGCGCGTGCTGCTGCCAACTCACACTCACGGAGCGGAGTAAGGCGATGAGCGACGCGGGCGTGGCGAGCAGAATTCTTTTTTCCGCCGCCCAGATGATCAGGTCGTGGTCACCTTCCAACGCGGCACTGAACAGTGATTCCGCCGGAACGAAGAGGACGACGTAATCGAGTGCGTTCGGAAATTGACACGGGTAATCGCGATCGGCGAGCGCCTTGATGGTGCCTTTCAATTTCGCAGCGTGAGCGGCGAGGGCTTCGGCGCGCTTCACCGGCTCGGCGGATTCCAGGGCGTTGAGAAAATCAAAATCAGGAACTTTGGCATCCACGATGATGAAGCGGTCGCCCGGCAATTTGACGACGAGGTCGGGGCGGTTTTCGCCGGAGGAAGTCTGCTCGGTGAAATCGCAATGCGCGCTCATGCCTGCGGCTTCGACGACGCGTCGCAAAGTTTCTTCACCCCACTTACCGCGCGCTTGGTTCGAGTGCAGCACGAGGCGGAACTGCTGCGTCTCCGCCGCGAGCGATTGGTTGGATTGCGCCAAGGTTTCGAGATGTTTTTTGACTTCGCCCAACGCGGATGACTGCGCGGCGGAATTGGACTGCAAATTTTTCTGGTAGGTTTCCAGTTGCTGCTTGAGCGGTTCGACCAAGCCTTTGATAGCTTCCTGCCGCTGCGCCAAATCACCTTTGGCGGTCTCTTGAAATTTGCCGAAGGATTGTTCGGCGAGCCGCAAAAATTCCGGCGCGCTTTGCTTCAACGCATCGGCGCTCATGGCTTTGAACGCCTCGCGCAGATCGGCGATGGCTTTTTCCTGCGCGAGCTTGGCGTCGCGCAGGTGTTGTTCGTGAAGCTGTTTTTGTTCGGCGAGAATTTTTTCCGCCGCCGCCTGATTTGCCTGCGCGGTGGCGAGAGCGGTTTTGCTTTGCGTCAGTTGCTCGGCGGTTTGTTTCAACTCGGTCTCGCGCTGCGTGAGCTGTTGGCGCAATTCATTCTCCAGCCGCGCATCGGCGGGCGCGACGGTTTGTTTGCGCGCGCCAAGCAGCCAGCCGATGAGCAGACCGAGGCCGCCGCCAATCGCAAAGCCGATGAATAAATATGCGCCGACAGACATGGGTTATTTCAGTTTGGTAAAAAGTTTTTTTTCAAAGTTCGCCACGAGTGTCCGTTTGCCTTTGGCGATGATTTTGTGCCCCTCGGCGCGCAGGCGTTTGGCCAGGGCTTCCGCGCTGCCGGGATATTTTGGATTCACTTCGCCGCCCATCTTCAGCGTGCGCCAGTAAGGGGTGACGCGTTTCTTGCCATCGGCTTCCGCTTCCGCAGCGGCGTGGGCAGCGATCCATGCGAAAATTCCCGTGGTGATGGGGCAGGTGAAATCCGCTTGGTGTTTTTTTGCGAGCGCAGCGCGGAGTTCGTTGATGGTGATGACGCGGCCTTTGGGAACTTGGCGCATCAAGGCATCTACTTCGCGGGGTGCGGCGATGACCATGCGGCCAGTGCCGATGCGAATGCCTTTGCCGGCGCGCACATTGCAGACTTTGGGCAGGCCCTTGTCGTCCGCCAGTTTTTCGCGCCAGGATTTTTTCATTTTAGAAGTGCGCAATGACTTCGATTTCCACGGTGGCGGCCTTGGGCAGCGCGGCGACTTGCACGGTGGAGCGGGCGGGAAAATTCTCCGTGAAATATTTCGCGTAGATTTCGTTCATGCCGCCGAAGTCGCCGAGGTTGCTCATGAAGACGGTGCTTTTCACGACATTGGCGAAAGTCAGCCCTTGGTCGTCGAGAATAGCTTTCACGTTTTGCAGCACGCGGTCGGTTTGAATCTTGATGTCGCCGGTGACGAGGTTGCCATCGGCGGGATTGATGGGGATTTGTCCGGCGCAGAAAAGTAGGTCGCCGATGCGGACAGCGTGGTTGTAAGGGCCGAGGGCGGGTGGTGAGTTTTTTGGTTTGATGATAGTTTTAGTAGCCATAAGCGTGACGGCAGTTTCGCGGCTTTGAAATGGGAGGTCAAGCTGCGGCAGTTGGAATTGCGGGCTGAAGAAATTAACCACGACTGGTGAGCGTCATCTTTCCGTTCGCTTGGGGGTTTCGCCGCTGCAAGTGCAGCGCAGTGGAGCGGCGGGGACTTCACAGCGCTAGTCGCAAAGCAGGGGTGAGGGAGAAAAGTTGGAACTCAATTTAGCGGCGACAGTTTTGATTAAGCCGCTCTAAAACTGGAATCTTGACCGTGAGCAAGTATTGAGTTGCTTGTAAGACACCGTCCACGGGCGGGCTTCAGTTTTTTTTCCAAACGTAACGCACCATGATCACGCGCAACGCCGCCGCGAAGGGGATGGCCAAAATGCCGCCGAGAATGCCGCCGAGCAACGTGGTCCCCGTCATCACCGCGATGATGATGGCGAGCGGATGCAGTCCCACGCGGTCGCCCATGATTTTGGGCGAGATGAAAAGTCCTTCGAGCGCCTGCACGACGGCGAACACCGCCAGCACCATCACTGGATGCTGCCAGTCGCCGGATTGCACGAACGACAGCGTCAGCGCCGTGATGCAAATCACAATCGCTCCGAGAAACGGAATCATCGTGAGAAACAACGCCGCGAAGCCGAGCAGGAACGCATAGTTCACGCCGACGATGAGAAAGCCGATTGTGTAAAGCACCGCATCGCACATTGCCACGAGCACCTGCCCGCGAAAAAAAGCGACGAGATAACCGCTGATGGCGTCGAGACAGAAAACTAGCTCCTCCTTCGCGCGCGAATCTTGCAACGGCAGAAATTCTCGCCAATGCTTTTCAATGCCGCGCTTCTCCAGCAAAAAATAAAACGCATAAACCGGAATCAGCGCCAGACCCGCCAGCAGGCCAAAACCGGAGACGGCCTTGCCGATTTGCAGGAGCAGCCACGAACTCATTTCCGGCAGGCTGCCCGTCAGCCAGTTCGTCGCGGAAGCGAGTGCGGATTTATCCGGCTCGCCGGCGGGATTGGCGGCATCAACCGGCGGCGGTAAAAAGCGGCGGAGAAATTCCGGCGGATGAGCCAAGAAATCATGGACACGCACTTGCAGGCGCTGGGAGTATTCAGGAACTTTCGCCGCCAGTTCCTGTGTTTCCACGACGACTTGCGGGATGATGCTCGCCAGCACGGCGGCAATCATTGCCGCCGCCATGATGAAAACCAAAATGATGGCGCGCGCGCGCGGAATTCTTTTTCGCTCAAAGAAATCCACCACCGGCGACAGCAGGCAGGCCACGACCGCCGCAATGGCCAGCGGCCACAGCACCGGGCTTAACAAATTCAGCACGCGCCCCAGCCCCCACACCGCTGCCACGAGCACGAGCAAAATGGCCGCGACCGCCAGCGCCGAGAGCGCGAACCAGAAGAGGCGCGTTTGTTTTTCTGTGGGTGATGCGAACGGCATAATGTTGGGCGCTCAAAGCTTCGGCAATTTTCCCGCCTCCGCCAAGCTTGCAGTTTAGAATGAACCCAAACCGACCCGCCTTGCCAGCACCGCGACTGTGTGCTGATGGCCGTGCGCAAGCACCAACAGTCGCAGCCGGTGGAGAGGCGAGACGCTTGGCAAAACGGACATCTTATAGCGAGCGGACATGCTGCGGCTGGGTCTCGACCACAGCCGCGCTCCGGGAAAAGCGGCGGAGGGCCGCCGCAGTCTAGGACGCTGGCGCGTTTTTCGATGACCAGCCAATGGCGCTTTGAAGGGCGCAACCACTTTCAGGGTTGAGGAAATATTTGGGGCGACTTGCCGCGCCGACTCGTCACGCCGAAATCCGATGAAGGCGGAAGTGCAGCGAAGGCGGGTGACCCAGGGTAGCGCAGGCCGCGCAACCCTGGGCTGAAGGATTGAATCCATTTGGGATTCAAAATAGCTTGGTTGGCTTCAGAAAAAAGAACCGAACACGGACGGGATTTCTTTAACGACGGCACGCAGACTGGAATTGCGTTGGCGCAATTCGGCGTCCAGCGCGGCGTCGGAATCTTTCGGGCTTTCCAAAATGTGCGCGACTTCCGCTTCGCGTTCGGCAAATCGTTCGGCGTGGGGATGACGGGCGTCCCGCCAGTGGCGCAATAGACGTTCGCGATACGCCGGAACGCGCCAGAGCAGCCGGCCATATTCCAGCTTGGCGTATTCTTCGTGTGGAATCCCGTTGATTAGCACGAAGCGAATGTAGCGAGGTTGCTCCAACGGAGCAAAATCATTCAGCCCAGCGTTGGAGCGCAGCGACTACGCTGGGTGAACCGGCAAAATGGGAAACAACTCTGAAGGAGTTGTGGCTATGGATGGCAGAGGCGATGCAACCCCTTCAGGGTTGAGGAAATGTTTGGGGCGTTGACCCAGGGTAGCGCGTGCCGCGCAACCCTGGGCTGATGGATGGAATACCGTTGGGATTCGGAACGGAGCGCGACCTTCAGGTCGCTTCAAGGTGAGATTGTGCGTAATGTGGAAGAATTCTGAATTCAGTTATCCAACCAAGGCTTTGAAATAAAAAAACATACCAGTCCAAGTAGAGTTAAAAGGAGGGAAAGAATCAGTCCAACGAAGCTCATCTTCTTCATCCAGCTACCATAGTCATTGCGGTAAAACCATCCTATTCCGGCGAGAATCAAACCAGCCACCGGCGCCCAACAAAACAAAACCCCCATCATGATACAGACTTTACCCACAAACGAAGTCCGTCTGACCATTAGGCGTTGCAACGACATTGGGTCAGCCCGCTGAAGATCATCCAACGAACATTTCGCAATCATGTCTTGCTTGCACTCCAAGCAACGGACAAACGCGGTGGAAATTTTCAAAAATGGTATCAGGTGGAAAAGCGTCAGCCATTCCGTCTGCAGGCACGTATGCGCACCAACTCCATGACGATTACAACAAGGGCAATTAATTATGACATCAGAGCCTGCAGTGACTTTTGTCTTGGTGCCTAGGAATAAATGCATGCGTAGTTTGTTGTTACAATACGTCGGCTCACAACTCCAAATCCTTATCCGTCACCGCGCCTTCGCTGGCGCTGGTGACGTGGGCGGCGAATTTGGCGAGCACGCCGCGCGGGTAGCGCGGGGCGGGTTTCTTCCACGCTTTTTTGCGCTTGGCCAGTTCCTTCGCAGGCACGTCGAGGGTGAGGGCGCGCTTCACGGCGTCGAAGATGATCTGGTCGCCGTTCTTCACGAGGGCGATCGGGCCGCCGACGTAAGATTCCGGCGTGACGTGGCCGACGACGAACCCGTGACTGCCGCCGCTGAAACGTCCGTCGGTGATGAGCGCGACGTCTTTGCCGAGGCCTTTGCCCATGATGGCGCTGGTGGGCGCGAGCATTTCGCGCATGCCCGGTCCGCCTTTCGGTCCTTCGCTGCGGATGACGATGACGTGGCCTTTCTTGACCGTGCCGTCGAGAATGGCTTTGAGCGCCTTCTCTTCGCCTTCGAACACGATGGCTTTGCCGGTGAAACTCGTGCCTTCTTTGCCAGTGATTTTGCCGACCGCGCCGGTGGGGGCGAGGTTGCCGTAGAAGATGACGAGGTGGCTGTCTTTCTTGATGGGATTGTCGAGCGGGCGGATGATCTGCTGGCCGTTCGGATACGGTTTCACGTCGGCGAGCGTTTCGGCCATCGTCTGGCCG
>JANOBC010000421.1:0-7041 GCA_031411455.1 Limisphaerales bacterium
GTTTCGCGGGATGAGGCGTTGAAATTTCTCGGTGAACTGTCCGCCAAGTTCTCCGCCAATCAGGGCGAAGGTCTGGCGTTCCTCGCTGTAAGCAGCACCTCGCCTGCGTCGCCGCGCGTTGGTGAATGCCAGAATCAATCGCGTCCAACGTGATCCACTGCGCCTTTGGAAATTTGTCCGCGATGATTTTTTGCAGACGCGCGCGTGAAGGCGAGGTGCTGCTTTCAGCGAGGAACGCCAGACCTTCGCCCTGATTGGCGGAGAACTTGGCGGACAGTTCACCGAGAAATTTCAACGCCTCATCCCGCGAAACAATTTTCCCGTCGTGCGTAAAATTGCGGGCGCGGTCAACGTCGTAAAGGTCAAGAATCGAAGCCTGCGCGTAGCGGTCGGTCCCGCCATTGCCACCAGGGAACAGCGCATTGCCTTCAATCTTGATTGGACGGCCTTCGCAGGATTTGACGACGAGCGGAATCGCACCGATGCGAGTGGGCATGGCGGTCGCAAAATACTGCGCCTCGCCGAAAGTATATCCATCCAACTGCTTGCCGAACGGTTCGAGCTTTTCTTCCGGACGACGGCAGCCCGCACCTAGCGTCGCGATGCCAGCAAAGGCAAACGATGCGGACATGACCTTGAGAAAATTACGGCGCGTCTGACCATCTTCCATCTCGCTGGCGTTTTGCGGGAATTCGCGGTGCAACCAGTCCTTGAACTCCGGCGTTTCGGCCAGTTCGTCTAGACTGCGCCAGTAACGGCGGCCATTCGCGGGCGTTGAATTGGTCGGGTTTGAATTCATTTAACGGTGACAGGCCGAGCAGCTTTGCAGAGATTCCACTTTCCAATCATGAACAAATTTCTTTCCGTTCAAATCCTGCAAGCGCGCGGCCTCGGCAGAATTGGTGCTCCACTGCCAATCGAGTTTCGTCACTTTGTCCGTCGGACGGATATGCGCGGCGGGGTCGCGATGGCAATCGAGGCAGAAACTCATGCTGAATGATTTGTCGTGGCGGACTTCATCCATCTTGTCCACGCGACCGTGACATTCCACGCAACTGATGCCGCGCGTGACGTGGACAGAGTGGTTGAAATAAACGTAGTCCGGCGTTTTATGGACCTGAACCCAAGGAATCGGAACATTGTTTGACGCGCTGTTGCGGACGATAGCCAGACGCGGATCGTCTTTCAAAATCGTGGTGTGGCAATTCATGCACGTCGAAGCACCTGGGAGATTTGCGAACCAGGATTTTTCCACGCCGTTGTGGCAGAAGCGGCAATCAATCCCCATCTGACCCGCGTGGATGTTGTGCGAAAACGGCACGGGCTGCACCGGCGTGTAACCGGCGCGGGTGTATTTGGGCGTGAGATAAACCGCCACCGCCGGCACCACGGCAGCACCAGCCAGAACTGCCACGAAGAGCAGAACCAACGGCAAACTGTTTGTCCATTTAGGAAAAATCACTGCTGCAAAAAGATTAAAAAACCCACGAACCGAAAAATATTATTTCAACCGCAAAGTTGAGCGCATTATTTAACAATTGCGATTCGCGTCTGCAAGAAAAGTTTGTGAAAAATTTCACGTTGTTCGCGTCCAACAGTCTCGGCGGCGCGAATTATGACAGGTTTGAGCGGGTTTTATGATGTGCCTGATAATTTTTCAACGCGCTTACAAGTGGTAGATAACTTTTTCTTTGTCATCAACGAAGAGATGCCCCGCTTGACCAAGTGCTTCAACGCGATTCAAGGCTTCGGTCTCCGTGATTTTATGTCCAAAATGCGCGACTAAAAAACTCGCCAGCTTCTTTTTGTTACGCGGTCGGGTTGCCGTTGGCTTGCGCCAATGTGCCAGCACCTGTTTTTCCCAATCATCCGCGACCACTACTATTGATGGCTTCTTCGGCTTGGCTTGGAGCTTTGGCTTGGAGACAGCAGGCGACGGAACGGGGGCTGGCGGCGTGAGTGAAGTTTGAAAAGCAACGTCGCCATTGTCCGAGAGTTTGATGATTTTTTCCGTGACCAATCCTTGAATCGTTTGCTCGACCTCCGCCGACGTGAGCGTTTTGCCAAAAACAGCTTGCACGTGCGATTCTAAAGTCTTCCGTTTTTTTGGCCGGCTAGTCTGGTTCGCTTTGAAATTAGCAGCCAGCCGCTTCACCCGTTCGGCGAGATTCATAAGCACCGGAATTTCGCTGAACGCCGCATAACGGGCAGCCAGCGTGCCGTTGTCTTTCAGGTGACTGATCAACGCGTCGAAGTCTTTATCCTTTGAGACAATGTGGAAGTAGCCATGTTGGTCGGCTTGCTTTGTCTCGCCGATGTGTTGGGCGAGAACCAAGTCCAACGCGTTTTTTCCAGTGCATCCCGTCTCCACCAAGGCGACCTGCGTTGCGTATTTAAGAAGCTTTTTCACCAATGACACCGGCAAGTTCTTGTGCCGCTCACCCAAAACCAACGTCACCTTGACCGGCTTGTTGGCGATGCGGTCCAAATCCGTCTCCGGCACGTTTTCAAAATCAATGAAGATATAATTGGTTCGGTTCATTTGGCTATAGTTTGTAGTTTTGGAGACGACGGCGCAGCGCGAACGTGAGCGCCTTCACCGTGATTTCGGAAGTGAGGAAAGGTTTGCCCAAAATGTCGTTGCCGCCGTTGCGGGTCATCTGCGCGTGCGCGTCGGCGTCATTCTGGCTGGTCACGAAGATCACCGGCGTGGTGCGGTTGGGAATGGTGCCGCGAATTTTCAAGCACGTCTCAAAGCCGTCCATGCCGGGCATGATCACGTCGAGAAAAATCACGTCGTAAGTTTTCTCCGCCGCCAGCGCCAGCGCGGCCTCGCCACTCTCCACGCCCTCCGGCCGTGGAAACATCGTCTGCAACGCCCCGGCGAGGACGCGGCGCGCGACGAGGTCATCGTCCACCACGAGCAGTTCCACCGGCGGCTGGCCGGTAGTTTTCAATCCCGGAGCGCAAAGGTCCGGCAGCAAATCCACGGCAGCCGCAATGGTGGCAAGCGTGGAGGCCGAGGAATTTTTAGCGCTCTCCAGCAGTTTTCGGAACAACCCTTCCAACGCAATAACCATCTGGTAAGCAGGATGGTTCATTTCGCCGCCGGTGTTGGCGACCAGCGAATTAATTCGGAGAAATCCATCCACCAGCAAGCCTTGCCGGATCACTTCGTCAGAATCCAGCGTCAGTTTCTGCCCCAGCGCGCGCAATGGTTCAACGTGATTTCTGACGCGAGCTAGAAACGCCGCCGTCATTTCGTCTGTGGCGACTGTAGAAGCAGCGCGGGGCGTGAGTTCAACCTTCGGCACCGGGCCCTCCGGCTTCGCAAATGTTCGGAGCAGCGGATCGAGCAAGTCGCGACCCGGCTCTCGTAATTTTTCAGTGTGCCCGTGTAGCCGGCGTTGCATGGCGTAGGTGAATGCCTTGACAGTGATTTCAAACGTGAGAAATGGTTTGGCCATCAGGTCATTGCCACCGCTCAAGGTGGAACGGGCACGGGCGTTGAAGTCGCTGTGGACGCTGACGAAGACAACGGGCGTCTTGGCGTTTAAGACGGTCTCGCGAATTTTGATGCACAATTCAAAGCCGTCCATGCCCGGCATCTGCACATCGAGAAAGATCACGTCGTAAGTTTTTTCCGCGAGCTTGACCAGCGCCGCTTCGCCGTCCGGCACGAGGTCCGGCTCGCTGAAGACTTTGCTCAACGCGAGCGACATGGCCTTGCGGCTGATCCAATCGTCGTCCACCACCAGAAACTGCAACGGCCGGTCGGCCAGCAGGTGCGGCTTTAATTTTGTGGATAAAAATTCCTCGATCAATTCCAGACCGCCCGCCACCGTCCGCAAGGAAGAAGGCGTCACGTTGCCCATTTTTTCGGTGAGCTGCCCCAGCAATCCTTGGAGCGCGGACGCCGCCTGCCAGATGGAAAGTGCCTCGGGAAAATCCGCCACGCCCTGCAAAATCTCCATCTCAACACGCAGGCGGGACAATAATTTTTGCCGAGCCAGCGCGTCGGATTCGCGGACGATGTCCTGCAACAACAGCCGTTGCCGTGTGAGCAACTCCGCCGCTTGGGCGTAAAATTCTTTTACCTGGTCGCCCTTGGCTGGCGCGACGGCGGTTCCTCTCGGCGACGTGCCGACGCGGAAGGTGGCTAAAAATTCATCCAAGCGTTTGTCTTCCGCGCGAACTTTCTCCGTGGCAACGGTGAGCCACGCCGGAGCGGTGTGCCACGGATTGAATCGCTGGCTGACCCCGGCCAGCAGCTCGGGGAAAAATTTCCGCAGAATAAAAAACACCGCCACGGCAAATGCGATGCTCCAGAAAATGGTCTGCTGAAACCAACCCGGGGTTTTCGACGGCGACAGGTTCACTTTGTTAAGCGCCGTTGGTTTATCGCGCAACAGGCTGGCGCCCTCGGCGCGGGGAACTGCCGCGCCAAACGCATCCGGCAACGGCACCCGTTTGCGATACAACTCCTGACGTTGTTTGATGAGGCGCTGATCGTTTTCCCACCGGATGGAGCCAATCTTTGGCGGCAGCTTCTCGAAGATAATGACGTCGTTGGTATCGCCTTTCGCGGCCGCGCAGCCCAAGCTGGCGATGAAAAGAATCAGGCACCATTTCGCCCAGAAGCTTTCTGTTTTACAAATCATGCGCAGTTCGACAGGCAAGCGGCATGGTTCTGACTAGGGCGTGGCGGTCGCCACATTTTGATCAGGAACCGCCGTGGACCAGCGGGTGCGCAACACCTTCAACAAGCTCGGCGTCTTGGGTGGCAGCCGGGTCGGATCGTCAAAGTTGAGGTCATAGGCCCAGTTACGTTTGGGCGGAACATAGGCGCTGCTGTTCCAGGCATTGGTGGCGTAGAGGCTCGGAAACATTTTCACCATCGAGCCGTTGTAGGTGAAAACATTTCCCAGTCCCCACGTTTCCAGAAAGCGTGGAAAATTTTCCATCCCGCCGCTGTAACGCCCCGCCGTCGTCTCCACCACGCCGGTCAGGAATGCCGCATTGATGGTCGTGGAAGCAGCCGTGCGTGAACCGAGCGCGCTGGTGCTGTTCGCATCCGACCAGTTGCCGGAGAGGATCGTGATCGCATCCGCCACGAGCGACGCGGGGCGGGAAGTCGCGGTGTTGGTGGAACCCAAAATCGGCGCGTTGAAATCGCCCAGCACATACAGTGGTCGCCCCGTGGCGACGGTCAGCCCGTTTATCGGGAGTAACGCGCCATTGACGACACGGACGGCGCCGAGCGTGGTCGCCGACGGCGTGCGCTCATCCACGACATAAATTGAATTTTGTTTCGCGAGTCCCAGCACGACGCGCAGGCTGCTGTTCGTTTCCGCCCACGTTTTCAGCCTGCCGATGTCCACGTCAATGGACTGAACCGTCTTGCCTTCGCGCGCGTCGTAGAAACTGTTGCCAGTCGAAATGAACAACGCCACTTCAGTGTTCGTGATGACGGTCGCAAAATTATTGAAGCTTCCGCTGGTGGCGCTGACGTCGCTGTCGGTCACCTTCACCACGAGGTCGCACTGATTGTAATAGCGCAGGCGGCCAAGCGGCGAAGTGCGGTCTTCACCTAGCGGCGGCGGCTCAATAATTTCGCGGATGGCTTCCGGCGTGTTCGTGGTGCCGATGGGCAACGTCAGCGCCGCGACCGGCGAAATTTTTTGGTCGGGGTTCACATAGACCACGCCGCCGGCCGGTGAACCGCGCGAGTCGAGCGGGTCGCGTTGAAATAAAATGTCCAGCACTGCCGTGACGCCGGATTCAAACGTCAGCGCGTTGTCCGGTTCGACGTAAAGAGTTTTGTTGGCATGAACCCGACCCGTGACATTGAAGGGCTGGCCGCAACTGATTTCCATGTTGCCAGCGGAATACATCGCGAACTGAAAAATAGGAATACCCGCGAGTTGTAATTCCTGCAAGACGCCCGCCTTGAGGTCCTGCGAACTGGCGGTGTCCGCCGCGTGGGAAACCACCGTGTAAGTCGAGACATAAGCCTTGAGGCCGGCGTAGGTGGAATTCAGCACCACATAACTCGTCCCCGGCGTGCGCGCCACATAAGTCTGGCCAAGGTTGCCGTTCGCATCGTCAAACTGCCAGTTGTTCCAGTAGCTTGAATCTGCCGGGGTCGGCACGGTGTTCTGGCGGTAGCTGTTCAAGTTGGCGGCGACCAATTGTTCCCCGCCATACAGAAAGTCATGCGAGATCTGGCTGATGACTTTTTCGGTAGCGGCCTCGGCGGCGGACACGGAGCGGGTGTATTGGATGGAACGATGCGTCAGCCGCGCGCTCGTCGTGGACCACGCCATCACGCTCGCCAAAATCGCCAGCGCAATGGTGCTCATGATCATCACCAGAATCAGCGCGCCGCCCGCCCGGCTGGCGGTCATGAATGTGAATTGAATTTTCATGGTCATTGCAAAGCGCGGCGCGTCACGGACGTTTCCAGTTTGTAATAATTGGCACTTTGCAGGAACAGCTCTGGCTTAAAAAATTCCAGCACCACATGAATCACCCGGTTGTTCTGGCTGTTCGTCAGCACGTTCCCCGACAGGTCGCGCGCGGTGAAGGCCACGTCATTCGTGACGCCATCCGCCAAAACCAGCGCGCTGCCCGGCTCCTCCGTCGTCCGCCGGAACGTCTGGTCGGCATGGTTCAAAAAATAAACGATGAAATGGTTCGTGCTCGTCGTTGGATAAATCAGCAGGCCATCCCCCGACTGCACTTCCCCGTCCAGCAGCGCCGCGAAACTTCCGTTCGTAATGACGCCGACCTGCACGGAATTGCAGCCGTGAATTTCGCTGGTGATTTTTCCAAAATTATTGCGCGACCATTCGGTGGCCGTGAGCTTGGTCTGGTTGTATTGAAGCATCCGCAAACCAAACACATGGGCGGAAAGAATGCCGCCGATCACCAGCCCGAATACCGCCATCGCAATCAGAATTTCCGGCAGGGTAAATCCTTGGCGACCAGCCACTGCAAATGGAACGCGCAGTTTCATTGATCGGGAGCGCGGCAGGTTTC
>JANOBC010000422.1:0-5098 GCA_031411455.1 Limisphaerales bacterium
TGTGGTGGATTCACCGCTGTGGCTCATTGTGAACGGCATCAACGGCATCAACCAGACACGCACCAACAAAAACATTTTCTCCGACGGTGCGTTCACCCGAATCGGCGATATTCTCCGCGTGCCGGCACTCACGGAACAATCACCGTTCATCAATCGCGCTAACGTGGATGCCAGCGGAAACGGTCTTCCGTTTGGAGATATGCGCCTGAACGAGGACATCAGCGACGAGCAATACGAGTGGCTGCCGCAGCAGATGCTGGGCTTGCTGCGTTGCACCACCGCGCCGCGTTACGTCGTCTATTGCTACGGCCAGACGCTCAAGCCAGCGGTGGGCGGCACGGTGCTGGAGAACGCGTTCTTTGGCCTCGTCACGAATTATCAGGTGGTGGCGGAGAGCGCCACGCGCGCGGTCTTGAGCGTGCAGCCGGTGATCTCGACCAAGGTGGTCAACGGCGTCGTCGTGCCGACAACGAATTACACGACGCGGGTGGAGAGTTTCAACCCGCTGCCGCCGGAATAAAACCGCCAAGACGCCAAGAGCGCCAAGTGAATGAGAAATGAACCGAACAGAATGAGCGATGAAATGGCGACCAAAGTCATTGGTGCGGCCATCGAGGTTCATCGTCATCTTGGGCCGGGTTATCTGGAGTCGGTTTATGAAGAGGCTTTGAGCATCGAGTTTGCAAAGGCGGGGATCAATTTTGAGCGGCAAAAAGAGATCGGCGTGAGCTACAAGGGTTGTGAGATTGGAAAGCACCGCTTGGACTTTTTTGTCGGCGGAATGTTGATTGTGAAATTGGAATCTGTAGAAGAGTTGGCGGGCATCCATAAGGCGCAGGTGATTTCGTATCTAAAAACCACCGGCTTTCAGCTCGATCTCTTGATTAATTTTAATGTGCCGGTTTTGAAAAGCGGAATCCAAAGAATAGTTTATAGTGATCAACCCATCATGGCGTCTGGTGTGCTAAATTAAGAATTTGGCGTTCTCGGCGTCTTGGCGGTTAAAAAGTTATGCGTAAAGTCAGTTTAATTTTGTTGTGCTTGCTGGTAGCAGCGACGGTCGTGTTTTTCTGGCCGCGCCCGGCGTCATCGCCGGTCGCCGCGCGGAACGGTGTCGCCGCGTCCGCGCCTGCCGTCGTGGCGAGCGCGTCATCACCCGCCGCTAGTTCTGCGGTGGCGGAAGATGTGGCGCAGCCGTCAGCGGCCACGACCAATCGCCTCACGTTCCGTCTTTCCAACACGAAGTTGACCATCGGCGAATTAAAAAACGAGCGTCACGCCATTTTGCTGGAGAACGCGTTCATTGACACGACGGCGCGGATGACGTTCAGCATCCCGAAGCATCTGCGCGTGGCGGGCGAGCCGGGCGCATATCTCGTGCAGGCGCGTGGCGAAGTGGATGCGACCTTCCGTGCGGCCATCGGTGCGGCGGGCGGAAAAATCATTTCCTACATCCCGAACAACGCGTTCCTCGTGCAGCTTGCCGGGGGCGGCGCGGTGGCGCTCGCGGAAAATTCCCGCGTGCAGGCCGTCCTGCCTTACGAGCCTTACTACAAAATTTCTTCCACGCTGCTCGGCCGCGCGGTCAAGCAACAGCCGTTGGCGGATGGAACGTTTCTGACGCTGGGACTTTACGACCAAGGCGCGGCCGCGACGCTGGCGGAGTTGAAACATTTGGGCGCGGAAATTTTGACGCAGGAGCGTTCGCCGTTCGGCCAGATGGTGCGGGTGCGCGCGCCGAAAGACTGGATTGCCATCGCGCAACTCCCCGGCGTGCAGCGCGTGGAGGCGGCGTATCGCCGGCAGGTCGCGAACGATCTCGCGCGTCCGGCGGTGGGCGTGGCGGCGAATTCCACGGTGCAGACAAATTATCTCGGCCTCACCGGCTCGAATGTTTTGGTGGAAATGAATGACACGGGCATTGACGCGACGCATCCGGATTTGATGCAGTCCTCCGGCGTGGCGCCGACGCGCGTGTTCGGCGGAAATCCATCCGCAATTGTGGACAACGACGGTCACGGCACACACGTCGCCGGCATTCTCGCAGGCAACGGTGCAAAATCCATGACGGTGACCAACGCGCGCGGTTCCATCATCACGAACTTGCCGGGGCCGACGGCCTCGCCGTTTGAATTTCGCGGCAAAGCGCCGCTGGCGAATTTATATTCAGTCAACTTCCTCGGGTCGAACGCCACGAACGGGCCGTTCACCGATGTCGGCCTTCAGGAAGTTCCCGCGCTCACGAACGCGCTCATCTCAAACAACAGTTGGCGCTACACCGGCGACAGCGAATACGATCTCGCGGCGGCGAGCTACGACGCGGCGGTGCGCGATGCGCTCGCAGAAATCACCGGGCCGCAGCCGGTGCTGTTTGTATTTGCAGCGGGTAACGAAGGCGGCGGCAACAACGCGGGCAGCGGCGGCACGGCGGATTCCATCGGCTCGCCCGGCACGGCCAAGAACGTCATCACCGTCGGCGCGCTGGAAGAATTGCGGAACATCACGAACATCGTCACCTCGTTGAGCGGCGTGTCGAACGCGATCTGGCAGACGGAGACGGACAGCGGTTCGCAAGTAGCGGGCTATTCTTCGCGCGGCAACGTGGGCATCCAAACGGAAGGCGCGTTCGGTCGTTTCAAGCCGGACGTGGTCGCGCCGGGAACATTCACAATCTCCACGCGCTCGACGACGTGGGACGTGCTCTCGTATTACAACATCACGAACTACCATGTGAACGTAGTGAATGATGACGTCGTGACGACAAATTCTCTGGCATATGGTTCCATCACGATTCCGCAAAACGCCGTGGGCGTGAGTTTGCAAATCGTCGTCAACAACCAGTCGAAGTATCCGTTCCCCACGAACTTTCCGATTTACGTTTCGGCCAGCGGTATTCCTGACCCGGCAATTCCGGCGACGTATGACATTTTCAAAAAAGGACTCTTCGTGGCGATTCCGCCGGACAGCGGCGGAGCCATCTCGGACATTTCAGTTTTGAAAAATGGCGGCATCAGCTACGCCATCGGTTTGCCGACGAACAGTCCTTTTAAATCACAATTCTTTGATGTGATCGAGACCGTCATCACGACGAACGACCTCGGTAACCAGCTTGAAGTGTTGAGCAATCTGAACAACACCATCAGCGGGGCCGCGCCGCATTATTATCGCTACGAGAGCGGCACGAGCATGAGCACCCCGGCGGTGTCCGGTGTGCTGGCATTGATGCAGGATTATTTCACCAACCGCCTCGCGCTCCGGCCCAGTCCGGCGCTGATGAAGGCGATGCTCATCAACGGCGCGCGCGTGAACGGCAGCTACAAATACGCGGTGACGAACACCATCAACTATCAAGGCTGGGGCTTGGTAAAACTTTCCAACTCCATTCCGACGACCTTGACGAACGGCGTCCCGTCCGGCACGAACGGCGCGCCGATGTTCTTCGCGGATCAAAGCCCGACGAACGCCGTCGCGACCGGCGACCGCCGCACTTACAACGTCAGCGTGCCGACGGCCATCGGCCGCGCGCAACCGCTCCGCATCACGCTGGCGTGGACGGATCCGCCGGGCAACCCCGCCGCCGCCATCAAGCTGGTCAACGATCTCGAACTCGTCGTCACGAACATGGCGAACGGCCAGGTGTTTTACGCGAATAATTTTTCCGCGTCCGGCACACCGCCGTTCAGCACACCGGGCAACACGAACCTCATCAACTTTGATGGCATCAATAACGTCCAGAATATTTTTCTCTCGCCGACGCTCGGCACGAATTATTCCGTCACGGTCTATGGCCGCGCGGTGAACGTGAACGCGGTCACGCTGGAGCAGACGAACATCGTGCAGGATTTTGCGCTCGTGATTTCCTGCGGCGACGGCAACAACACGAACGGCATCATCGTGACTCCCGCGACGCCGTCGCCCGCCATCGGTGCGGTGATTGCGCCGAACGTGATTTATCTGCCGGCGACGAACTCGATTTATTTTAACCAGTTCGCCGGTTCGAGTTCACCGTGGTTGAGCACCAATGATTTTGCGCTCGGCCTGCTGGCGAACAACAACGCGGGCAGTAATTCGCCTTACAACTTCTACACGAACTCCGTTTTCCACGGAGGCCAGACGAACCAGTGGCATTTCTACGTCGTGACAAACACGTTCGCGCTGACGAACGTGAACTTCACGAACGCCGGGTTCATCATTTTCCTCCCGAACACGGCGGCGCTCCCGCGTGAAGGCGTGTTCGCCGACAACAACGCGAACAGCACACGCCCCGAAGCCGACCTCGATCTGCTCGTCGCCAGTGCGTCGTATGCGACGCCCGGTCTGTTGACGAATCTGGATTCGATGACGATTTCCAACTGTCTGCTCAACACGAATGGCTGCGCCTCGGCTATCGGTCGCGGCGGCTCGGAGTTCGTGGCTTTCAATGACTCGAAGGGCGGACAGATTTATTACATCGGCGTTTATTGTCAGGATCAGATGGCGGGGCAGTATGCGTTCGTGCCGATTTTTAGCGACGTGCCGTTCAGCACCGAGGATGCGAATGGTAATGTCTATGTTAACGGCCAGCGTGTGCCGGCGGAAATTCCTGACGGCAACAACGCCCATGCCGGCGTGGCCTACGTTTTTGGGTTGTGCTTGAAACCGCTGACCGTGAATCGCGTGACGGTGACGAATACATTCTTCCACGAAAATTTTGGCGACCTTTACGGCGGGCTGACGCACAACTCGAAGAGCGCGGTGCTGAACAACCACGACGGCCTCGGCCCGGTGGCGACGACGCAGCAATTTATTTACGACGACAGCGGGCGTGGTGATGTGCCGGGATCCATCCACTCGGACGGGCCGGGTTCGCTGAAAGATTTTCGCGGGCAGCAGGGCGTCGGATTGTGGCTGCTCACGGAGATTGATAATTCCTTCACGCAAACTGGTCGCGTGCAGAATATGCAGTTGAAGATCGAGCCGCACCGCGATTTCCGCCAGCCGAACGCGTTCATCACCGTGACCGTGCCGGCGAACGGCTGGTTTTATGATTACGTTGATGTGCCGGCGGGCTACACGAATTTGCTCGTCACCGCCACGAATATCTCACTGACCGTCGGGT
>JANOBC010000423.1:0-15571 GCA_031411455.1 Limisphaerales bacterium
TTTGGAACTAGACGGCGCACGCAGCGAAGTCGGTCGCGCGATCACTTGGCTGGAGAAGCAAGGTGTAAACGTGGAGCCGGTGGAGATTGGCGTGATCGCCGGTTGAATTAATTTTGTGGGGACAAATGAGTGGCGTGGTGATTTTCACTGCGCCATTTTTGTTTTTACGCCAGCAGCCGCACCTGATTTCTCCTCGACGCACCCGGCGGCCTTGTTATTATTGGCCGCGAAATGTCTGCCGCATCCCCTACCCCGCCGCAAAAAATTAACCTCCGCCGCCCTGACATCATGGAACAGGTGCAGGCTCAAGTGCTCTCGCATTACCGCAGCGAGATCGTCGAGAACATCCGCGCCAGTGGCGGCGTGCTGAATTCCGGCGGTATGACGGTGAAGCTCGCGAAGGAATTCGGCTTCTGCTATGGCGTAGAGCGCGCAATTGACCTCGCCTACGCGGCCAAAAAATATTTCGCCGAGACCGCGCCGAACACGCCGATTTATCTACTCGGCGAAATCATCCACAACCCCGAGGTCAATGACCAGATCAGCAACCTCGGTATCCAGATTATTTCCCCAAAGCCGACCGAGGATGAGCTTTCGCAGTTGAACCCCGGCGACGCAGTCATTGTTCCCGCGTTCGGCACCGAGGTCGGCACGCGCAAAAAAATCGAAGCCAAAGGCTGCATCGTGGTGGACACGACTTGCGGCGACGTGATGAGCGTTTGGAAACGCGTGCGCCAATACTCCAAGGAAAGCGTCACGAGCATCATCCACGGCAAGGCCAAGCACGAGGAAACCAAGGCGACGACGTCGCAGGCGCGCGCCTACGGCAGCGGACATTATCTCGTGGTGTTCAACTTGGGCGAGACGGACTACGTCTGCAATTACATCCTGAACGGCGGCGACAAAAACGAGTTCCTAGAAAAATTCAAAGGCGCGCACTCGGACGGTTTTGATCCCGACTTGCATCTGCGTGCCGTCGGCGTGGCGAACCAGACCACGATGCTGCGCGGTGAAACCGAAGAAGTTCAGCGCCGTTTCAAGGCTGCCATGGAGAAGAAGCACGGCGCGGCGGCCATTGAACAACACTTCCGTTTCTTCGACACCATCTGCGGCGCGACGCAAGATCGTCAGGACGCGCTTCAGAAAATGTTGAAGGAGCCGATGAACTTGCTCATCGTCGTTGGCGGCTATAATTCCTCCAACACCTCGCACCTTGCGGAAATGGGCGAACACGTCCTGCCCACCTTCTTCATCAAAAATTCCAAGAAGATGGAGTCCGAGAAACTCATCGTGCATTACGACCAACATAAGAAACAGGAAGTCGAGACGCGCGACTGGCTGCCGAGCGGCGACATCACCGTCGGCATCACCGCCGGCGCGAGTTGCCCCAACAACCTGATCGAAGACACCATTCGTCGCTTGTTTGAGCTGCGCGGAATTTCCGTGCAGGAGCTGCTCAAACCCGCCTGATGCGAAAAGATTCTTTTTGTATTTACAAATGATTCTTTTTGAGGCATTGTCCCCCCATGAGAATGACCGTTGATTTAGATGAAGAAACTTTGGCCGACTTGATGAAGATGACCGGCCACAAGAAGAACAGTCCGGCCGTAGCGTTCGCGGTCAGAGATTTTGTCCACCGGAAAAAGGCCAAACACTTTGGCCGGATGTTGCGGGAAGGCAAGTTTGATTATCCCGCTACCAACCTCGAAACCGAAACGCGTGACATCTGACCATGGTGCTCGTTGATTCATCCGTCTGGATCGAGTCGCTGCGACGCGACGGGGACATTCACGTCAAGCTGGCGCTCGAAGCGTTGCTGGAGGAATACGAGGCGGCGTGGTGCGGGCCGGTCAAATTGGAGGTTCTTGGCGGCGCACGCACACAGGATCGCAAGGCGCTGGAAGAACACTTTAGTTGCATTCCGTATTTCCCGATGAAAGATTCCGCGTGGGACGCCGCCAAGCAAATCGCCTGGCGTCTGCGCGACAAGGGTTGCAATCCGCCGTGGAACGATGTTCTCATTGCCACGCTTTCCCGGCTGGCGGAATGCCGCGTGTATTCCATCGACAAACATTTTCGCCAGATGTATGAAGCCGGTGCGGGCATCGTGCTTTACGAACCGGGCTATGGCGGCTCCTACAACCCCAATTAACCATGCCGCGTTACCGCCACGAACTCGAAGCCAACGAACGCCTCACCCTCGCGCCGTTCGCGCAATTCAGCGGCGACACCCGCGGGCGAAAATTCACCGAGGAGCCTCCGCTCTGGCGCACGCAATACCAGCGCGACCGCGACCGCGTCATTCACTCGCGCGCCTTCCGCCGCCTCGAATACAAGACGCAGGTTTTTCTCAACGGCACCGGCGACCACCTGCGCACCCGGCTCACGCACACGATTGAAGTCGCCGCCATCGCGCGCAACATCGCCAGCGCCCTTCGCCTCAACACTGACCTCGTCGAGACCATCGCGCTCGCGCACGACCTCGGCCATTCGCCATTCGGCCACAAGGGCGAGACCGTGCTCAACGAACTCATGCGCGGCCACGGCGGCTTTGAACACAACTACCACAGCCTCCGTCTCGTCGAGGAACTCGAACAGAAGTATCCAAAATTTTCCGGGCTGAACCTTTCGTGGGAAGTTCTCGAAGGCCTCGCCAAACACCAGACCGCCTTTGACCGGCCCGGTGTAAAGAAAGGTTTCCTCGCCAAGAACCCCTCGCTCGAAGCGCAGATCGCAAATCTCGCGGATGAAATCACCTATTATAGCCACGACCTCGACGACGGCCTCGACTCCGGCCTGCTGACGGAAAAAGAATTATGTCGCCACGTCCGCGTCTGGGCGCACGCCACGAAGCTCGTCAAAAAAGAATTCGGCAATCCGCCGGAAGAATCCCGCCGCTACTTCATCATCCGCACTATCATTGATATGCAGATCGCCGATGTGCTGGCGACCAGCGAACGCCACATCACCACCGCGAAAGTTCAATCCGCCGACGACGTGCGCCGGTTCGCCAAACCGCTCATTCAATACAGCCCCAAACGCCGCCAGCTAAACGCGGAACTGCGGAAATATCTTTACCAAAATTTATATTTCAATCCCGTCGTCAACGAACCGCACATCCGCGCGAAACAATTGATGCGCGACCTGTTTCACTACTTCCTGAAGCATCCGAAACAAATCGGCGACCAGGCCCGCCGCCGCATCCGCAAAGACGGCCTTCACCGCGCCGTGTGTGATTACATCGCCGGCATGACCGACCGCTACCTCATGGCGGAACACGCCCGCCTCTGCGCAGCCAAGGCGTAAAAATCCCTGCCCGTTGCCCGTCGAATTTTTCAAACAGGATCAACGTATGATCACGATTCAATCTTGTGAATCCTGTTAATCCCGTCTAAAAAAACTGCCACCGACTGACTCGCGTTTCTCCTTTTTTCACCCGCCCATTTCCGGCACACTCCCTCGCGTGGAGCAGGCGATCATTGCGATCTTGATCTTCGCGGGCGCGAGCTTCTTCTTTGCGCTGGCGGAGACGGCGCTGTTTTCCCTCACCAAATGGCAGGTCGGCCAGCTCGCCGAGAAACATCCCCAGCGCGGCAAGATCGTCGCGCAACTGCTCGCGCGCCCGGAAGACTTGCTCGCCACGCTCGTCCTCGGCAACACCTTCGCCAACGCCGCCATTCTCGCCGTCGTGTTGCGGCTGTCCTTCGACACGCATTGGGCACTCGCGCTCGTGGTCATCGCCCTCGCCGTCCTCACACTGCTGGGCTGTGAGGTTTTTCCCAAAACTCTCGCGGTGCGGCGACCAGACCGCTGGGCGGTGCGCGTGGTGTGGCCGCTGTTCGTCTTCGAGAAAATTTTCCGGCCCTTTTACAGCGTCGCGCAATGGATGAATTCCGCCATCCTGAAAAAGGCGGCGAAACAACCCGCCTCGTCCGTGAAACTCACCGAAGCCGAATACCATGAGCTGCTCGAAATGGCTTCCGCCCAGGGCACGCTCGCGGAATCGGAAAAGGAAATCATTCTCCAGATCATCAACCTTGATCAACGCGTGGCGCGTGACGTGATGCGCACACGCGCCGGCATGGCCTGCGTCTCCGACGAAGCCAGCGTGGATGAGATGATCGCTGCCGCAAAAAAATTTCAGCACCGCCGCCTGCCGATTTACGATGAAACGCCAGACACCATCGTGGGCATTTTGAACACGCGCGCCCTGCTGCTCGACCCCAAGATTGATCTGGCGGACGCTATTGAATTTCCCTCGTTCGTGCCGGGAACAATGAATTTGCTCCTGCTCTTCCGCGCGCTGCAAAAGCAGCAGCGGGGCATCGCGATTGTGCTGGATGAATTCGGCGGCACGGCGGGCGTGGTGACGATGGAAGACATCCTCGGCGAACTCGTCGGTAAAATCCGCGAACACACGCAGCCAGAAGGTTTCGTGATGGAAAAAATTTCCGCGTATAAGTGGCGCGTGAACGGGACAATGCGGCTGGAAGATTTCCGCCGCGAGTTCCCTGCCCTGCCCGAAGTCGGCGAGGTCGAGACGATGGGCGGCTTGTTGACGCATCTGCTCGGCGTCGTGCCGGATGCAAATGAATCCGCGACGTTTTCCGGATTAAAACTCACCGCGCAGCTTACCGACGGGCGGCGCGTGAATGAATTGCTGGTGCAACGGGTGAAATAAATGGACACGACTTATCTCAACTGGATCGCGCTCGCACTGTGTCTCGGTGCCTCCTTCCTGCTTTCCGGCATGGAAGCGGGCGTGTTCGCGCTCAACCGGCTGCGCGTGCGGCGGCTGGCGCGCGCCGGCAAACCGTCGGCGAAACTGCTTAATCATTTTCTCCAAAAACCGGAACGCTTCCTGTGGACAATTCTCGTCGGCAACACACTTGTGAATTTCGTCATCCTCGGCTGGACGCTCGTGAAGCTACGCGAATGGTTCATCGGCCAAAACGCCGTGATTGTTTCGCTATTTGCCGTGGCCGCATTTTTGTTCTACGCCTTCTTCGATTTGCTGCCGAAGATGCTGTTCCGCGCGCATCCCAATTCATTGTGCCTCTCGGCGGCGCGTCCCTTCCACATCGTCAATTTTCTGTTAAGCCCGTTCGTCGTCATCGTCGAAGATGTGTCGCAGACAATTTTGAAATGGACCGGCGGCCAGGCGCTCACCGGACGCCTCTTCGGCAACCGCGAAGAAATGCGCGCGATGATGCGCGAATCCGGCCCCGCACTCACCGACGACGAACACGCAATGATCAACCGCGTGCTCGACCTACAAAACTTTTCCGTCGGCCAGATTGCCAAGCCGATGGCGGAAACGCCCTCCGTCGAAGCCGCCACGCCGTTGCGCGCGGCGCTGGAACTGGCACGGACGAACACCATTTCGCGCCTACCCGTCTGGGAAGTTAGCGCGACCGAGCGGCGCGTTGCGGGCTTGCTGGACATCCGTCCGCTGGTCTATCGCGAGAATCTCGACCCGGACAAACCCGCTTCGGCCTACATGACGCCCGCGCTGTTTGTGAACGAAGACATGCGACTCGAAGTGGCGCTGCGCCAGATGCAGCGCGCCGGCCAGCGCACCGCCATCGTCCTCTCGCGTGAGCGGAAGGAAATCGGCGTCGTGAAACTGCGCGATATTTTGAAAGTGATGTTTGGAGAAATGAAATTATGAAAAGCGGAAAGCGAAAACACCAAAACGTTGCGTGCCCGGTATTTTAACTCCGCACTTCGCACTTCGCACTCCGCACTTTGCTGATGAACTGGGACGCCTTCATTTCGATTGGTTTGAAGTTCCTCGCCGTCATGGTGCTGGTGCTGCTGAACGGATTTTTCGTGGCGGCAGAACTCGCGCTCGTCCGCATCCGCGACACACAGCTCGCGTCACTCGAAGCGAAGGGCAACCGCCGCGCGAAGAAGGCGCGGCACATCATCGCGCACATTGATTCTTACATCGGCGCGACCCAATTCGGCATCACGCTCGCCAGCCTTGGCCTCGGCGTGGCGGTGGAACCGGTGTTCAAGGAATTGCTAGAACCACTATTCGATATGCTGGCGGTGAACTCAGAAAATTTGCGCCATCACATCGCCATCGGCGTCGGGTTTTTCGTGAACTGCTACCTGCTCATCGTCGCGGGCGAACTGGTGCCGAAGGCTATCGCCATCCGCCGCACGCTGCCCACGGCGCTGTGGACGGCGAGTCCGCTGACGTGGTTTTATCGCCTGGCCTTTCCGTTCATCTGGGTGCTGCATCGCTCGTCGCAGTTGATTTTGGAAAAGCTCGGCATCGGCGCAGGTGAACTCCACGGCACCCACTCGGAAGAGGAATTGCGCGTGGTGGTCGGGGCGGCGCAAAGTTCGTCTGACCGGCGTGATTTGATTTTGAACGCGCTGGACTTGCGCCATCGCATCGCGCGCGAAGTGATGCGGCCGCGCAACGAGATTTCGCTATTCGCCGCCGATGCGACCATCGCCGAGTGCTTGGAGATCGCGGAGAAGTCGCGTTATTCACGTTTTCCGATTTGCGATGCGGGCGACCCCGACCACGCGCACGGCGTGATTCACATCAAGGATCTTTACGCGCAACGGGACAAGGCGCGGACGGCGGCGGATTTGCTGCCGCTGGCGAAGCCCCTGATCTGCGTGCCGGAAACCGCGCCGCTGGAAAAATTGTTGCAGCGCTTTCTCGACAAAAAATCGCACTTCGCGTTTGTCGTGGATGAATTCGGCGGCACGCTCGGCATCGTCACGCTGGAGAATGTCATCGAGGCCATCGTCGGCCAGATTCAGGACGAGTTTGATGCGGAGGCGACGCAGTTCATCCGCAAGAGCGAGAACGTGTGGGAAATCTCCGGCGCGCTGCCGCTGCACGAGCTGGAAAAAATCACCGGCGCGGTGGAACACGACGAGAGCGTGGCGACCGCGAGCGGCTGGGTGACGGAACGCGTCGGTGGCTTTCCGAAAACGGGGGACGCGTTTGCGTTTGGCGGCTTTGAATTTCGCGTGGAAGAGATGGACGGGACGCGCGTGGGCAAATTAAAAATCACGCAGCGGAAATAGTGGCGCAGGCAGCTTGCCCGTGGGTTCAGCAGCTCAAATTGTCCTTGCCGCACGCGAAGGCCGCCAAGGGGCGCAAAGGATTTTTTTATTGCTGTTCCTCGTTGTCTGAAAAAGTGTTTCCACCGGCTTAAGTTTTTTCCCTTGGCGTCCTTGGCGTGAGGCGAATTAAAATTTGTCTGAATGGTTCAGGATTGAAATTCACGGGCGCGCAGCCGGTGCCACTACCACTTCGCGCCGCGCACGGCCAAGAAAGTTGTCGCCGCCGCAATCACCACATCCACCGCCACCGCCCCCCAAAACCCCGCGCTCGCCGCGCCGATGGCAAACAGCAGCAACGCGCCCAACCAAACGCCAAGCGGATGATAATCGGCCGTCTTGGAACTGCCGGGCTGTTTCTTGATGAGCGACGGCGTGATCAGCATCAGCATGAGCAACGCGGCAAATCCCCAACTAAAATAATTGATGATTGTCGCGCCGTGCCAGTTCAACTGAATTTTAGTATGTTGCCAGTGCCACCAATGTTTTGAACCGGTGGCGAACGGTTCCAGCGCCACGTCAAACGCGATCACCAACCCCACGGTCACACCGATGAGCCAGTAGCCGTAGGTTTTCATCTTGCGCCACGGACGGAGCATTAGCCGGCCCACGCCGCGCGCGCTGAAAATGGCGACGACCCAAAGGAAAGGAATTTTCCACGGCACAGTGTAAAAGATGAGTGACGAACCGTGGTTGTCGTAGATGACGGGGTTGAGCGTTATTTCGGTTTTGCTGTTCAATGCCTGAACTGCTTTCGCCATCGGAAAATCAAAGGCGATCGGGCCAAGCGGAATCGCCGTGCGCGCGCTGAAACCATGCACCGCCACACCCGCCGCCGCAACGATGAAGGCGGCGGTCAGGACATTTTGGAGCGGCAACTGGCGGTTGAGCGCGGCTAGGCTGGCGGCGGCGGCCAGTATGAGCGTAATGGTGTCCACCCACGGCAGCCGATGCGGCACGCAGAGTTCCACGCTGAAGGCGACGCCGAGGAACGCGTTCAGCGCCCAGAAAATTCGCGCACGGTGGTTGGTCGGTAGTGCCATCTGATTGCGGGAGAGTGTAGGCGAAGCGGTGGCGGGGAAAACCTGATTTTTTGGAAATTTTATTGCGTTGAACGCGGGCATCCGCTTTGCTTCGCTTCGCATGACTCTTGAAGAAATTGGCAGGCTCATCAAACACTGCTCGGACAAGATGGACTCGGTCTATGGCGGCCCCGTGTTCAACGAATGGGCCATTGTTTCGCTCATCGAAAACCGCGCGAAGGTGATGGCCTACACCGGGCCGCGCAACGATGACTTCCTGAAAAATTTCGCGCGCGACCTCGGCACGTTGCGCGCCACGATGACGGGCGGCGAGTATGGGCCGGGTGATTTTGAATTTGCCCGGCATCACATCGGCACCGGCTACGAAGGTTTTATGGTCGTGGGCATCGGCCTCTACCTCATCTGCAACAACACGAGCGACAGCCTGGAAAGCATCGCCAAGAATCCGCGCTGGCTCGGCGCGCAGGTGGCGTTCGCGGAACTGGCGGACAAGGTGCGTATCAGCCCGCTCGCGGTGGCGTGGGACACGCGGATTTTTACGAAGGGTTGAACGTGACTGATTCGTGAACCCGCCCGGAGCGCGCGATAAGTTTTCACGCATCACTCGTTACGTTTCACTTCACCAGTCCCTGCCAGACAAACCACGCATACACCCCAATCAGGAACAGCCCGACGAGGCGCGGCAATCTTCCCAGCAGCGACACGCAGAACAGATGCACAAACGTGGTGATGAGCAGGATGTAAATGGCGGCTTCAAAAAACGGCGGCATCGTCATCGGGCGGTAGAGCGCGAAGATGCCTAGGCACAGCGGAATTGAAATATGCGCGTCGCCGACTTGCGAGGCATACACCACCTCTGGCTGTTTGCGGATTCCGTAATAGATCGCGAGCAACAAGTTGGGCAGCACCATCAGCCAGCCGCTCAACCAGCCTAGGTGTTGCGCGCTGATGAAGCCGCTCTGGATATGCGCGATCCAGTTCACCAGCCAGCCGGTGCTGACATAAATTCCATACGCGCCCACCGCCAGCAGTCCCATGTCCACGGGAAACATCCAGCCCCACGCCGAGTGTCCCTGCCGCGCGCTTTGCTTAAGCACTTCAAAAACATGGAAGCATTGCCAGAACAGAAACAAACCCACCAGCACCATGCCTTCGTTGAAACCAATCTTACCATTCCGCCCCAGCGCCCACGTTGCGCCGGTGAAAAAAATTACCGCCAACATCGTCATCAGCAGCGAAAGGCGGTTGACCTGATACGAACCACTCTCCGCATTGCCCGCCTTGGATTTCTTCTTGCCGGCGTCCGCTGATTTTTGCGGCACCACGTTCATGCCCCAGATCAGTGCCGTCACGCCGATGACGAGCGTCATGTTCGTGACGTTGTTCACGAGCGAATTGGTCATCACATCCACGCCATTGCCGCCGTGACGACCGAGGATGAAGGCGAAGATTATATTTCCCATGCCAGAGCAATACGGCATCACGAGCGTCCCCAGCACCGTGCCCTCAAAACCGCCCGCGCTCAACGCCTCCAGCCGCCAGATCATCAGGAGCGAGGCCACGAGGAACACGCCCACGAACAACCACGGCGCCAGCGCACCTTTGGCCTCTACCCATTGGATGAACGGATTCAACACGCGCGAAGTTTAATGAAATTTTTCCGCCGGGCGACAAGGAATTTTCTTTGAGATTATTTCCCCTGCGTCGCCCGCTGCTTCTCGCGCTCCGGATCAAACTTGTCAATCTGCACCGGGATCACGAACGGATTCGAGAGCGTCTTCACGCGGGCGAAACCCACGTCCTGCGCGCGAATGGTGGCTTTGGAGAAATCACGGAAGTCATAATACTTCGCCAGTTCGCTGATCTCATTCTCGTTGTTCAAGTGCGAGCACAGGATGTTTTCCGTGTTCGACAGGATGTTCGGATGGATGGATGAAACTTCCTGCGTGGCATAGACCGTGGCGAGCCGCGCCTTCGCGCCTTCCTTCGCAATCGTCGGCCAGACTTCCGTGAGCGGCTCGTGCTTGCCGATGAGGTTATGCGCTTCCTCAATGTAGATGACGATGTTCGGCGGAATTTTTCCGGTGTTAAAAACAAACATGGAGTTCGACAAAATGTGCCGCGCGATGCGTTTGCTCAAGCGCTCGCGCTGCTGCGGATTACCGACGGACAAATCGAGGATGACAATTTTCCCTGCGAGCAGGTGCTGGTAAATTTCATCGCAGACATCCGTGGTGCGGTCGGGCGCATGGTATTCCTTGAACGGTTGCAGCACACGGTAGCCGGGAATGTAACTGCCTTGGTCATTTTTTTGAAGCAGCAGGTTCATCAGCACGTTCATGTCCGGCTCCACCCAGTTCTGGTTGTTGCCCGTGATGAGCTCGTCCTGAATCTGGCGCGCAAGTTGGAACCACTCGAACGCCTGCGTCATGGTGAGGCCGTTCGCCGGGTCAACGACGGGATTGACCTTGTTCTTCACGCTCGCACCGGCGTCGAAGGTGATTTTGAAACCCGGCGGCGGCTCGAAACCCGCGCGTGCCAGCACGGCGTGATACGCGGCGAGCTTGCGGCTATAACGGATAAAGTGATGCTGAAACGTCGCCTCGGTCTCAAAATCTTCTTTGCGCGGCTCGTTGAACTCCATGCTCAAGAACGCTTCAATGTCCGACGAACGCGTGACGCGATTCAATTCAATCAACCCGCGCAACGTCTGATGCCCTTCCGCGACCTGCGTGTAAAAATTGTTCAGGATCGGCTGGAATCCCGGCGTGGGAATCATGCGGTAACGAATCGTCTCGGCAGGAAACACACCAGCGATGGAACCTTTGTCCTGCTCGTTGGCGTTCGCGTATTCGCCGTTCAAGTCATAAATGATCTGGCCGATTTTCAGCTCGCACTCACGGCTCGCGCGCATCACCACGGAGACAAGCTGCTTCACCGTGTTGGATTTTCCCGTGCGCGTCATACCGAAAATCGCCGTGCGCCGTGCGAGAAAATCAATCGCATTCAGGTTGAACGCTGCCTTGTTCGCATCGTCGCCGCGATGCAGCCTGTCGGTGGAACTGAAGCGCACCGTGCCGATCGGAAACGCCGGCAAACCGGCCACGATGCCGAGGCGCTTCGCATCCTCGGCCGCTGCCGTCACCCGTTCCGCGCTGGTGTAATTGACGATCTGCTCCAGCGCCGGGCCGCTTGGACGATACACACCGAGGTCCGCCGCGCTGGAATAATTTTCCACGTCGCTGCCAAGCCGCAGCCGTCCGTCCTTCAAATAAAACGTGCCGAGCACACGGCACAGCAGGCCGCTGAATTGAAATTCATTCTTGGGCGAATCACCCGTCGCGATTTTTAATTCGCGATTCTTGATCGTCTCCGCCTTGCGTTGCAGCAGTTCCTCATCCTGCGGCAATTCCGCCGAGCCGATGACGCGCAGCAAAATCACTTCGCCATCCGCATTGGAATTTTTCGGTGAGAGCGCCGTCGCGAGCAGAAAGCAATGCAGCGGCACACCTTTGGCCTTCGCCTTCAACTCATCGCTCGTCAATACGGTGGCGTGTTCAAAATCTAGCCGGCACGTCCAGCCAATGAATTGGTTTTCTTGGAGCAGTTGCGCCAGCGGATTGGATGATGATTCTTTCATGCGATGCGTTTTCGTCCACACGCAGCCTAAAGAACCGCCGCCACGCCGTCAATTCACCTGCCGCCACGCCCAAACTGACCACGCTGTCACTATTTCCCATTCATCCGGCAGTTTTTTTATTAGCAACCGCGTGAGAAATGCTAGGCTCTTGGCAACCATGAAATTTCCATTCTTGAAAATGCTGTGGGCGCTGACGGCGGCACTGGCGCTTGATAATTTTCCCAGCACTGCCAATGCGGCTGCGGCTGCGGATTCGGCCTACGTTTTCACTTCCTTCCATGATGCCGACCAAAAATTTCTCCGCTTCCTCTACAGCTTCGACGGCTATCACTGGACGAATGTGCCGGGAACTTTTCTCGCCGCCACCGCTGGCACAAACCAGCAATTTCGCGACCCGAGCATCGTGCGCGGACCGGATGAAATGTTTCACCTCGTCTGGACGGCGGGCTGGCACGGCGATCAAGGTTTTGGCTACGCGAACTCAAGAGACTTGATTCATTGGTCGGCGCAAAAATTTATTCCCGTGATGACCAATGAAGCGACGACGGTAAATGTTTGGGCGCCGGAACTTTTTTATTTTCCGGGTAGCGGCCTTGGTAACGAGGCTCAAACAAAAATCGGAAATCAGTCAGAGCCTCCTGACGTCGGCTGCTACGTCATCGTCTGGGCTTCGACGATTCCGGGACGCTTCCCCGATGTGCAGGAAAAGCACGACAACAATCACCGGCTGTATTTCACCACGACAAAAGACTTCACAACATTTTCTCCGGCGAAATTATTTTTTGAACCCAGCTTCAGTGTGATTGACGGCTTCATTTTACAAGATGGAAAACGATTCATGCTATTGAACAAAGATAACTCGCGCCCGAACCTAAACCTGCGCGTGGCGTTCGCCGATTCGCCGCTCGGCGCGTGGACGAATGAGTCGGAGCCGTTCACACAGAAATTCACCGAAGGCCCGGCGGCGCTAAAGATTGGCGAGGATTGGCTGGTTTATTTTGACGCTTATCGCGAAAAAATTTACGGCGCGCTGAAGACGCGCGATTTCAAGACTTTCACCGACGTGACGAAAGACGTTTCGTTTCCATCGGAACATAAGCACGGCACGGCGTTGCGCGTGCCGCGCGAAATTCTTGATGGCCTTTTGAAAAATTCGGAACAACAGATGATGGCAGAATCGAATTATAGCCGAACCATCTCTGGCCGGGCGGATGACATCTTGAAAATCCTCGCACTGGCCGACACGAACCAGGCGGCAAAAGTTCACGGCGACATCGTCACGCAGTATCGCTCGCTGCGCTCATGGCACGATGAGAATGATTCGCGCTTGAAAGCTGCGAAGGCGGATACGAATGCCACCGCGCAAATCCGCGCCTCGCTTAAAACGCTCCACGAGAAATTTCTTTCCACGCTCGCGACCAACCTATCGCCGGAACAAATTGACGCCGTGAAGGACAAGCTGACTTACGGCAAGGTGCAGTTCACTTTTAACGGCTACATGACAGCGCATCCCGGACTGGCGGAAATCCATCAGCAAAAGATTTTGGAACTGCTCAAGCAGGCGCGCGAGGAAGCGATGGACGGCGGCAGCGCGGATGAAAAAACGGCGGTCTTCCAAAGGGCGAAGGGACGTATCAACAATTATCTTTCCAAAGCCGGCATCCATCCGGAAAAGAAAAAGGCGGACACGAATGTGCCCGCCAAATGATTTTTTATTCTCTGCGCTCTTGGCGTTCTTTACGGTTAAATAAACCGGCAATCAAATCGCGAAGTCCGTATATTCCGGCTTCACCGCTTCCGTCGGCGCGTGCAACATTCCCGCCGCCACCGTCGCGTTCGTGCCTTGCTCGATCAGGATGAATGAGCCGGTCAACCGGTTCGTCTGGTAGCCGTCGAACACCAGCGGCTTCGCGGTCTTGATGCGGATGACGCCAATGTCATTCATCGCCAGCGCGGGCGTGGGTTCAGCCTCGAACGTGTCCATGTTAATTTTGCTTTCGAGCGCGGTGACGATGGCCTGCACCGTCTGCGTGCCGTGCTTGAGAAAATATTTTTTACCCGCTTGCAACGGACGCAGATTCATCCAGCAGATGCGCGCGTGCAAATCCCCACTGCGTCCCGGCAAATCGTCGAGACCGACAATCATGTCGCCCCGGCTGATGTCAATGTCGTGCTCCAGACAAATCGTGACGGACTGCGGGCAGAACGCCTCGTCCAATGAGCGATCGTAATTCCAAATATCCTTCACCTTGGTCTTGATGCCGATGGGCAGCACGATGACTTCTTGTCCTTTGCGCACGATGCCGCTGGCGATCTGGCCGCTCAAGCCGCGAAAATCATGCAGCGAATGATCGGTGGGATTATTCGGACGGTTGACCCATTGCACGGGAAAACGGAAGGTCAGATAATTCCAATCACTCGCGATGTGAACGGTCTCCAAATGATGCAGCAACGCCGGGCCGTCATACCACGAAGTTTTTGGTGAACGGTCCACCACGTTGTCGCCGTTCAGCGCGCTGATGGGAATGAATTGCACATCGCGAAAGCCGCCGAGCTTGGGAATAAATCCTTCAATCTCATCGCGGATTTCCGTGAAGCGATCTTCGCTCCACTCCACCAGATCCATTTTGTTCACCGCGAAAACGATGTGCGGAATGCCGAGCAGCGACGCGATCAACGTATGCCGCCGCGTCTGCTCAATGACCCCAAGCCGCGCATCCACGAGAACGATGGAAAGATTCGCCGTGCTCGCGCCCGTGACCATGTTGCGCGTGTATTGCACATGGCCCGGCGTGTCGGCGACAATGAACTTGCGTTTCGGCGTGGCGAAATAGCGATAGGCCACGTCAATTGTGATACCCTGCTCGCGTTCGGCGCGGAGGCCGTCGGTGAGGTTGGCGAGATTGATCTGGCCGCCGCCAGTGATGTCGGCGGATTTTTCCAGCGCCTCGACCTGGTCTTCCATCAACGACTTGGAATCGTAAAGCAAACGGCCGATGAGCGTGGACTTGCCGTCATCAACACTGCCGCAAGTGTTGAAGCGCAAAAGTTCGATGGGATGCTGCGTGTGTGGCATTGCAATAAAGCGAAAAGTTTAATTACTGTTTGGCCGCAACCAAGAGAAATCTCCTTCAAGCCCTTGTCCGCGGAAGTTTTTGAATTTCTTCCAGCGGCACAAACCAAACTTCACTATCAGAAAATGCCAAGAGCTTCCGTTGGTCTTCCAGCCAGTAGAGTTCCCGAAGATCCCGCTTTGGAATGTCAGGCAATATATCTGGTTTAAGCCTGATCATTTGCTTTGTCTGTGGCCAATATAACTTGCCCCAGTCGCCCGATTTATTGTTGCCCTCTTTAAGCAACAACGAACCATCAGGACCGGATCGCAGATGCATTAAGTTTTCGAGCTTTGGCAAATGATGGATTGACGCTTCGCCGCGATTGATTTCGTAAAGACGTCGATTCGAAAGGTAAAAAATTCCATTCGGCCCATTCGGAATGCTGAACCAATCAGGGCCAGAGCCTTCGACAAGCGAAAATGTTTTCTCGAACACACTCCGCGCAACTCATAACCAAATTCGCCCCAGACAAAAATTTGATCTCCAGCACCTGTTTTGGCTACGCCAGCACGAATCCATTCCATTCCCCAATGATCCTGATGGTTGTCCTTTGCTGCCCGAAAAAATTTATTTTCTTCAAAAAAATTGTTTTCGTAAAAAAGAGGGTGGCGATCCGGGGTTTTATCCTTTTTGAACCGTAGCAGGCCAATTATTTTTCCGTAAAAAAAATCAGTCCAGTA
>JANOBC010000424.1:0-1786 GCA_031411455.1 Limisphaerales bacterium
GGATGCCCATCGGGTCGAAATTCTCGATTGAGCAGACGATGATGCAGTTGTCCTTGCAGTCGCGCACTACCTCCATCTCGAACTCTTTCCAGCCGATCACAGACTCCTCGATCAGCAATTCGTGGGTCGGGGATGCGTCCAGACCGCGCTGAACTGCGCGCTGGACCTGGCCAGGCACGGCGTGCTGGAAAAATACAAAGTGGAACTGATCGGCGCTTCCAGGGAGGCCATCGACAAGGCCGAGGATCGCGAAATATTCAAGAAGGCGATGACGAAAATCGGGCTGGCCAGTCCGCGTTCCTCGATCGCGCATAGCCTGGAGGAAGCATTGCAGGTGCAGGCGATGGTCGGCTTCCCGACGATCATCCGGCCCTCGTTCACGCTCGGCGGCACCGGCGGCGGCATCGCCTACAACAAGGAAGAGTTCCTTGCCATCTGCGAACGCGGGTTGGATGCCTCGCCAACGCACGAACTGCTGATCGAGGAGTCCGTCATCGGCTGGAAAGAGTTCGAGATGGAAGTGGTGCGTGACCACAAAGACAATTGCATCATCGTCTGCTCCATCGAGAACCTCGACCCGATGGGCATCCATACCGGCGACTCGATCACCGTTGCCCCGGCGCAGACGCTGACCGACAAGGAATACCAGATTATGCGCGACGCCTCGATCGCGTGCCTGCGCGAAATCGGCGTCGACACCGGCGGTTCGAACGTGCAGTTCGGCATCAATCCGCAGGATGGCCGCATGGTCATCATCGAAATGAATCCGCGCGTGTCGCGCTCGTCGGCGCTGGCCTCCAAGGCGACCGGGTTCCCCATCGCCAAGGTGGCCGCAAAATTGGCGGTAGGCTACACGCTGGACGAACTGAGGAACGACATCACCGGCGGCGTTACGCCGGCTTCTTTCGAGCCGACCATCGACTATGTCGTCACCAAGATTCCTCGCTTTGCATTTGAGAAATTTCCGCAGGCCGACTCGCGCCTGACCACGCAGATGAAGTCCGTCGGCGAAGTCATGGCCATGGGCCGCACTTTCCAGGAATCGATGCAGAAGGCATTGCGCGGACTGGAAACCGGCATCGACGGTTTCGACGAGAAGACCACCGACCAGGAACTTATCGAGACTGAACTGGCGGATGCCGGTCCGGACCGCATCTTGTTCCTCGCCGACGCGTTCCGCATCGGCATGAGCCTCGACGAAATCCAGCAACTGACCCACATCGATCCCTGGTTCCTGGCGCAGATCGAAGACCTCATCCGCCAGGAAAAGGCGCTGACCGGCAAACGTGTGGGCGACCTGGACCGCAACGCGCTGCTCGACCTGAAGCGCGCCGGTTTTTCCGACCGCAGGCTGGCGAAGTTGTTGAACGCCACCCAGGATGCCGTGCGCGCCAAGCGCTGGGAACTGAATGTGCGTCCGGTTTACAAGCGTGTCGATACCTGCGCCGCCGAGTTCGACACCCGCACCGCGTACATGTACTCGACTTACGAGGACGAGTGCGAGTCGCGGCCGACCGATCGCAAGAAAGTCATGGTGCTGGGCGGCGGTCCTAACCGCATCGGCCAGGGCATCGAATTCGATTATTGCTGCGTGCACGCGGCCCTGTCCCTGCGCGAGGACGGCTACGAGACCATCATGGTCAACTGCAACCCGGAAACGGTGTCCACCGACTACGACACCAGCGATCGGCTGTACTTCGAGCCAGTGACGCTGGAAGACGTGCTGGAGATCGTGGCCAAAGAAAAGCCGGTCGGCGTGATCGTGCAATACGGCGGCCAGACGCCA
>JANOBC010000425.1:0-14810 GCA_031411455.1 Limisphaerales bacterium
CGGGAAAGCGAAAAGCGGAAACACATTTGAGCCTCGTCACCTCGGCTGCTACACGGAATGAAGCATTTTCCGCGCGGCTTCGCGGATGGATTCGACAAGTTCTTTCGGCTTGAGCGCTGTGGCATCGCCGCCCCAGCTCAAGACCCAGCGCTGCACTTCGGCGAGACTGGAAAGTTTCATCTTCAATTCCGCGCCGCCATCTTTCAAGTCGCGCAAGGTCTGCGACGGATGCCATTTCTTTTCGCGGATGTAATCGGCGGCGCGGGCGTTGAAGCGGATGACCACGTCGAATTCACCTTCGCCGGAATGGACGCCGAAGCTGTCACGCAACCGTTTTTCCAAAGAAAATTTCTGCGTGCGCTCGAAGGTTTTGCCCGTCGGTTTCACGGACTCGATGCGTGCGGGCACGAAGGTGCGAAGGTCTTTGCGCGCGTGGTCGTAGGCGAAGAGATACCACTCGCCGTTGATGTTCGCCAAATGATACGCGTCCACGAGGCGCGGCTCGGCGGGCTGGCCGGGCTTTCGATAAAATAATTCCAACTGCTGCCGTTGCGCGACGGCTTTGGCGAGCACGTCGAAAATTTCCAGATTGAGGATCGGTTCGGCGCGCGTGCGGAAGGAAATCGTCTGCTCAATGTCGGCGAGGTTCAGCGAAATAGTGTCGGGCAGCGCCTGCTCCATTTTTTTAATCGCGCTCAAGAGCGGTTTCTCAAAGCTGGTGCCGCGATACTGCTGCAAGGCTTTTTCCGCCACAACGAGCGCGAAAATTTCGCCCTCGGAGATCTGCATCGTGGGAAAGCCGCTGACTTCGCCGATGTAATGGAAGCCGTTGTGGGCACGGTCGAATTCCAGCGGCAAGTTCAACCGGTCGCGCATGAACTCCAAATCGCGCTGGATGGTCTTGGTGGAAACTTCAATCTCGCGCGCCAGCGTGGTGGCGTTCGGATAACTGCCTGCTTGCAGCAACTGATGGATGCGCAACATCCGCTCCAGTGGCGGACGCGAATGGAGCGAGACGTTTACCACAACGATAGACTAGGAACCCGCAGACATTTTGGCGAGGAACTCGTCGTTGGTCTTGAATTTTTTCAAGGCCGCCGTGAGCGTTTCCATCGCTTCGATGGGATTCAAGTCCACCATCGTGCGGCGGAGTTTGCGGATGGCTTCGAGATTCTTCGGATCAAAAAGTTTCTCCTCCTTGCGCGTGCCGGATTTCGGGATGTCCAGCGCGGGATACAAACGGCGGTCGGACAATTTGCGGTCCAAAATCAATTCCATGTTGCCCGTGCCTTTGAACTCTTGGAAAATCAATTCATCCATGCGGCTGCCGGTATCCACGAGCGCGGTGGCGATGATGGTGAGCGAGCCGCCGTTCTCGATTTTGCGCGCGGAGGCGAACATTTTGCGCGGAATTTCCAGCGCACGAGCATCCACACCGCCAGACATCGTGCGGCCGGAGCCACCGTGAACGGAGTTGTAAGCACGGGCGATACGCGTGAGCGAATCCATCAGCACGAAAACATCCTTGCCGGATTCCACGATGCGACGGCAGCGCTCGATCATGAAACGCGAGAGGCGGACGTGCGTGTCAATTTCCATGTCGTTGGACGACGCGACGACTTCAGCCTTCACCGAGCGTTGGAAGTCCGTGACCTCTTCGGGGCGCTCATCAATCAGCAGCACCATGCAGTGAACTTCGGGATGGTTCGTGGTGATGGCGTTGCAAATCTGCTTGAGGATGGTGGTCTTGCCCGTGCGCGGCGGGGCGACGATGATGCCGCGCGTGCCTTTGCCGATGGGCGTGACGAGGTCAATGATGCGCGTCTCCATCGCATCCGGCGTGGTTTCTAATTTAAATTTCTCAATCGGATCAATCGAGGTCAGGTTCTCAAAGCGCACGGCCTTGGTATAATCCTGAAACACCATGTCATTGACCTTGTCCACGGTCTTGAGCTGCGGGCTGGTGCCGCGATGCGGCGGCTGCGTGACGCCCTCGACATAGCTGCCCTCGCGCAGAAAACTGCGGCGAATGGTGTCGGGCGTCACGAAGATGTCGGTGGGCTTGGGATGAAAATGATTTTGGGACGTGCGGAGGAAGCCGAAGCCTTTCTCGGAGATTTCGAGAAAGCCATTGCCGTAATTAGGATTGGCCGGCTTGTCGCCCGTGGACGTGGACGGTTTATCACCGTTTGCCTGTGTGTCGCTCATAAGAATGTTGTGTGTCTAAAGGCCGAAACCCTTCCGAAAAATGGTTGGAAAAGTGAACTTTGGAAACCGCCGCCGCGCAGACCGCAGCCGGACTGACCTTTGACGGACGTTTAATTACGCGGAAAACCCAGCAATGGCAATGATAATCTTTGACGCAGCGGCGCGCGCCCGTTCCCGGGCGCAGCAAGGTTCATCAATCAGAGTCCTCGATCATTTCTTCACCCTCGTCATGCGCAGCTTGCTACGCCCGGAGACGGCCGCGCTCCATTGAAAAAACTTTTTGCTCCCGCCGCTTTCGTCTAGTTTCCCCGCGTGCCAAACGTAATGCCGCGCATTCTCATCGTGGACGACGACTCCGGCCAGCGCAGCTTGCTGGATTCATTTCTGCGCGGACAAAATTTTGAAACCGTCGTCGCCGACTCCGGCGAACGCGCGCTGGAACTTTTGCCCACCGCAAAGTTTTCCATGATGATTTCCGACGTGCGGATGCCGGGACTTTCCGGTTTGGAAACGTTGCGCCGCGTCCGTCAGAATTTTCCTACGCTGCCGGTGCTGCTCGTCACGGCTTACGCCGACATCCGCGAAGCCGTGGTCGCCATGCGCGACGGCGCGCTGAATTATCTCGCCAAACCGATTGACCTCGACGAACTCCTCGCCACCGTCCGCCAGACCACCGGCATCGCGCAATCCGCCCCTCTGAATTTGGGCGCGGAAAAAAATCTACCGCCGCACGTCATCGCCAAAAGTCCGCTTACCATCGCGCTGTTCCAGCAGATCGCGCTCATCGCGCCATCGGAAACGCGCGTGCTCATCACCGGCGAGAGCGGCACCGGCAAGGAAGTCGTCGCCGACGTGATTCACGAGTGGAGCGCGCGGGCGACGGGCAAGATCATCAAGGTGAATTGCGCCGCGATTCCTGAAACACTTTTGGAAAGCGAATTGTTCGGCCATGAAAAAGGTGCGTTCACCGGCGCGAGCGCGATGCGCATCGGACGGTTTGAAGAAGCGGATGGTGGCACAATTTTTCTGGATGAGATCGCGGAGATGACCCCGCCGTTGCAGGCGAAAATCCTGCGCGTGACGCAGGATGGAAAATTCCAGCGCATCGGTTCCAACCGCGAAATCCGCACCAACGCGCGCATCATCGCCGCGAGCAACCGCGACCTCGAAGCCGAGGTGAAGGCCGGGCGTTTCCGCGAAGATTTATTTTATCGCCTCAACGTCGTGGAGCTGAACCTCCCGCCATTGCGCGAGCGGCGCGAGGATATTTTGCCGCTGGCGAACTTGTTCGTCACCGAGTTTGCCCGTAACCGCGCGCGTCTCGCCGAGGCCACCGCCGACTGCCTGAAAAATTATTCATGGCCCGGCAACGTGCGCGAACTCCGCAACGCTATCGAACGCGCCGTGCTGCTCTCGCAAAGTGAATTGATCCTGCCCGACCATCTGCCGACGAAGCTGCGCGAGGCCGCGAAACACGCCGCGCCCGCGCTGGCGACGGACACGCAGCCGTTGGATGAGATGGAACGCGACGCGATTCTCGTCGCCTTGAAACAGCATCAGTTCAACCGCACGGAAACCGCGAAGGCGCTCGGCATCAGCCGCCGCGCGCTGCTCTACAAATTGCAGCGGCTCCGCCAACAGGGGTTTCAGTTTGAGTGAGCGTTTGCCGACGGTTCGACCGCAAGAAAAACCTGTGTCCATTCCCGCGCGGGCAATTATCATGGTGGCAAGATGAACAAGTTGCTTTTGATCGATGACGAAGAGGACGTGCGGTATTCCATTGAACGGATTTTCGCCGCGCCCGACATCGAGCTCGCTACCGCCGCCAGCGGTGAGGAGGGATTGAAGGTCATTCCCAAATTCAAACCCGACCTCGTGCTGATGGACATCCGCATGACGGGCATGACCGGTTTGGAAACCTTGCGCCGCATCCGCCAGAGCGATCCGAAGCTGCTCGTGATTCTGATGACTGCTTACGGCACGACGCAGATGGCCATCGAAGCGATGAAGCTCGGCGCTTATGATTATCTGCTAAAACCCTTCGACATCGCCAAACTCAAAGAGGTCGTGGCGAACGCTTTCAAAGCCGCGCGCGACATGAAACAGATCGTGTCGTATCAGCCGCTGCTGGAATCGGAGGATTATGAATTGGGCATCGTCGGGCGCAGCGAACCGATGCAGCAAGTTTTTAAGCTCATCGGCCAGGTCGCCGCGAGCGATGCGACCGCGCTCGTCACCGGCGAAAGCGGCACGGGCAAGGAACTCGTCGCCCGCGCGATCTATCATCACAGCCACCGCGCCGAACAACCGTTCCTCGCGGTGAACTGCGCCGCGATTCCCGAGCAACTTTTGGAAAGCGAATTGTTCGGCCACGAAAGAGGTTCCTTCACCGGCGCGACCGTCCAGCGCATCGGCAAGTTTGAGCAATGCAATCACGGCACGATTTTCCTCGATGAAATCGGCGACATGACGCCGCCCACGCAGACAAAAATTTTGCGCGTGTTGCAAAACGGAACGTGCGAGCGCGTCGGCGGCAACGCACCGATCAAGGTGGACGTGCGCATCATCGCCGCCACGAACAAGCCGCTCG
The DNA here is from genome assembly GCA_031411455.1 of Limisphaerales bacterium. Lineage (GTDB taxonomy): Bacteria > Verrucomicrobiota > Verrucomicrobiia > Limisphaerales > UBA11358 > UBA11358. The sequence goes on from JANOBC010000425.1 coordinate 4,799, forward strand.
AAGCTGCTGTCGCCGCGAAACAGTTCCGCGAAGATTTGTTCTACCGGTTGAATGTGGTGCGCATCCAGATCCCCCCGTTGCGCGACCGCCGCGAGGACATTCCCCTGCTGGTGAATTATTTTCTGAAGAAGCTCGCGCGCGAACACAACCGCCAGCCGAAATCCATCGCCGCCAGCGTCATCAAGACGCTCGAAAAATATCATTGGCCCGGCAACGTCCGCGAATTGGAAAACGCCATCCGCCGCGCGCACGTCCTCGCCAAGAGCGATGCGATTTTGCTCGGCGATTTGCCGCCGGAAATCTCCGGTGCGACCAGCGGGCCGTCGGTCGTCACGTCCACTTCCGCGAACGCCGGCGAGGCGGCCACGACGGACGCCGCTTCGCTCGCGCGGCAATTGTTCCAGTGGGCCAAGCGCGATCCGAAACTAAAAATCATTCCCGCCGTGGAACGCGAGCTGGTCATCCAAGCCTTGAAGGAAACGAACAATAATCAAGTTCACGCCGCCAAGATGCTCGGTATCACGCGCGCCACGCTGCGGAAACGGATTGAGAAATTTGGAATTCTGCGCGAGTTGAATGTGAAGTGATGAACACGGCGGAACAGCCCGCCCTTCCCGCCACTTGCCGCTTGCTGGCAAAATTCTCCTCCCGCAAACTCCGCCGATGCACTCCCGCAAAATTGGCTGGCTGATGCTCGGTTTGTTCTTCTGCTCCGGCGGCACGGCGCTCGTGTATGAGGTCGTCTGGTCGAAATTTCTCTCGCAGATGTTCGGCAGCACCATCTACGCGCAGACCGTCGTGCTCGCGGCCTTCATGGGCGGTCTCGCGCTCGGCAACAAACTGCTCGGTCGCTGGGCGGATCGCGCCGCGCAGCCGTTGCGCGCCTACGGTTTTTTGGAAATCGCCATCGGCATCTACGCGTTTCTGTTTCCCACGCTTGATCAGTTGGCGGGAAAACTTTTTGTCAGTGTCGGTTCGGGAATTCTCGACCAGACCTTGCTGCTGCTCGCGTGGAAAGGTTTGTTGAGCGTCGCCTTGCTGCTCGGCCCGACGGTTTTGATGGGCGGCACGCTCCCGCTGGTCGCGGCGTGGCTTCAAAAATTTTACGACGACGCCGGGCGACGCTCCGCGTTGTTTTATTCCATCAACAGCCTCGGTGCCGTGGCGGGCGCGGGACTCGCGGGCTTCTGGCTCGTGCAAAACCTCGGCCTCGTCGCCACCCTGCAACTCACCGGCCTCGTGAACGTCGTCATCGGCGCGACCGCCGGATGGCTGGGAACGAAACCAATTTCCCCACCACCAGCGGCGGACCAATCCGTGCCGGAAGTCGCGGCGGAAAATAATTCTCCGCTCGGCTGGCGGCTCGCGTGTTTCATCGTCGCGCTGACCGGCGCGGTTTCCATGGCGCTGGAAGTTTTAGCATCGCGTTCGCTGGCAATGATTTTTGGCTCCTCGCTGCAATCGTTCGCCGTCGTGCTGATGGCCTTCATCCTCGGCATCGGCCTGGGCAGCGCGTGGATCGCTTCTTCGCGCCGGAAAATTGCGGATGCCAAACTTGTCGTGCTGTTGCTGACGTTCGCCGCCGCGTGGGTGACGCTGCTGGTTTTCAATCTGGCGCACTGGGTGGATTTTTACCGCATTGCGCGAACCGGCATCGCTCATTCGAGCGTCGGTTATTTTTATCATCAACTGCTGACCATCGGCATCGCGCTCGCGGTGCTCGGCCTGCCCGCCGCGTGTATCGGCGCGGTGCTGCCGCTGATGATCCGCACGGTGGCGGGCGGCACCGCCCACCTCGGCACGCGACTCGGCGCGCTGCTCACGGCGAACACCCTTGGCGCAGTCGGCGGCACGCTGGTCGCGGGCTTTGTCCTGATGCCGCTGGTCGGATTACGCAATGCCTACGGTGTCCTGGCGCTCGTGCTCGCGCTGGCGGCGCTGCTCTTCGCGTTGCGTTCGCACTGGAACGTGGGGAAAATTTTCGCGGCCGCGGCGGCGGTTTTTGCCATTGCGCTATTTCTATTCGGCGGTGAAGGCTGGCGCTGGGTGATGAGTTCCGGCGTGTTTCGCGGGCACGAAAAAGAATTTGTCCGCGACGCCATGAGCCAACGCCAGCAACGCATCAAAATTCTTTTTTACGAGGACGCGGCGGACGCCACCGTCTCGGTCGAAGAGGGCGATGGCCTGCTCGCCGCCGCGAATCGCGGCCTGCGCGTCAACGGCAAGACCGACGCCACCGCGCACGCCGACTTGAACACGCAGATGCTACTCGGCCATCTACCCCTGCTCGCGCGCCCGGAGTCGAAGGAAGTTTTTGTTTTCGGCCTCGGCTCCGGTATTTCGGCGGGCGCGCTGCGTTCGTATCCCGGTATTGAAAAAATTGTCATCGCGGAAAACTGCGAGCCGGTCATCCGCGCTTCAAAATTTTTCAACGAATGGAACCGCGACATCCTTGCCGACCCACGCACGAAGCTTTGGCATGAGGACGCGCGCACGGTGTTGAAGTTGAGCGCGCAGAATTACGACGCCATCGTGGCCGAGCCGTCGAACCCGTGGACCGCCGGCATCGGCAGCGTGTTCAGCCAGGAATTTTATCAGCTCGCGGCAAGCCGCCTCAAACCCGGCGGCATCATGGTGCAATGGTTCCATCTTTACGAGATGCACGACGGTATCGTGGAACTGGTGCTCCGCACGTTCACGTCAGTTTTTCCGAACGTTGAGATTTGGGATTCGTGCGCGGGCGACATCGTCCTGCTCGGTTCGCAGCAGCCGTGGGAGAGTTCGCCCGAAGTTTTTGCGAAAAGTTTTGCCATCCCTGACGTGCGTGACACGTTTGAAAAATTGGGCGTCCATTCGCCGGCGGCGCTCTTTGCGCGGCAACTCGCCTCGCAACGCACCGCCCACGCCATCACTGGCAGTGGACCGATGCAAAGTGATTTTTTTCCCGTGCTGGAATACGCCGCGCCTTACGCTTTTTATCTGGGGGAAAACTCCCGGATGCTGGAAAAATTCGACGAGCGCACGCACCAACAACTGCTCGCGCCCGCTGAAAAAATTTCCCAGCTTCGCGCGCTGTCGGGCGCGGAAGTGGCGTCTGTTTTTTCCACCTACTCCAGCGTGAGCATCGAGTTGCTTGCCGCCCTGCACGGCGACCGGGAAATCCCGTGCGTTTTTATCACGAACAGCGTGAGCGCGCCCACTCCCCCGGCGACGGAAACGAATGCTGCCGCGTTGAACTTCGCCGCGTCCACCGCGCTAAACCTAGGCGACTCACCGCGCGCCGCGCAACTCGCCGCCCGCGCACTGCAACTCAACCCCGACGACGCGCAAGCCGCCTATCTCCTGCGCATTCTCGCCCGCGAAACCCCGGCACTGTTCCAAAAATAATTTCTTTCAGTTCACCGCGCCAGTGGAGGTCGCGGTTAAAAGTTGCCCGGTTAAATTTCAAGGAGTAATTCTGTCCAAACCGCGGCGGCAGCGTGAATTAAAAAAGGCTCGGGGTGATCTATTAAACGATGCGGCGCGGAAACCGCAGGTGCAGAGCGCGTATCTCGCGAGTGAGAAAAACCCACTGTATCCACCCCGGTAAAAACGTGCTGGCGGAGCAACCCATAAATCCGCTGCGGAAATGTGGGCATGAACCAAACACGTGTTTCGCGTTGTCTTTACAACCAGTTCAGCAGGTTCATGTGAGCTAAACAGGAAGGCTCTAAAAATACTATTGAACACAACGGACGAGCCCCGTAGGCAATCCTGAATTTCAATTCGCAGGCCAGCTCGTCACCCGTTCACCACGGGCGCTGGAGGTCGGGACGCCTCTTCGGCGCGGATGGCCCGGCGGGTGAATCGGCGGACTCCACTTTGATGGCCGTCAACATTTCTTCCACCACGCCGAGCAACGCCTGTCGGCCGTGGCCGGTGTTGGCGGAGCAGGCAAAGTTAGTCGGCGGCTGCACGAACCACGCGGCGATGGCGGCCATGAACGCGGCAATGTTCGCCTGCACTTCGGCGGGCGTGGCCTTATCCGTTTTGGTGAACACCAGCACAAACGGCACGCCGTTACGCACAAGCCATTCGATGAATTCCAAATCAATCGCCTGCGGCGTCAGCTCGGAATCCACGAGCGCGAACACCAGCGAAAGATTTGCGCGATGCTTCAGGTAGTTCGCCACCGCCTTGTTGAACTGTCGGGAATTTTTTTTAGAGCCGGTGGCGAAACCGTAGCCCGGCAAATCCACCAGCCGCCACGTTTTGTTCATCGTAAAGATGTTGATCATCTTCGTGAACCCCGGCTTGGGCGAGACGCGGGCGAGGCCGTGTTCGCCCGCAAGCATGTTGAGCAGCGACGACTTCCCAACGTTGGAGCGGCCGATGAAGGCAAACTCTGGCAGCGATTCGTCAGGACACGAATCCAAGTCCGGCGAGCTGCTATGAAAGATGGCGGATGAAATTTGCACGATGAAAATCTAACGCCAGTGTCGCAACTTTTTTGGGCTGCCGATACAACCAATTTTCAACATGCAAATAAATCAGCCCGGCGGCCAAGCGAGGTGGCGTCCGCCGAGGATGTGGCAATGCAGATGGGGCACGGTTTCGCCGCCATCCTTGCCGTTGTTGATGACGAGGCGGTAGCCGGTTTTATCCAGCCCCAGTTTGGCGGCGACTTCGGCGGCTTTGAGCAACAGATGGCCAAGAATTTTCTGATCATCCGCCTGCGCTTCGGCGATGCGCGGGATCGCTTTCTTCGGGACGATGACGAGGTGCGTAGGCGCCTGCGGATTGATGTCGCGGAAGGCGAGAACGGATTCATCTTCAAAGACAATCGCGGCGGGAATTTCGCGCGCGGCGATTTTTTCAAACAAGGTTTTCATTAGTTTTAAGAGCTTAGTTTTTAGTTCAGAAAAACTACCGCGAAGAATCCGCCAACTTAAAATTCAAAACTAAAAACTACTCAACGACGAGCGCGCATTCATTCTGCTCCGGCTCGGCGACGAGACATTCGCGGAGGTAGCCAACAATTTGCTCCTGCATCCGTTCGCAGCGGGAACTCCAGCGGCGCGCGCCGGCAAGCTGTTTGGCGCAGATGCGCAGGCCGCGAAAACGCAGCACGCGCGGAGAATGACGGAGTTGCGCGCGAAGTTCATCGCGCAGACGCGGGTAGAAAAACAGTTCCAAATTTTCGTCGGCATCGCGCGCGATGACATCCAAGTCGGAAGCGCGGGTCTCACCACCTTGCGTCGAATGGTCGGCGTAGAGGGTGAGGCCGACGCCGTGCAATGCCTTTTCGAGCGCGAGTGCGAATTCTCCAACGGTCACGCTCTGGCGCTGTAGTTCAACTTTGAAATAATGAAAGACCGATGCAGCAGCGTGCCGGAGCATTTCCTGATCGAGAAAACCTTCCGAGTTGCCGGCAATCTCGATGGTGATCATCTCCGCCGAACACGGAACGCTTTCGCCGTTCGTCAGTTCAAACAGCAGATGATCGGACTGGAGCGCGATCATTTATTTGCCTCCAGCTTTTGAACTTCCTGCACGAAGTCAGTGGCTTCTTGAAACCGGCGATACACGCTCGCGAAGCGGACATAGGCCACGTCGTCGAGTTCGCGCAGGCCGTCCATGACCATCTTGCCGATGGCGTCGCCGGGAACTTCACTTTCGTATTTCGCGGTGACGACGGCGACGATGTGATCCACAAGGTCTTCCAGTTGCTTGAGGCTGACGGGACGTTTCTGGCAAGCCTTGCGGATGCCAGAGAGCAGTTTGTCGCGGGAAAATTCTTCGCGGCGGTTGTCGCGTTTCAAAACCATCAAGCCTTCGTGCTCAACTTCTTCGTAGGTGGTGAAGCGGTGGGTGCAGCCAAGACATTCGCGCCGACGGCGGATGGTCGCGCCTTCCCGGGAGGCACGCGAATCAATGACTTTGTCTTCCTGACAACCGCACTTGGGGCAACGCATAAAACCACTTCTTATTGTGGTCACCTGTTTGTAACACACATGATTTTGCGGTGTCAAGGAGCCGTTATTCACCGGCGGGGGCTGAATGAGCCGGGCTGTTAACGAAAACGGCTCTTGCCATCGCTTCTTTTTAAGTTAATTTTTGCGGCTCGCGTCGCAGAAAAAACTCTTCGTCGCACAACTCATTTTTTAATTTTTATGGCAACCGCAAGCGACCTCCGCCGTGGCATGGCAATCAACTACAATGGCGACATCTCAGTCGTCCTGGACTTCCAGCACCGCACGCCTGGCAACCTGCGCGCGTTCGTGCAGGCTTCGCTCCGCAGCATCCGCACCGGCAAGACTTCCGATGTGCGCTTCAGCTCCACGGAAAAAATCGAGCCCATCCCGATGATGACCACCAAGATGGAATATAGCTACAAGGATGGCCAAGATTACGTCTTCACCGATCCGGAAACTTACGAGTCCGTCACGCTCAACGCGGAACTAGTTGGTGAGGCAAAAGATTTCATCATTGAAAATGCGCCCGTCACCGTGACGTTCGTGGATGACAAAGCGGTGTCCATCGAAATTCCTTCGAGCGTCATCCTCACAGTGACCGACGCACCGGAAGGGGTGCGTGGCGATTCAGCCAACAACGTGCAAAAAACTATCACGATGGAAACCGGCATCACTGTGCAAGCGCCGCTGTTCATCAAGACCGGCGAGAAAATCAAGATTGATACCCGCACCCGCAAATACATGGAGCGCGCGTAATCGCCTCACACCTTCAAAATAAAAAAGCCCGCTTCACGCGGGCTTTTTTATTTGATGCGTCTAGCGTCAGTGATGGAATGCGACTCAATAAACCGTGGTGCTTTCCTCGGCATTGAGCGGTGAGGTCAGCACGTCGGAAGTGAGCGTGAATTTCGTGTGGCCGTCGCCGGCGCTCACGCCTTTGGCGATGATTTTGTAAGTCACGGCAGCTTTCGCCGCGAGCTTCGGAATCACGGGGAGCGTCACAATTTGGCCGTCTATTTTTCCTTCCACGCTGCTGACGGGTGCCAGTTCCGGCGCGATGGTCACGACGATTTGCACATCCGAATCATCCGCCGTGCCCTGGTTCGTAACTTTTACGATGTAAGTCGTGGTGTCACCGATGGCGACGGGATCCGGGTCGTCGGCTTTTTCCAGAAGAATTGCAGGGATGCCAGCAACAATGGTTTCGCAAGAACATTGCACTGGCGCAACAGACGCGCTGCTGGCGGTGGAATTAAAATTTAACGTGCCGGCTTTAGGCCCTTTGAACGTGGCGCAGATTTGTTTCGTGGCATTCGCGGGGAGGTTGGAAATTTTCCACGTCACGGCATTATCAATCACTTCACCGCCGTCGGTGGACGCGCTGATGACCGCATCAGGGGGAACCGGCAGCGTCACTGTCGCAAGCGGTTCAGAAATGTTGCCGGTGTTGTGGAGGTTCAGGCAGACGCGGACGTTGCGGCCGAGGACAATTTTTTCGGGAACATCGCAATCAATTGCTAGCCCAGATTTCGGTTCGGCGCCGAGGTCCACGACAAAAAAATTACTGCACGGCTTCGGTGTGATGCAGCGATAGATGCGGCCGTTGGAATGAAAAAGAAAAGCGTAAGCATCGATCGGCTCTTCGCCCGCCCAAGTCACATTGCGCAGACAAAGCGGTTTGCCATCTTCGCGCGTGGACATGAAGGGCATCGTGTCGCCTACGGGAATCTGCCATTCGACGATTGGTGCGGTAAGGCCGGCGGCGAAAAAATCATCGTAGTTTCCCGCCCAGCCCCACTGTTTCAGCACTGCGATAAAATCGTTGTGCAATTTTTTATCGCGGAAACGGTCGCGCAAATCTTCCGGCGTGTGCATGGTTGGCGCGAAACGCGTGGCGGGATTGCCGAGGCGTGTGGCGCGGTGATGCTCGGTTGGTGCGTTGGTTTGCGCGGCGGCGATGGAAGTGAAAATCAAGGCGGTGAGCAGCGAGAAAATTCTGATGTTCATGCGGCGGGAAGGATTTGGCGGGGCGCGTGATTTTTCAACTGTTATTTTTGAAAACAAAAAAGGCCGCCGAATTTCTTCGGCGGCCTTCGTGAGAATGATTGCTTAGTAGACGTGGGTGGATTCTTCCGCCGTGATGGCAGATTTCAGCACGTCCGACGTAAGCTTGAAGGAGGTGTGGCCGTCGCCGACCTTCGTGCCCTTGGCCACGATCTTGTAGGTGACCGCCTGTTTTGGATCGAGGCTCGGAACGACTGGCAGCGTGACGGTGTTGCCGTCAATCGTGCCTTCGCTGCTGCTCACCGGGGTGAGTTCCGGCGCGATGCTCACAACGATCTGAATGTTGTGATCAACCGCCGAACCTTGGTTGGTGACCTTGACCGTGTAGGTCGTGGTGTCGCCAACGGCAACCGGATCCGGATCATCAGATTTTTCGAGCAAGATGGCCGCGAGACCAACGACCTTGGTGGAGCAGCTCGTGGAGACCGCCGCTGCGCAAGTGCCTTTGGCTGTGCCCGCGAAGTTAAACGTGCCGCCCGTGGCGCTGGTGAACGTCGCGCACACATTTTGCGGCGCGCTGGCTTCAACCGAGCCGAGGTTGTAGGAGATTTTGCCGCCCACAACCGTGCCGGAACCAGCGGATACCACTTCGAGGCCGGCCGGAATGGCTACTTCGAGAACTGTGCCAGCAGCAGCAGCGTCGCCGGTGTTGGAAACCATGTAGCAGACTTCAAACTTGCGGCCCATGAACTGTTGTTCTGTGGCCTTACAAGAAATCGCGAGCACGGGCTGGTGAACCGTCGTGGTCGCCGACGCTTCGGCACTCACGCCTTGAGTGGAAGTAACCTTGGCGTTGTTCACGAGCTTGCCAGTGGCGGAAGCAGTGGCGTTGTATTTGACTTCTTTGCTTTCGCCGGGGGCGAGGTTGCCGATGTCAAACGAGAGGTTCTGTTTGCCGTCGCTGGTCAAACCAGTCGGGAGCATATCGGTGACCTGCACACCGGAGAGCGGGCTGCTGCCGGTGTTCTTGACCATGATGGTCGCGGGAATCGGATCGCAGATGAGCACGTCCGACGGCTCGCTCTTGGTCAACTGGATGTTCGCCTTCACGACGCGGATGTCTTGGCAGGCAACCGGGTTGTAGGTGGCGGAACCGCAGGTGGTGATGACGCCTTCTTCAGCGCTCGCACCATTGACGGTGATGGTTTTGGTTTCCTTTGGTCCGAGGTTGCCGAGGTTCCAAGCGGCGTTGCCACCGGAAACGTTGCTGGCCTTCGGGGAAGAATCGCTCGCGGCGAAATTCGCCGTGACGCGATCATTGATGGTGACGTTTTCAAGCGTGGCGTCTGTGAGATTGCTGATCTTGTAGGTATAAGCGAACGTCTGGCCGGCGAGCACTTCGGCCGGCGCGGATTTTTCAACCGCGAGGCCGCTGCCGGCGGCGGTGCCGCTGGGAAAATAGGCCGTGACCGATCCGGACTTGGCCGGGGCGGGTGCGCTCGCGGTGGTAGCCGCAGGTTTGGCGCTATATTTGCCTTGTTGTTGGGCGCAACCGGCTAGCAGTGCGACGCATCCGGCAATAGATGCGATAGTTTTCAGGTTATTTTTCATAGTTTTTGTAAAAATTTGTCGGCGGCGATAATCTTTTTACCACGATTATTTTTAGAGTTCCGACGCCGAACAAAGTAAATAAAGCCGTGTGAATTGCAAGTCTTAATCGAATAAGACCTTTGAAAAATGGTGTTTGCGTTGTTGTTTTTTAGTTCACCAAGATTTTTCAATGTGACAGCACATCCCAACTGAAAATCCCGTTGGCGATACCGCGCCGGGCAGCCACAACGCCGAGTGGGTGCGGCTCAACCAACTCGGCTGCACGTTACAAAAACGGGAGCGAAACGAGTGCGGCGTGAATCACCGACTGCATCCGGGAATCGGGTCGCGCCCCATTGGGTGAAGGCATTTACGAAGCGGTGGCGGGGTAAATGGTGGGAATGCAACAGCATCATTGCCGCTTCCCAAGACCGTCGGTTGGTGGCTCCACTGATGTTTCAAGG
>JANOBC010000426.1:0-2090 GCA_031411455.1 Limisphaerales bacterium
AGCATCCAGTATCCAGAGTCACTTTGGCGTCGGCGGTGCTTTTTGCTCCCCTCATGTTATTTGTTCTTCGCAATTTTAGTTTTTCTCTGTGCCCTCTGTGGTGAAAATTCGAGTTAGCGACTTAGGGTCAGATTGAGGCAATTCGCCGTGCTAAACTCGGCCTCCGTCCGGGAGTCCTCCATGCGCCGCTTCTGCATCCTGATCGTGCTCGCCTTGCTCGTGTCCGCTTGCGGGCAGAAGGGGGCGCTTTACCTGCCGAAAGACGGCGACAAACCGAAGAAGCACGAGCAGAGAAAAACCGAAGAAGGAACCATCGAGAAGTGAATTCTTTTTCTCTGAGCGACGGCGAACTTTTTGCCGAAGACGTCGCCTTGTCGCAAATCGCTGCGCAATTCGGCACGCCCTGCTTCGTCTATTCACGAGCGATGCTCGAACGCGCCTACCGCAGCTATGACCAGGCTTTCGGAAGTCGCCCGCACCTGATTTGCTACGCGATGAAGGCGAATTCGAATCTCGCCATCCTGAATGTGTTCGCGCGGCTGGGCAGCGGCTTCGACATTGTCTCGGGGGGCGAGCTGGCGCGTGTGATCGCAGCCGGCGGCGATCCCGGCAAGGTCGTGTTCTCCGGCGTGGGCAAGTCCCGCGACGACATGCGTCAGGCACTGGCCGCTGGCGTCATGTGCTTCAACGTCGAGTCGGAAAGCGAACTGGAAAGGCTCAACGATGTCTCGCGGGATTTGAACCGCAAGGCGCCGGTGAGCATTCGTGTCAACCCCGACGTCGACGCCAAAACGCATCCTTATATTTCGACGGGGCTGAAGGAGAACAAATTCGGCGTTGCCTTTGGTGAGGCACTGCGCATCTATCGCAAGGCTCACGCACTGCGCGATCTGGAAGTCGTCGGCATCGACTGCCATATCGGATCGCAACTAACCGAACTGTCGCCTTTCATCGATGCATTCAGGAAAGTATTGGAACTGGTGGACAAGCTCAGCGCCGAGGGCATCGAGCTCAGGCATCTGGATCTCGGCGGTGGGCTGGGCATCCGCTATCGCGACGAAATGCCGCCGCCGCCCGATGCGTACGTAACGGCACTGCTCGAGTGCGTTGGCGCATGCCGCCAGCAGATCCTGCTCGAACCCGGGCGCTCGCTGGTCGGCAACGCCGGGCTGCTGCTGACGCGCGTGGAGTACCTCAAACACGGCGACGCGCGCAACTTCGCGGTGGTCGATGCGGCCATGAACGACCTGATCCGTCCGGCGCTGTATGACGCTTACCACGACGTTCGCGAAGTTAAGCCATCCACCGCCCGGTCGAAGCATTACGAAATCGTGGGCCCGGTATGTGAAACCGGCGATTTCCTGGCGCGCGACCGCGAACTGTCGTTAAACGAAGGCGACCTGCTTGCGGTCATGTCGGCGGGCGCCTATGGCATGTCCATGAGTTCCAATTACAACAGCCGGCCACGGGCCGCCGAAGTCATGGTCGACGGCGGCACTGTGCATCTGATCCGCGAACGCGAATGCATCGAGCAATTGTTGGCCGGAGAGCGCCCGCTGCCCTGAGGCTTGCACCGTCATCCTTCCGGCTTGCGGATCGTTTATAGGTCAGGCGCGGGGAATTTGGCCCCGGATTGGGTCATCTCTGCCGGAACTATCAGGCGCTCGCGGCCTCTATCAAAGGTAGGCTGCTGCTACGGATGTTAGACTTTATACCGCCGCAGGGTGGCGGCCGGAGACAACATGATCGTTTTTGATTTGGCGTGCGACAACAACCATCCGTTTGAAGGATGGTTCGGTTCCACTGACGACTTCGACCTGCAGGCCAAGGCCGGTGATATCGCCTGCCCGGTCTGCGGTTCAGTGGAAGTCTCGCGCCAGCTTTCGGCTCCTTATGTGAATACGCGATCGGGCAACAGGCAGGACGACGAATCGCAAATGGTCTCCGTTGCCAATGCCGCCCAGGAACTCAAGAAGAAGTTCATGGAGCATGTGCTAAGCAACACCGAAGACGTCGGCTATCGCTTTCCAGAGGAAGCGCGCAGGATCTTCTACAAGGAAACGCCGGCGCGCGCGATTCGCGGCACGGCG
>JANOBC010000427.1:0-6213 GCA_031411455.1 Limisphaerales bacterium
TATTGGTGCCACTCGGATACTGAACAATGTTTGTGATCACGCGCGCACCCCCGGAGGCAAAGATGGTGCCGCTGCCGGTAGTGCCGCCGTTTTCGGGCGCTAGATTTAACGGGCCGCCGCCGAGTGCGTTACCATTGCCCACTCCTAAAGCACCGGAGGTGAGAGTGGTGCCGCCGGCATAAGTGTTGACACCATTCAGATACATGGTGCCGTTACCGCGAGTGATGATGCCGCCGTCGCCAGAGATAACGCCGTTGTAGGTCTGGCTACCGCTGCCGCCGTAGTAGGCGAACGTGGTGCCGTAGTATTGCGCCTGATCGGACGTATTGCCGGCGAGCGCGATATCAGCATTGCAAACCGTGTTGGTGCCGTAGGCGCGGAACCGGATCTGGCCGGCGGCATAAGGAGATTTTGGCGTGAGAGTGAGCACCTTGCTCGCCGTGCCGGAAATGTCACCCAGAAAAACTCCGGCGAACTGGCCGGTGCCATCGAACTGAATGGTGAAGTCATCATTCACAATCACATTGCCGTTGAAACCGGTGGTCGCGCTGGCGGTGGGTTCGACTTGAATTTTGCCGCCGGCCATGGCCAGCGTGAGCGGGCCAGTGCCAAGGCCGTTGATATTTTTTAAATCCAGATACGCGCTGGCGTTGCTGATAATGGTTCCGCCGGAGTAAGTGTTCGGGTTGTTGATGGAAGTAAATCCACTGCCCTTGTAAAGCAACGAACCAGTGCCGGCAAAACTGCCAGTGCCACTGAAGTTATAAACGGTGCTGCCATCAATGGTCACGGATGAAGCGCTCAAAAAACTGCCGGTCAAGGTCACGGCAGTGTTGCCCGCGCCCACATCATTAAACGTTACTGCGTCACCGTAATTGAACGTAGCGGGATTAATCGGATCAAGGAAGTTGGCGGAAGTGTTCAAATCCCAGACTGAACCAGCCCCAGCCCAGACCAGATTCTTGGCCGTTCCCAGTGTGAACGCGTTGGTGGTGGAATTGACACTGAAGCCGCCCGCGCCGGAAACGGTGACGTAGTAGCCGTTCGCGCTGGTGGCCACGTCGGCGGCGCTGGCGTTGTTGATGATGAGCGTGCTGCTGGTGACGCCGGAAATATTTCCGCCGTTTAACAGGTTCGTGCCGTGGCGATGCCATTGGTAGGTCAGGTTCACGCCGGTGGCGACGACGTTGTAAATACTGGAGCCGCCAGTGGCCACGGTGACTGGAACGGGCTGCGTGGTGATGACCGGCGGAGTGGCGACCGGCGTGGCTACGCCGTCCACCTTGATGGAGGAAATTTCCATCGTGGTCGCCGCCGTGTTAGCTGTCGCGCGCCAGCCGATGGCCAGCGAGTCAAATCCGCTCGTAAGAAAAGTAGCGTTGGTGGCGATGCCGCCGAAATTGGTGAGCACGATGCCGCCGGTGCCCGTGCCGGCATACAGCGTGTTCGTGATGGCGAGGCTGTTGAAATCATTCGTGAGCAGCGTGATCAGCAGCACTTCGGTATAGGTCGCACCGGCGGTCAAAGTTAAAGTGGACGCCGTCGTCGCACCGACGGTCGCGGCGGCCGGATTTGCATAGCTGCTGCTGCCGCTGCCGCTGGTCACAGCCTCTTGGTTGTTGTTGCCTGCACCGGTCTGCGCAGCGCGGGTCATGATGCGATGGCTGCCAGCATTGAAAGCGATTTGTCCGACATAACCCAGCCAGTTTTGCGCAGCCCCCGTTACCGCCGTGGTTACAGTGCTGACGGCCGTGCTATTGAGTCCGTTCGTTACTGGCTTCACCTGTCCGTTCACTCCGCCGCTGTTATACAAACCAAACCCCAGCGAACTGGACTGCGTCAACAGGCCGGAGGTATTCGTGAAGGTCACGGTCAACTGGATGTAATCGCCGTTGGCAGTGAGCGCCACGGGATTGGTGGAGAACAATGCTTGCGCCTCGGTGCTGCCGCTGGTGGTGGCCGCGATGCCGAACTTGAGGTCGTTGGCGGCCAGCGATGCTCCCACCCAGGCTTTGGATGAAATGAGTTGATACGCCGTGGCCGTGGCCGAGGGATATGGTGTGGGATTGGCCGGCGCACCATTGGTCAGCGTGCTGCCGCTGCCGAAGGTGTCGGTGAAAAATGTGGTGGCCATGACACTGCCGGGCAACGCGGCTAAAACCGCCAGCAGGCACGGTTTGAAAAAGGAATGACGCAACATATTAAGAATATTTTTTGGTTGTGGTTGGAATCAGATTTGGTGGGAGTAGAATTTTACGGGCGCCAACAGCTCATGGCATAACGGAAGTCAATGCCGCTGCCGCCAGCAATTGCGGACCAAATGTTTTTGTTAAATCCATCGGTAACGGTTTTGTAGGACTGGAAGCTGACATGACCATCGCCAAAGGCTGCATCAAGTCCGGCCGGGTTGGATCCGCTTCTATGCGAAATGTTATTTAATGAATTCCAAATCACATCCACAACCATGCTCTTGTTCTGGTCAATCGCGGAGAGTTTAAAGGGCGGGACACATTTCCAAGACTTATATGGTAATGGCGAGTTGGGCGAAGTGCTGTCGGCTGGCCAAAACGGCAAATCCTTTGGCCCCAAAGCGGTGCTTACGTTTTCTATTTGTTTGGATTGTGGATAATAACTATAGCCTGCCCGCACCCAGGTGGGGTTGCCATCCGTTGCGGTGGCAGCATTTCTGCCGCAAGGCCAAGCTTGCGTCCCGGAGTAATATTCATAAGTGTTGGCAGTTCCTTTCAAGTTGCTTGGACAATAAGCGGGCTTGCCATCACCAATCAATTTATCGTTCCACAATGTGCCTAGATTATAAGGCCCCCCGTCAGTAGTGAAACTAGGCGGACTTATATTGACCGGTGAATAAATGAACATTTGATAAGCGTAATCTGGATTGGAATCTCGGTATTTTAATGCTGGCATAATGTCCGAGTTGTCACTGGAAGAAATATTTATGCCAAGGGATATTTGCCGGAGATTGTTGACGCAACTAATCCGTCTGGCCTTCTCCTTCGCCGCCGCCAGCGCGGGCAGCAGCATCGCGGCGAGAATCGCGATGATGGCGATGACCACCAGCAGTTCGATCAGGGTGAAGGCAGAGTTCTTTTGGTGCTTAAGATTCATAATCTAGTGTTGGATGTCTTGGGAACGCCGTAACTCTACGTTACCCCTCACGGCCTGTGAACCCCCGCGACCTGCAATCTTGTTTGAAATAAATGCACCTCATCGCGGAAAAGCTTGAATTGTTTTCCAGATGCGGTTTAGTAGCCGTGTTCCATGCCTAAAAAACAAAAACGCGTGCTGCTCGCCCTCGGCTGGTATGACTACCGGCTCCACAAGGGCATTGAAAAATATGCACAGGAACATGGCTGGCATCTCTACGCCGACTACACCCGTGAGAAAGTAATTCCTTGGGGCTGGCAGGGTGATGGCATTCTCGCCTGGCTCGGCGCGGGCGATGACCTCGCGGATTTCGTCAGCTCCGCCAAGCTACCGACGGTGGATTTTAGTTACCGTCGCCCGCAGTTAAAATTTCCCCGCGTCCTAGAAGACCACGCCCACGCCGCCAAGATTGCCGCCGAACATTTTCTCACGCGCGGCTTCACGAATTTCTGTTTCTACAGCGATGCGAACAACTGGTCCTACGAAGAACGCGGACTCGGTTTCGTGAAAGCCCTCGGCGACACCGGCCACAATTGCGCTTGGCTGCGCTGGCTCGAATCGCCCGCCTACGCCACCGGCAAGCAGGAATGGCAGCGCAAACGCAAATGGCTCGCCACGCAGATGAAGACCGCCGCCAAACCGCTCGCCGTCTTTGCCGCGAACGACCAGCAGGCGCTCGACGTTTTGGAATCCTGCGAAAGCGTCGGCATCAAGATTCCCGAAGAGGTCGCCATCGTCGGCACGGAATGTTATCTCCTCGCGCCCGACGCCATGCGCACACCCATTTCCAGCGTGGACACAAATCTCGAAGTCCTCGGCTATCGCGGCGCGGAACTCCTCGACCAGTTGATGCAAGGCGGCAAAGCTCCCAAGGAACCCGTCCGCATTCCAGCCGCTGGAGTCATCGTCCGCAAGAGCAGCGACATCCTCACCATCAAGCATAAAGGCGTCGCCCGCAGTCTGCGTCACATCTGGGAACACGGCCACGAACCCATCTGCATCAAAGACCTCGTGGGCGTCGCCGCCATGTCCCGGCGCGGATTGCACAAGGCATTCCTAGAACACCTTGGCCGCACACCCGGGCAGGAACTCCAGCGCGTCCGCATCGAGCGCGCCAAAAAATTTCTCGCCAAGTCCGACCAGAAAGTTGAGACCATCGCCCTCGACTCTGGCTATCAAAGCATCAATAGCTTCTGCGTCGCCTTCAAACGCGCCACCGGGATGTCCGCCAAAAAATTCCGCGAGAAAATGCGGCGATAAATCGGTGGCGGTTTTCGCGCTGCGAAAACCCTGTCGCCGAGCGCAGCGCCAGGCGACGGACGACGTCAAACCCATTGCCTCCGTTTTCTCCGTTTCCTCCCATTCAATTTCTTCGCATAATCTGCGCGTGAACGAAAAATTTGCCGCCGCCATCGCCCGCTTCGACGCCGAAAATTCCCGCGACCCGAATTCTGAAAACGGCCAGCCGCGCGAACTGCTCTATGCCGAACGCCTCACCAATTGGGTTTTGAAACTTGCTCCCGCCGCCAGCGAACCGCTGCGCATCGCTGCCCGTTGCCAGCACATCTGCCGCTGGCAAAGCCCGCGCGAAAATTATCCAATGACCAAGCCCGGCTACCTGAAATGGCGCGCCGACCTAAAAAAATTCCACGCCGAAAAATCCGGTGCGATTTTGCGCGAAGTCGGCTACGACGACGACACCATCCGCCGCGTGCAGGACTTGAATCTCAAAAAGAATTTTCCCGCCGATCCCGAAGTGCGTGTGCTGGAAGACGCCCTGTGCCTCGTGTTTCTGGAATTTCAATTCGCCGCCCTCGCCGCGAAGAGCGACGATGAAAAAATGGTCAACGCCGTAAAAAAATCCTGGGACAAGATGACCGAAGCCGCCCGCGCCGAGGCGCTCAAGTTGAACTACAGCGAGCGAGAAAAGCAACTCATCGGTCGTGCGTTGGCGGCATAATGATTGTCGCGCAGAAATAACAGCAGCGTCGTGTTCGGCGAAACCGCTTCGACGCGAACCGGCTTGCCGTTCAGGGTGAATTCAAATGCGGCGGACATATTCCTTGCAACTCATTTTGAAAGCGTAACCAAAATTTTCTCTCTCGCCACAACTCGAATAAGCCGGTTGACAACGGGCCAAGCCTGTTTCAACCTTTCATCATCATGAAGCAGCCCGTTGCACAGGATTCATTCCGCCGTCTCCGTGCTTTCACGCTCATCGAGTTGCTGGTGGTCATCGCGATTATTGCGATTCTCGCGGCCATGTTGTTGCCGGCGCTGGCGTCGGCCAAGGAAAAAGCCCGTCGCGCCAATTGCATTTCCAACCTGCGGCAACTGGGCATCGCAAGTCACGTCTACGCGCTGGATTATCAGGACAAGGTTTTTCCCGGACGCCGGAATGCTTCAGACTGGTATATCACCTGTCTTTCCGAGGATGTGTATGGATATTTAACCAACCAAATCGGCGTCAAAGTTCTTGATTGTCCCAATCTTTATCCGGTCTTTTGGAGTTTTGCGACCGGCGGACGTTTTCAGCCGGTGAGCACCGTCTATATCGGCTACAACTATCATGGCGGCAAAAATAATCCTTCGCCGGTCAACTGGGTTTCGCCCCAGAAAATCACCGAAGATCCCCGCCTGGAACTATTTTCCGATCACAACGACTGGAACAATGATTGGGCGTGGGCACCGCACGGTGCGCGTGGCCCGATCCGGCGCGGGGTTTATCAGGAAACCAGCCAGCCCTCGACCGGCGGCAAAACCGCGAAGGACATCGGCGCGGCTGGCGGCCATGTCCTGACTCTGGATGGCGCGGTGGTCTGGCGCAAATCTTCGCTGTGGGTGACCAACTACGTTGTCTATTCCAACGGTAATCATTGGTCTTGTTGGTGAAACGTTGGTGAGTTAAATCAATTCATACGCCGGCAACGTCAAGAATTCCGCGAACTCTTTTGCTTTCGACATTTCGCTGAATAATTTCGCGGCACGGGCGTAATTTCCGGCGGCAAATCGTGCGCTGCCGACTTCTTTTTCGATGCGCGCCATTTC
>JANOBC010000428.1:0-2582 GCA_031411455.1 Limisphaerales bacterium
AAAATTCAGGACATTTTCGGTATCAATCTTTTGACCGCGCGCAAACTTACGCTCATCTGCCTGCCGACAACTGCCGGAACCGGCGCGGAAGTTTCGCCAAACGCGATCCTCTTGGACGAATCAAGTGAATTGAAAAAAGGCGTCGTCAGCCCGCATCTCGTCGCCGATGCCGCGTTCGTGGATCCGCTGCTCACGCTGAACGTGCCGCCCGACGTGACCGCAGCGACCGGCCTCGACGCGCTCACGCATTGCATCGAAGCCTACGCGAACAAATTCGCGCATCCCATCGTGGATAACTTTGCGCTGCAAGGCATCAAATTGATTTCGCAAAATCTTTTGGCCGCCGTTCGCGACGGAAAAAATCTGGAAGCCCGCGCCGCGCTCGCGCTCGGCAGCCTTTACGGCGGACTGTGCCTTGGCCCGGTGAATACGGCGGCGGTTCACGCCCTGTCGTATCCGCTCGGTGGAAAGTTCCGCATCGCGCACGGCGTGGCTAACGCGCTGCTGCTGCCGCACGTTTTGCGTTTCAACTTGGGCGCCGCACCGGAGCGGCACGCGGAAATTTCCGTCGCGCTCGGCGTCGCGCGCAACGGCTCTGCGCTCACGACGGCGAAACATGGCGTGGAATTTCTCGCGCAGCTTTCACGCGATTGCGGCGTGCCGCAAAAACTTTCCGCGCTCAACATTCCCCGCGCCGCCATTCCTGAAATGGCGAAGTCCGCGCTGACGGTGACGCGCCTATTGAAAAATAATTTGCGTCCGCTCACCGAGGCGGATGCCGCGCAGATTTACGCGGCCGCTTATTGAATTTTAAAATGAACAATGGATCGAAATATCACGGGGCGGTCGTGCCGATGGTGACACCTTTCACCGCGCAGGGCGCGCTGGATAGGACGGCACTCGACCGGCTGGTGGACGCGCTGCTGGCGGGTGGCGTCGCGGGAATCTTTGTGCTGGGCACGACGGGTGAAGGCGCCCATGTGCCGCGTGAATTTCGCCGCCAACTGGTTGAACAAACCGTGCGCCGCGCCAATAAACGGGTGAAAATTTTCGCGGGACTGGGCGACATCCACCGCTCGGATGTCTCCGAGGCGAATGAATTTTTCCAAGCCGGTGCGGACGCGGTCGTGGCCCATCCGCCCATCGCAGAAAAAGTTTCCGCCGCGCAGTTGCAAGGCTGGTATCAATCGCTCCTCGACAAGCTCGAAGGACCGCTGCTCATCTACAATATGCCGCTGACCACGGGCGTTTCCGTGCCACTCGACGCGGTGGAAAATTTGCTTGGCCATCCGAAACTCGCCGGCATCAAGGATTCCGAAAATAATCCAGCGCGGCTCGAAGAGACCATGAAACGTTTCGGCGGCAAAAAAGATTTTGCCGTGTTTGTCGGCGTGGGCGCGCTCATGGAAAAAGGTTTAAAACTGGGTGCCGACGGCATCGTGCCGAGTGTGGGTAATCTGATCCCCGACGTGTGTCAAAAATTGTGCAACGCCGCGCAGAACGGCCGATGGAGCGACGCAGAAATCTTTTACGCGCGCATGAGCAACGTGGCGGCGGTGTATCAAAAGGGCCGCACGTTGAATGAGTCGCTCGCGGCGCTGAAAGCGGCGGTGCATTGCCGTGGCTTGTGCGCGCCGGTCGTGCTGCCACCGCTGCTTTCCTTGCCGCAAACCGAAGTGGAACAGATCCGCAACCTGATGGCGCAGCTCCATCTGCTGAACGGAATCCTATGAGTGCAAAGCCCATTCTCGGCCTGACGATGGGTGACCCGGCGGGCATCGGGCCAGAGATTTGTTTACGGGCGATGAGCGAGCCGGCGGTGTTGAAAATCTGCACGCCGGTTTTGTTTGGTGATGCGGGCGTGCTGGAGCGCGTTTCAAAGAAGTCCTTGCAGTCCCTGCCGATTTTGCGGGCGGAAGATTTCTCGAGGGTTGTGCAAATCAATGAGCCGCTCATCGTGGACTGCGGCGCGATTGACGCACGAAAAATCAAGCCCGGGAAAGTTTCCGCTGCGTGCGGGCGCGCGGGCTACATTTATATCGAACGCGCCATCAGCGCGGCGTTGGCGGGAAAAATTGACGGGGTTGTCACCGCGCCGATCCACAAGGAATCACTAAACCTTTCCGGCGTGAAATTTCCCGGTCACACGGAAATTTTCACCGCGCTCACCGGCGCAAAGCGCAGTTGCATGATGCTTTACTCGGACAAAATCACGGTGAGCATGGCGACAACGCATATCGGTTACCACGAGGTTCCGGGAAAACTTTCCGTCGAACGAGTCCTGAACGTCATCGAACTCACGGCGGCAACGATGAAACAAATTTTAAGACGCGAGCCGCGCATCGGTGTTTGTGGCTTGAATCCGCACGCGGGCGAACACGGGTTGTTTGGAAATCACGAAGAGGAAAAATTTGTCGAACCGGCTGTCAAGCTGGCGCGCAAAAAGAAAATCAACGCCGAAGGCCCGCTCGTGCCCGACGCGGTTTTCACCACCGGCCAGCGCAAAAAATACGACGCCATCGTCACGCTCTATCACGATCAGGGTCACATTCCGTTCAAGATGCTGGCGTTCGACACGGGCG
>JANOBC010000429.1:0-2517 GCA_031411455.1 Limisphaerales bacterium
TCGAAGCCGGCCTGAAATGCGTTCAGGGCAAAGGCATCGTGAACTCCATTTCGATGAAGGAAGGCGAGGCCAAGTTCCGTGAGCAAGCTGGCAAGGTTCTGAAATACGGCGCGGCCGTCGTCGTGATGGCGTTTGATGAACAAGGTCAGGCCGCGACGCTCGCAGACAAGATCCGCATCTGCAAACGCGCCTACAAGATTCTCGTGGACGAAGTCGGCTTCCCGCCCGAGGACATCATTTTCGATCCCAACATCCTCACCGTCGGCACGGGCATCGAGGAACATAACAACTACGCCGTGGATTTCATCGAAGCCACGCGCTGGATCAAGGCGAACCTCCCGCACGCGAAAGTCAGCGGCGGCGTGTCGAATGTGTCGTTCGGTTTTCGCGGCAACAATCCCGTGCGTGAAGCGATGCACAGCGCGTTTCTTTATCACGCGATCAAAGCCGGCATGGACATGGGCATCGTGAACGCCGGGATGTTGGAAGTGTATGAGGAGATCGAGCCGGAGTTGAAGGAACTCGTCGAAGACGTGCTGTTGAATCGCCGTCCCGACGCGACGGAACGTCTCGTCGTGCATGGCGAGAAACTAAAAGCCGCTAGCGCCGGGACAACCGCGACCGATAAAAAGGTCGAGGAAGAATGGCGCAAAGGCACGATTGAAGAACGTCTGTCACACTCGCTCGTTCGAGGCATTGACCTTTACGTTGACGCCGACACGGCGGAAGCGCTCGCAAAATACGGCAAGCCGCTCACCGTCATTGAAGGCCCGCTGATGGCGGGCATGAGCGTGGTCGGCGATTTATTCGGCGCGGGCAAAATGTTTTTGCCGCAGGTGGTGAAGTCTGCGCGCGTGATGAAAAAATCCGTCGCGTATCTGACGCCGTTCATGGAAGCCGAGAAAGCGGCCATGGTCGCGCGCGGTGAAGTCGTGAAGGCGCAGGGGAAAATCGTGCTCGCCACCGTCAAAGGCGACGTGCATGACATCGGCAAGAACATCGTCGGCGTCGTGCTGGCCTGCAATAATTACGAGGTCATTGACATGGGCGTGATGGTTCCATGCGAAAAAATTCTGGAGCGCGCCAAGCTGGAGCAGGCTGACATCATCGGCTTGAGCGGGTTGATCACGCCGTCGCTGGACGAGATGGTTCACGTCGCGCGCGAGATGGAGCGCACCGGTTTCAAAGTGCCGCTGCTCATTGGCGGTGCAACCACAAGCCGCGCGCACACGGCAGTGAAAGTCGCCCAACACTACAGCGAGCCAGTCGTCCACGTCCTGGACGCCAGCCGTGCCGTGCCAGTGATGACGAGCCTGTTGAGCAAGGACGGCAAAGCACCGTTCGTGAAGCAGCTACGCGAGGATTATGAGAAGCTTCGCGCGCAACACGCTGGCTCGGTGGCAAAACTCTTGCCGCTTGAAGCTGCCCGTGCCAACGCGCCGAAGCTGAAGTATGACGATCTGCCGAAACCGGAGTTCACTGGCGTGCGCACGCTGTCGTCCGGCGATTTCAATCCCGGCAAATGCGACTGCGGCTCGTCGCACGGTCACGCGGGAGCGTTCAGTGTTTCGCTCGAAGACCTCGTGCCGTTCATTGACTGGACGCCGTTTTTCCACACTTGGGAACTGCGCGGCGTTTATCCGAAAATCCTCCAGCACGAAAAGCACGGCGAGGAGGCGACCAAGCTGTTTGCCGACGCGCAGAAGATGCTTGCGGAATTTGTCGCCAAAAAATCGCTGGAACTCCGCGCGACCTACGGATTATTCCCGGCGAACCGCGTCGGCGATGACGTGGAAGTTTACACCAACGGTTCGCGCCAGCATCTGCGGACGAAATTTCATTTTCTGCGCCAGCAGATCGAGAAAGGCGACGGCACACCCAACTATTGTCTGGCAGATTTCGTCGCGCCAAAAGGTTCTCCGGATTTCATCGGCGGCTTTGCGGTCACGAGCGGGCATGGCTTGAAGGAGATCGTCGAGAAATTCAAAGCCGAGCATGACGACTACAACGCCATCATGGCCGAGGCAATTGCCGATCGGCTGGCGGAAGCGTTCGCGGAATTTTTACACAAACGCGTCCGCGATGAATGGGGGTTTGGCAAATTGGAAAAGCTGACCACGAACGATTTGATCGAGGAAAAATATCGCGGCATCCGGCCGGCGGCGGGTTATCCTGCCAGCCCTGACCACACCGAAAAGGGAATTCTCTGGGACTTGCTCGATGTTGAGCAGCACACCGGCATCAAGCTCACCGAGAGTTTCGCCATGTGGCCGGGGAGTTCGGTGAGCGGACTTTATTTCGCGCATCCCGAGTCAAAATATTTTGCCGTCGGCAAACTCGGCAAAGATCAAGTCGCCGACCTCGCCCAACGCAAAGGCAAATCGCTGACCGAAATGGAGCGCTGGCTGGGACCGTGGTTGAACTACTCACAGTAGGCTTGTGGATTTCACCAGCGACGCCATGCTTGTCTTTTGACTGTGCTGGAATAACCTTGGGGCATGAAGAACGATGTCGTGC
>JANOBC010000430.1:0-12539 GCA_031411455.1 Limisphaerales bacterium
ATGCGTGGGGGGTGTTGACTTACAAGCAGCGCGGCAAAGACAAAACCCTCATTGCAGAACTGCAAGTGAAACAGGAATTAAAAAAGTAATCAGGCCAGCGCGCGGAGTTCGGCCTGCACCATTTCGGCGATGGTCTGCTCGAAAGTAATTTTCGGTTCCCAACCCAAAAGTTTTTTTGCCTTGGCGGCGTCACCCACCACTTGACGCGGATCGGCAGGACGAAGCAAAGTTTTTTCCTGGCGGACAAATTGTTTCCAATCGAGTTCAACTGACTGAAATGCCAGTTCTACAATGTCCTGCACGCGATGAATTTTCCCGGTGGCGAAAATAAAATCTTCGGGCGTGGTGTGCTGCATCGCCAGCCACATGCCGCGCACATAATCGCGCGCATGGCCCCAGTCGCGTTGCGCGCTGGTGTCGCCGAGGGCCAATTCGCTTTGCCGTCCGGCCTTGATGGCGGCGACGGCGCGGCAGATTTTTCGAGTCACGAAATTTTCACCCCGGCGCGGGGACTCGTGATTGAACAGGATGCCGTTGACGGCGAACATCCCAAAATTTTTCCGATAAATCCGGGTCATCTGGGTGCCGAAGGCTTTGGCACAGCCGTAAGGAGTGATCGGATTGACGGCGGTGGTTTCAGTTTGCGGCGATGATTCTGGGCTGCCAAAAATCTCGCTGGAGCTGGCGTGAAAAAACTTTGGCGGCTTGGGCAATTTTCGCGCGACTTCCAGAAGCTGCAATGCGCCGAGGCCGGTCACGCGACAAGTTGCTTCGACAGTTTCAAAACTCTGGCCGACATGGCTCTGGCTGGCGAGGTGATAGATTTCGTCAGGCGCACATTTTTCCAACGGCACACGAACGGATTCCGGCTCATCCAGTTCAGCCGGGTAGAAAAAAAGTGTTTTCTGAAAAATTTCCGGGTCGGCTTTGAGATGTCGCAGGTTGACAGCTTTGCCGTTGGTGGAGCGGCGAAAGAAGCCGTGAACTTCGTAGCCCTTGGTGAGCAGCAGCTCGGCGAGATACGAGCCGTCCTGTCCCTCGATGCCGGTGATGAAGGCGCGTTTCATCGAAAAATTAGAAATTTGAAAAGTAGAAAGCTGAAATAAATTTTAATTTTCAGCTTTTGGCTTTCAGCAGTTCAACATCCGCATCCACCATGAGCCGGACGAGGTCGGCGAACTTGGTCTTGGGCGACCAGTTCAATTGTTTGTGCGCCTTGTCGGCGGTGCCGATGAGTTGCTCCACTTCGGCGGGGCGATAAAATTTCGGATCAATCTCGACGTGTTTCTGCCAGTCGAGGCCGACGCGGTCGAAGGCCAGTTGGAGAAATTCCTTTACGCTATGTGTCTCGCCGGTGGCGATGACGTAATCGTCACCTTGCGGCTGTTGGAGCATCAGCCACATGGCCTCGACATATTCCTTGGCGTAGCCCCAGTCGCGCTTGGCCTCGATGTTGCCCATGAATAATTTGTCCTGCTGCCCGGCCTTGATGCGGGCTACGGCGGTGGTGATTTTGCGGGTGACAAAATTTTCGCCGCGCCGGGGTGATTCGTGGTTGAACAGAATTCCGTTGCTGGTGTGCAGGCCGTAGGACTCGCGGTAATTCACGGTGATCCAATAGCCGTAGACTTTGGCGACCGCGTAAGGGCTGCGCGGGTGAAAAGGAGTCAATTCGTTCTGCGGAATTTCGCGGACTTTGCCGAACATTTCACTGGAAGACGCCTGATAAAATTTTGCGGGTAAACCCAGTTGATGAATGGATTCCAGCAAGCGTGCAACGCCGGTGGCGGTCACGTCTGCCGTGTAGCCGGGAATGTCGAAGCTGATGCGCACGTCGCTTTGCGCACCGAGGTTATAGACTTCGTCCGGGCGGATTTTTTCGAGCAGGCGGATGAGTGAGCCGGCATCCGCGAGATCGCCGTGATGGAGGGAAAGTTTAGCATCGCTGGCGATGGTGGCGCGGTCGAGATAGCCGCGATACGGAGCGGCGGAGCGGCGGACGATGCCGTGAACTTCATAGCCTTTGGCGAGCAGCAGTTCCGTGAGATAGGAACCGTCCTGGCCGGTGATGCCGGTGATGAGAGCTTTTTTTGCCATAACGAATGGGTGGAAGTGTTCCGAAAATCGGGCGCGGCGGCAAGCACGGATGCCCGGCGAAATCACTTTGCGGCGGCGACGGATGTAAGATGGTCGGCAAGCTGGCGAGCGACGATGGGATCATCGTATTGACGCACGAAATCTTTCTGCCCCGCCGCGAGCGTCGCGCCCTGATTAAACACGCGCACAAAATCTCCGGTGTCGCCCAGCCGCACATACGCCGGAAATTCGCCAAAGATGGAGCGGTAATGTGGCAGCTCGTAACACAGGCAACGGCACTCGCAGTAGAGCGCCTCGGCCAGCGCGATGCCCCAGCCTTCTTCATAGCTGGGAAAGAAAAAATAGGAGGATTTTTTCAGCAGCATAATTTTTTCCTCTTCGGAAATGAATCCGGCGAGCTGGATGTTATCCAGTTTGAGCCGCTTTGTTTCCGCGATGAAAAAATCCCGCTCGGGTCCGGTGCCGACCATGACTAATTTTAGGTTCGGATGAGTTTGGGCAAGTTCAACCATGACTTTCAGCAGGTCAAAAACTCCCTTTTGCGAAACCATTCGCCCGATGAAGCACGCAAGGTTTGGGTCTTTTTGCTGTGCTGGAACTTTATCAAACAGGCTGGCGTCAAAGCCAGCGGGCAAGATGAAAATTTCTTTTCCCGGCAGCAAGACTTCCAATTCCTTTTTGGTCATTTCGTTGCCAGCCACGATGAAGTCACAGGCACGGCGCAGAATGGCCATCGTGATTTTCTGTTCCAGCGCCGTCAGACCGAAGCGAATGCGCGTCATCCAGTTCACGGCTTTGCGCGGCGGGATGACGTGATAAATCACCGCGCCCTTGCGCCGGGCTTTCCAGAACCAGACGGGAATGACGTCCACGCCAAACGGCGAAGCCGCCAGTGCGACGGCGTATTTTTTTTTATCACGCGACGCCTGCCAGATGCCTTGAACAATCCGCACCAAAAAAAGCCCGACGATGCCAGGCATGGATAATCCGTTGTTTTTTTGAGTGAGAATTTTCCGTCCAGAAGTCTCGGCAAATTTCTGCGCCGAGGCGGGAATTAAAACATCCGGCTGCGTTTCCGAAAGACGGATAAATTTGAACAAGACCAGATCGCCGCCGCCGATGGACTTCCCCTCGCTCGCCAAACTGCCGTTCATCGAGAGCAGCAGGGAAAAGCGCGAGGGCGTTGAGGACATTGGCTGAAGGTCGGCCGACGCCGGTTACTTGGGTTCGAGCAAGATGCCGATGTTGCGCTGCATCGTGGCAATCAATCCGCCATCCTGCGCCCACCAGCCAGCGGGTTGAAAGCCGCAGGCAGCAGTCAGGTCGCGCAATGAGCGCGGCGTGAAGTCGCGGATGTGGCCGGACGGGTCAAATTGCTTGAGGCGGTCCTGCATGAACGGCGGCCAGAAGCCGTAGGTCACGGAGCGCGTGCCCACTTCGCTGCCGAGCGGCTGGCCGCCGACGAGGAAGGCGATGCGGTTCATCCACGCGGCGCAGTTAGGAACGCTGATGACGGCGAGGCCGCCGGGCTGAAGCACGCGGCGGATTTCGCAGAGGAATTGTTCCGTCTGGAAGATGTGTTCGAGAACGTGGTTGCAGCTTACGAAATCAAAGCTGGCATCGGCGAATGGAAGTTTTTCACCGTCCACACTCTGCTGGAAAAATTCTGGCGCGGGGGAAATTTCTGGCAGTCGGCTGTTTTCTGCGCGGATCAAATCTACTACAGCGATGCGTTTGAAATCAGCCTGATGATTTTGGCGGAGTGCGTTGGTCAGATCGAAAAGGAACTGAGCCTTGCCGCAGCCGATGTCCAAAACGCGGAGCTGTTTCTTGCTGCCTTGTGCGCGCTCGATCCAGCGGCGGAAAGCGGCTGCGGACATGAGGCGGGGAACGTCATAGATGTTTTTACCGTAGGACTTGTCCGTGTTGTGGAGCCGGTCGTAAAATTTACTTTCAATTTGCATGAATCTTTAATGCTGTCGCAAATCCCCGCGCGGCGTCAATGCCATTTAATTTTTCCAATGGCAGGTTTCAGTCAAAACCGTCTTAGTGCGGTGAAGCGTTCGAGATGAAATGTTTCCGCGCTTACCTTTCGATTGCCATAAAAATTCCCCGGTTGGTTTCCCGATTAGTCACGCCGCACTTTCCTTTTCTTGGAGTTCCCCACATCATGGCTGGGAAAAAATGTCCGTCCTATGAATGAGATTGAAAAAGAGCGGGTCAAAATTAGCGTTGTCATCCTGAACTATAACGGGAAGGTCTGGCTGCCGCGTTGCTATGAATCATTAGAACGACAGAGCATATTTTCAGAGTTGGAAATCATTCTTACGGATAACAATTCCACGGATGACTCGGTGGCATTCACCGAAGAATGGCTGGCGCGCACCGGTGCAAGGGGACGTATCCAGCAGAACGGCGCGAATCTTTTTTATTGCGGCGCAAACAACAATGGCGCAGCGGTGGCCACAGGCGAATTTCTTTTGTTCTTGAACAACGACACCTGGCTGGAACCCGACTGCCTTGAAAAATTATACGACGACACCGTGCGTGCCGGGGCGCAGTCCGCCGCGCCGCTGGTGCTGGATTATGACGATGATGCTTATCAAAGCGGCGGTGATTCCGGGATTGATCTGTTCGGCATGGGCACGGGCGGACGGCGTGCAACCGTGGTTCAGGAAACATTCGCTTCGCCGGGTTGTAGCCTTTTAATCAGCACGGAAATGTTCCGCAAAATCGGCGGGTTTGCACCCGAGCTTTTAATTTATGTGGATGAGACTGACCTCGCGTGGCGCGTCTGGATTGCCGGCGGAAAAATTGTCTCTGTTCCGTGCGCGCGCGTGCATCATCGGGGCGCGGCGGTGGTCAACCCGGCGGGCAACACCAAGACGTTGGAGATGCGCACGACTGACTACAAACGTTTTCTGACCAACCGGAACGGGCTGTTTTTTCTGGCGAAAAACAGTCAGCACTTTTTATTGCTGCTGCTGATTCCGCATTTGCTGCTGTTAGGTGCCGAGGCGCTGGTGATGCTCGTGATTTTGCGGCGCTGGAGCCACATCCGCAAAGCATACCTAGCAGCCATCGTTGAGGCGTTCAAGATGCGCGGCCATATCTTTGAATGGCGGCGGCGCATCGCTGGCTTCCGGCAGCGCGGCGATTTTTACTTCCTGCGCTTTTTGCGGCTCAAGCCGACGCGCTGGCACGAGGTGGAACGGCTGTTCAAGTTCGGCGCCCCGAAGGTGGACACGAAGTAGGTGTCAACTTTTAGCGAGATCCTTGACGGCCAGAATGGCGGCGGCATCCTTGGGATGCTGTTTGCTCCAAAAAATTTGCCCTGCGAGCGAAACTAAACCCCAGAAAAAATCCGGCCGACGTTTTAGCCGGTGGTATTCGCCGCGTAATTTTTTTGGCCCAAGCAGGCCGGTGACACGATAACCAAGCTGCTCCATTTCCTCCGGCTCCCAGCCGGAAAGATGCGCCTGCAAATCACCTTTCTCGGTGTTGCCTTGCGACAGGAAACCGCTCGGTGTAAAAAAAATCACGCGCTTGCGGGCGATGCGCTCCATGTCAGCGATCATTTTCAGGCCGTCGGCCTTCGGCAGATGTTCGATCACGTCCAGCGCGATGCACGCGTCAAACTGGCCGGCGGAAAAATGCTTTGAAATGTCGCGCACATCACATTGCACATAGTCGTCGTGTGTATTTTGTTTTTTGGCGGCCTCCAGCGACGGACGATAGCCTTCCGCGCCGACTGGATTTTCCACGCCGAGCTGCCGCATCGTGAGCGCCACGCCGGAGCCGACATCAAGCACGCTCTTGCAGCCCAGAAGCGACTCACGCAAACTAAGCTTCACCAAGATTTGATTCGGGTCAGCACCGTTCCGCACTAGGAGCGAAATGAGTTCAAGTTTGCCACGCATAATTTGAGAACCGGTTGCGGCGATTCACGCTTTTTTCGGCGCGATGAGCTTGGCCCACGCGGGCGGGAGATTGCGGGAAACTTCGATGCCTTCAAAAGCCTGGCCCTGACGCGCGCCGGTCTTCTTCGCCCACGCGGCCATGCGGGTCACGCCGTCGGTGAGCGAAACATTCTTGATGAGGTCGCCGAAATGTTTATGAACTTTTTCATGCGCGGAATAGGCGTGAGCCACTTCGTTGCGCGCCTCGAGTTTGGTGACCTGTGGCGTCGCGCCCATCGCCTTCGCCACCACGTCCACAAGTTCGTTGACGGAATACGGCTGATCCGCGCCGACGTTGTAAACCTGATTGTAACAGGCCGGACGCGCGATGCTCGCGGCGATGACCGGCGCGACATCGTCAATGTAGCTGAATGCCCGCGTCTGTGTGCCGTCGCCGAAAATCGTCATCGGTTGGTTCTGCATAATCTGGTTCATGAAGATGCCGATCACGTTGCGGTAGCGGTCGCCGAGATTTTGGTTTTCGCCATAGACATTGTGCGGGCGGAAGATGACGTAGTTCATCCCAAACATTTCGTGGGCTTCCTTCAAATCCAGTTCCACCGCGTATTTGGCGATACCATACGGGTCTTCAGGCTGTGGCACGGCGGCCTCGGTCATCGGCAACTGGTTGCGGCCATAGACGGCGATGGATGAGGTGAACACGAAACATTTTACGTCGTGGTTCACGGCGGCGTTGATGAGGTTGATGCTGCCCAGGAGATTGTTGGTGTAATTGAAATGCTTGATGAAATGGCTCAAGCCCTCGGCGGCGTAGGCGGCAAGGTGAAAGACGTGTTCAAATTTGTGCTCGGCAAAAATCTTTTTCACCAACGCCACGTCGGTGATGGAGCCTTCGATAAATTTCACACCCGCCGGAATGTGGTCGGTGAAGCCGCCGCTCAAATCATCCAAGCCGACGACGCGGTGACCTTGTTTCAACAGATGCGCGGCGACGTGGGAGCCGATGAAACCCGCCACGCCGGTGACCAAAACTTGTGAACTCATCTGGTCAATCTAGCCAAGCCGCGCAGGCGGGGCGATATTTTTTTGAAGCGAGGCTGCGATGCGGATACTATTTCTTCCGTGGAGGAGACGTTCGCAAACGTGCGAGCCGATGGCCTTGCCTCGATTTGGTGGACAGCGTTGGGGTGACGCATGGGGCATGGTTTAGTTGATTTGGTTTTCGAAGTCCACAGGGGATTTGAAACCGAGCGCGCTGTGGAGCCGCGTGCGGTTGTAAAAAACTTCGATCCATTCAAAGATGGCGGCGCGGGCTTCGCTCCGCGTGGCAAACTGGCGGCGATACACCAGTTCGCGTTTGAGGCTGCTCCAGAAGCTTTCCATCGCGGCGTTGTCGTAGCAGTTGCCGCGGCGGCTCATGCTGGGAACGGCTCCGGCTCCGGCCAGCCGTTGCCGATAATTCCGGCTGGCGTATTGCACGCCTTGGTCCGAGTGATGCAGCAGGCCGCCGGTGGGACGGCGTTGCGTGAGTGCCATATCCAAGGCCGCCAACGGCAGCGTGGTGTGCAACGTGGTGCTCATCGCCCAGCCGATGCACCGCCGACTGCAGCGATCCAAGATCCCGGCCACATACAGGAACCCTTCCTGCGTTTCCACATAGGTGATGTCCGCCACCCACACGGCATCGGGGCGGGCCGGGGAGGTTTTTTCCAGCAGCCGGTTCGGAGCCACCGGCAGGGCGTGATCGCTGTCGGTCAAACTCATGGGCCGGAAGCGGCGACGCGGTCGGCGGTTCACGCCGGCCTGCCGCATCAGCTTGGCCACGCGTGTCCGGCTGCACGGCTGGCCGTGCGTCCGCAGCCAGTGCGTGATACGCGGGCTGCCGTAGGTCTGACGGCTCTCCCGATACGCTTCGGTGATGAGCGGCAGCAAGGCGGCATTGGCTTGCTCCCGTTGGCTCACGGGGCGCTGCGTCCACGCGTGATAACCGCTGGCCGACACCGCCAGCGTGGCGCACAACAAGTGGATGGGGTATTCGGCGCTCATGGCTTTTACACGCTCAAATCGCTGCCGGACGGTGTGACAATGATGCCCAGAGTTTTTTTAGAATGTCGCGCTGTTGGGCCAGCTGGCGCACCTCGCGGCGGAGCCGCCGGTTCTCTTCTTCCAGTTGGCCGACCGACCGCTGCCCCAGGCCGGTGGCGGGCAGCGCCGCCAGTTGCTTGCGCCACTGCTTCAGGCTCTGGGTGCTGATGCCCAGCTCGCGGGCAATCTGCTCAACCGATTTGCCGCCCTGGAGCCACAGCTCCACGGCGGAACGCTTGAAGGCTTCGTCATATCTTTTGTATTTGCTCGGCTTGATGTTTTCGGGGTTCATGGTGTTTGTGTTTAGCTCACACAATCACCCAACGCTTGTCCACCAAATCGAGGCAAGGCCATTTCATTGCGGTTCGCGTAACGCTATTTTCTCCGCCATTTCCGCTGTTTGAATTTTAAAGTTTTTTAGAAATTCCACGAGCCTTTCACTCTCCCCAATTCCCGTCGCCAGCCTCGTGGGCGGGGCGGCTTCGCACTTGTCAAAATTAGCCGTGTGCGCGAGACTTTTCCCATGCCAATAACCTTGGATCAAATTGTCGAGGAAACCCGCGAAATGCCGAGTGACACGGTTGCGGAGTTGATTGATCGCATCCTGGTCGCGCGGCACGGTGGCGGGGATTCTTCCGTGGCCGGTGCGTGGAAAACTGAAACAGACCGGCGCATCGCGGAAATTGAATCGGGCAAGGTCAAAGGTGTGCCGCTGGAGGAATCGCTGGCGCGGGCGCGCAAAATCGCGGGGCTGTGAAACACCTGCTGCATCCCGAGGCGGACGAGGAATTTGCCGCCGCCATCCGCTATTATTCTGAAATCTCCCCTGAACTGGGTGTTCGCTTTTATCATGAGATGGAGCGGCTATTGCGTGAGGTTTGTGAACGGCCAGACCGATTTTGGAAATTTGATCCGCCCGCCCGCCGACATTTAAGCGATGATTTTCCTTACGCAGTCATTTTCTTGGAGAAGCCAGAGCACATTTGGATTGTAGCCGTGATGCACATGAAACGGCGTCCGGGCTTTTGGCGTGGACGGCTGGCCTGATTATTAATTCCATGATACCTTCGCTTTCCCAAATCCCCGTCGCCATCCTCGCGGGCGGACTCGCCACGCGGCTTTCCTGAACCCGCACGATGACCACGACAAACGAGACCAGCCCGCGCGCGATTCCCTCTCCCCCCAGCGGGGGAGAGGGTTAGGGTGAGGGGGCGGCTCACTGATACGAACGCGTCCATCATTGCCACGTCATCCCCCTCATCCCAGCCTTCTCCCCCAATGGGGGCGAAGGAGTCGGAAACTTTGTGGAGAAAGCACAGCTTGCAATACGCGCATCGTCCGCTTGGTGACATTTTAGAATCCGCTCAATGAACCCGACAAACCAGAACCAGCCCGCACGCGATTCCCTCTCCCCCGATGGGGGCGAGGGAGTCGGAATGCCACGCAAAAATATGAGCATCTCTATTTCTCAAATCCCCGTTGCCATCCTCGCGGGCGGCGGCTTCGCCCTTGCGGAGGGAAGGGGAAGGTCAGCGACGTTCGCTCATGAAAATGAGTTCAGCGAATCCAGTGGGTGTAGGCGCGTTCGCCGAAATATTCGTAGCCCTTGCCCGCGTCCGTCGTGCCGGAGAGCAGGGCGTGAATGAATCCATTTCGCTCAACTTGCACGGTGTGGAAAATTTTATGCTCCGGGTTTTCCTTCAGCAGAAACTCAACGCGCCCGTTCAGCGCTGAAAAATTTTTCAGGGCAGCGTTGGTTCGGCTGGTGAATTGAAATTGCTGCTTCAAATCTTCTAGCATCAACTGGCTGCGGCCCCAGGTGCCGCCCGCTTCGCTCACAAACGGTTTGCCGTCCAGCAATCCGAGATAGTCCTGATACGCCAGCACGCACATCCGATTTTCCGGCGCAGCGGCCAGCCAGTTTTTGAGTTTGTCCGCATGGTTCGTGCGGTTGTAAGCGTAGTTGCTGTCGAGAAACGCAAGGCGCTTCACGTCGTCAGTGATTTGCTTCACCGCATTCAGATACCCAAACATCAAACTGCCGCCGCCGCTGTGGCTGGCGAGAACTACTTCCGTTTTGTTCGCAGAAAAAATTCCACGCACGTGGTCGAGAATTTCGGCGATGCGCTGGTCGTTGTGCGTCTTGCGCCATGCCGGCCAACTCAACTTGCCCGCTTCGAGATAGGCGACGACGATGGTTTTATTCGTGATGACCTGCCGCAGCCAACGTGTCTGTGCGCCGATGTGCTGGATGTTGTAATGCCAGTCGTCGCCGGGTTGAAGTTGTTTGCCGATGGTTTGTTCAATGGTATTGCCATTGGGCAACGCGTAGAAAACCAGCAACACGGGTTTGTCTGGTGAAAAAGTTTCTTTGGCGGGCGCGTTGATGACGATGCGAACCTCGTCCGGCAATTTGATTTCCCGCGTCCATTCGCCAAAGTTCGTGGTTGCTGAAAACTTCTCCGGCCACGCGTTCCAGTTTGCATTGGTGAAACGGGCGTCGCGCCGGATTTCGCCCGGAGCTGGCGGCGTGAAATTATTTGCGGCGGTCGGTTGCAATCCACGCGTCCCGTCGGTTTCGGGCGGGACGCCCGAAACAACAGGCTGGAAGCCTGTTCCACCAAGATTAGTCGGATAACGCGCATTCTTGATGACGCCTTCATCGCTGATGAGTCCGCAAAGTTTCCGGTCGGCCAGAACTTCAGCCACAAATGTTTTCTCGCCATTCACCAGTATGGTTTGCGAAATGAACCGGATGCCGTGGCTGTAATCCACCCACGCCGTCGTGTGACCGAGATAGAGTGGCTGGATCGCCACGTCGTTCGTCTGATGCCAGCCGTAAATCGCCACCTTGTTGGTCGCCGTCGCCAGCCGCGCGGAAATGACCACGTCCTTTTTATCCCCGGCCACCAGTGCGCCGAGTGGAAACAAATTTGTCAGCGCCATCCGCTGCGCGCGAACGGTTTCATTGATGCGCGCAAACATCGGCACGGTCGTCATCGCTGCGGTGGGCGGAATCGGCGATGGCACCAGCTTCACTTCCGCTGCCGCGTAAATGGCATCCGTCATTTTGCGCGTCGGCAGGACGCAGCCCAGTTTGTCGGCGATGTGCTGAGCGATGTTCGGTGAAATGGGTGTGAGGAAATAATCCACGTCCGAACCAACTGCGAGATAGTCCGGCGAAGCGAAAAACGTGGCGATGTTGGTGGTGTGGTCAGTCGTGTTCGTGACGTTGACAGGACAGAACTTGCGTTGAAATGTTGGAATGTTTCCCGCAAAGACTTCCTCAACCACCATTTGTTCGCGCCGGGGGAAATCGAGCGACGAGATTTTGCGGATGAAGTCGCTGCCACTCGGCGCGTTGGTGGCGCGTGGAGGCAAATTGAGTGTTTGAGCCAAAACGCTGTTCGCGAAACAAATCAGAACGATTTGCAGCAGCGTCTTCATGCTTCAAACGACATCCTTGCGCGGAAACAGCGGCGCGGGTTCGCCAATCGTGTGTCCGGCCTGCAAGCCGCCCCACGTCGCGTCGGCGAGTTTATCCGGCGCGTTGGTCAAACCAAGTTGCGCGTAAATCTTTGCCGAAGTTCCCGGCAGAAACGGATTCAGCAACACCGCCAGCACGCGGCAGGATTCGGCGAGATTGTAGAGCACTTCGTCGAGTCGTTGCGCTTGCGCGGGATCTTTCGCCAGTTTGAACGGCGCGGTTTCATCCACGTATTTATTCGCGCGGTTGACGAGGCTCCAGATGCTTTGCAGCGCGCCTTGCAATTCGCTTTTCAATAGCAGCGCGCACGTTTCATCCGCTGCCTTCGCTGCGTCGTCGGCGAGTTCATTTGATTTCGTCGGAATAATTCCGTTGCGATAACGTTTCAGCATGGAGAGCGAACGGTTCACAAGATTGCCGAGGCCGTTGCCGAGTTCGGCTTGGTAGCGCGAGCGAAAACCGGCGTCGGTCCAGTTGCCGTCCGGGCCGATGTCGAGTTCGCGCAGAACGTAAAAACGAAACGCGTCCAAGCCCCACTCGTTGATGACCGCAATCGGATCAACGACGTTGCCGGTGCTCTTGGAAATTTTTGCGCCATCTTTCTGCCACCAGCCGTGAACCAAAATTTGTTTCGGCAACGGCAGGCCCATCGCCTTGAGCATAATCGGCCAATAGACGGCGTGAAATTTCACGATGTCCTTGCCGATGACGTGGATGTCGGCGGGCCAAAGCGCGAGCGCCTTGTGCGCGTCGGCGATGCTGGCGTAATTCACCAGCGCATCGAACCAGACGTAAGTGACGAACTCGGGATCGAAGGGCAGGGGAATGCCCCAGTTCAAGCGCGCGAGCGGACGTGAGATGCACAGGTCTTCGAGCGTGTTGTTTTTGAGAAAACCGAGCACTTCATTGCGACGATAGCTGGGCGAAATAAAATCTGGATTCGCCTCAAT
>JANOBC010000431.1:0-4407 GCA_031411455.1 Limisphaerales bacterium
CTGCCCGGCCGACCGTTTTTTGAGTGGGAATCAAATTGGACGTGATAACCGAATCCGCAGTTGTTCCATGAATGGTGCGATGGGAGACGGTTCAAAGTATTTTGCCACAGTATGGGCCGGTAGTTTTTACAACGCCAAAAAGTTAGGAAATTTGCATACCCCGGGACCAACCGACTGCTGGGTGCTGACGGATGAACATCCCGATGGCAATGACGACGCCACCTTGTTCGTTAATCCCGCAGACGCTTCTGGCATCGGGACAACATTCACGGAACTTCCCGGCAGTATGCACGGAAAATCTGCCGGAATGTTTTTTGCCGACGGACATTCGGAAGTCCATAAATGGCTCGGCACCAAAGACACGCCGCCGGTCACTTATAAAGCATGGAGCGGTGGTCAAAACATTATGGTGACGGGCGACGCTCAAGCGGTTAAAGACCTGACGTGGTTCGCCGAACATACTCCCAAAAACTAAAACATATTTTCGTGCGGTTGCGTTCGCCGCGCGAATAGGGCATTTATTTTTCATGAAATTTTCCATCCTCTCCGGGTTATCGCTTTTGCTTTCAATCACGGTTGTTTTTTCTGCCACAGGTCTGCGGGCGGACACGGCAGTCGCTAACTCCACCGCCCGCACTTCGCCGGACTGGCTGCGCAGCGCCACCGTGTATGAAATTTTTCCGCGCCAGTTTTCCCCCGCCGGAAATCTCGCCGGCATCACTGCCAAGTTGGACGACCTCCATGATCTCGGCGTGACCGTCCTCTGGACGATGCCCATCCATCCCATCGGTGAAAAATTTCGCAAAGGTGAATTCGGCAGCCCCTATTCCATCAAAGACTACTACGCCATTGACCCCGCCTACGGCTCGCTGGATGACTATAAAAAACTCGTCACGGGCGCGCACCAGCGCGGCATGAAAGTTTTCATGGATCTCGTCGCCAATCACACCGCGTGGGACAGCGTGATGATGACCAATAAAAATTTCTACAAGCAGGACGCCCACGGCAACGTCCTCTCGCCCGTCCCCGACTGGTCAGACGTTGCCGGTTTGAATTATACCAACGCCGCGCTTCGCAGTTACATGATCGCGCTGATGAAATTCTGGGTTCAAGAGGTGGGCGTGGACGGATTCCGCTGCGACGCCGCGCCGATGGTGCCGCTGGATTTTTGGGAACAGGCGCGGGCCGAACTTGACGCCATCAAACCCGGCATCGTGCTGCTCGAAGAAGGCGAACAGCCCGCGTTTCTCGCCAAGGCTTTTGATTTCGATTACTCGTGGAAGCTCATGTGGACGGTCAACGACGTGCTTTCACATGATGCCGCCGCCACGCGCATCAAAAATTCCTGGGTCGAAAGCCGCGCCCAATGGCCGCAAGGCGCATTGCGTTTGCGAATTTCCGACGACCATGACGAAACCCGCGCCGTCGCACGCTACGGCATGAAGGGTGCGCTCGCGGCTTCCGCACTGATGTTCACGCTCGACGGCGTGCCGCTGCTTTACAACGGTATGGAAGTCGGCGACGCCACCGAATCCGCCGACCCCGCGCTCTTCGACAAGCTCAACATCTGCTGGCATCCGCATCCGAGCGAACGCCCGCCGTTCCGCAGCATTTACAAACAACTCATCCAGCTTCGCAAAGACTACGCCGCCTTCCGCACGGACCGCGTGACATGGCTGGAAAATTCCGAGGAGGCAAAAGTCGTCTCCTTCTTGCGCGGCGATGACACGGATGAATTTTTAGTCGTCATCAATCTTTCCAACCGGACGGTCAGCGGCGCGGTGACATTTTCAAATGCGGCAGAGTTTAAGCCCGTCAACATCAGTGGTGCTTCAGACGCCGCCATGGGAGACCTGCCGCGTTTCCAATTGAACGGCTTCGGCTGGCAAATCTGGCATCGTGTGAAAGCTGCCAGCACGGCGGTGAAATAAATTGGCGGCCGCACCGCGGCGTTTCCGATCACTTCACTGTGTCAGGCTCAAACGGGTTCTCACATTTCTGCGTCCAGCCAGAATGATAATCAAGCAAGCGCCCGCCCGCTTTCCATCTACCGTCCAATGGCGCAACTTGATTTCTCGCGCAACTGAACTACTATAATCCCCCTTTGACTATGCAACTGAACAATGAAGAAATCCGTCGTTACTCCCGGCATTTGATTCTGCCGGAAGTCGGCCTAGCCGGGCAGAAGAAGATCAAAGCCACGAGCGTCCTGTGCATCGGCGCGGGCGGGCTTGGCTCGCCCATCGCGATGTATCTCGCCGCCGCCGGCATCGGCAAGATCGGCATCGTGGATTTCGACACGGTGGATTATTCCAATCTGCAACGCCAGATTCTCCACACCGACGCCGACGTCGGTCGCTCCAAAGCTGAGTCGGCGAAGGAAACGATTGCCGGCATCAATCCGCATTGCGAAGTCGTCATCCACAACACGCGCATCAGTTCCGAAAACGCGCTCGATTTGATTCGTCCTTACGACATCGTCGTGGACGGCACGGATAATTTTCCGACGCGCTACCTCACGAACGACGCCTGCGTGTTGCTCAAGAAACCCAATGTCTATGGTTCAATTTTCCGTTTCGAGGGACAGGCCAGCGTGTTCGCGCCGCATCTCGGCGGACCGTGCTATCGCTGTCTCTATCCCGAACCGCCGCCGCCGGGAATGGTTCCGAGTTGCGCGGAAGGTGGCGTGCTCGGCGTGTTGCCGGGCATCATCGGATGTATTCAGGCGACGGAAATTTTGAAGCTCGCGATTGGCAAAGGCACGTCGCTCGTCGGGCGCCTGCAATTGTTCAACGCGCTCGACATGAAGTTCCGCGAATTGAAATTGCGCCGCGATCCCGCGTGCCCGATTTGCGGCGATCATCCGAGGATCAAAGAATTAATTGATTACGAAACGTTCTGCGGCATCGTCCCGGAGCCGGAAAATCTCGGCAACCCGGACGAAGTCACCGTGCAAGACATGAAGAAGGCGCTCGATAATCCGGGCCTCGGCATCAAGGTCGTGGACGTGCGCGAAGCCGACGAATACGAAATCGCGAAGGTGGACGGTGTGCCGTTGCTGCCGTTGAGCCAGCTCAATGAACGCTTCACGGAACTCGATCCGAACACGCAATACTATCTGCACTGCAAAGCCGGCGTGCGTTCGCTCAAGGCGTTGAATTTTCTGCGTCAGCAGGGATTCAAATACGTCAAGAGCGTCAAAGGCGGCATCACCGCGTGGTCGGACGAAATTGACCGCAACGTGCCGCGCTACTGAAATCTATGCGCCTGCGCTGGAGCAAATGGACGGCGACGATGGGAATCGTCGCCGTCTTTTTTTTGGCTAGTGGCGTTTGGTTCCTTTTTGACTCGCACCACCGCAACCTTGAGTTCGAGGCGTGGCAGACAGCTAGGCCAATGAAGTGCGCGGTGGATTTTTCCAAACCCGGAAAGTTCGACGCGGATTTTATCCAGACTTGCTCCTCATCGCATGGCGAAGTAGTGGCACTGCGGATTTTTCCCGACGCCCTCAAATCAACCAACGTCACTCAACTGTTAGCCGGGCTAGAAGCGATTATTGAAATTAAGCCAACTTCAGGAACCAACACAGTCGAAACGGCCAGTGCGGAAATTCTCTGGCAGAATGAAACCCTAGACGGAGCCGTGCCGGTTTTTTCCGTCTCGCCTTTTAGAAAAGGCAGCTATAAAGCCCACGTCGTAGTGACTGCCGGTGCGCCCGCGTTGGTAGGAACAACTCAAATTCTGGAAGCACGTTATCTGCTTTGCGGGCTGGAAGCATTGCCAGCATTTATTGCTAGAGCCATTGGAATCAGCTTTTTTTCTTTAGGATTTTTTATTGGATCCGGATCGGTTTTCTTCGCCGTCAAGCGAGCCACAAGGCGGAGTTAAGATCATAGCCGCGTCGCGCGGAGGCGGAAGAATCCCGCCTTGTTCGTCACCACACCCACCGCCGGTTGCACCACATAAATACGATTCGTCACCACGTCCGTCACGCTGACTGGCTGCACATAGCCTGCGCCGGAAAACCAACCGACCAAATCCGCCGACCACTCCGCCACCAGCGCGACATCCGTAGCCGACTTCGATTGCGGGAAGGTGATTTGAAAATTTCCATTCGTCATCATCGGGGAAAGCGGATTTGCGTTCACTGACTTCGGCGCGAAACCGAGCGCGTATTCCAGCAAGTTCGGCAACGCATCCGCGTCCGGATTCGCCGCGTCACCACTGATGAGGGAATTCGTCTGCTCGGTGGAAGTGAAGTTCGCTCGCAGCCAGTTGTTGATGGGGCGGTCGAGGATGTTCACGGTCGCGTTCGAGAGCGCGGTGAAAGTGTAATTCGTGGACGAAGCAAGAGTCAGCGTCACGGTCACGGCGTTCGTGTTCAAATTTCCGCCGAGCGGCGTCACA
>JANOBC010000432.1:0-10531 GCA_031411455.1 Limisphaerales bacterium
AAATTTTTTTTGGGATATCCAAGGCCGCTTTCAGTTAACCCGCGCGCCCCCCCCCCGGGCCTACCCGCCACCCTCCCCCCGGGGGGGGGTGTGGGACGGGGTGTGGGGGATTCGGACATCAACTGGATTTATGAAAGCCTCGACTTTGAAGTGGAACGGGATCAGCGCATCGTGCTGGTCGGTCCGAACGGCGCGGGGAAATCCACGTTGCTGAAACTCCTCGCGCAAGTTCTCACACCGCAAGCTGGCGAACACAAACTCGGTCACAACGCGAAGCTCGGCTATTTCGCGCAACATCGCGCGGCGATGTTGAACCCGAAGCAAACGGTTTTCGAGACCGCGCTCGACACGCCGCAACGCATCACCGAGCAAGCCATCCGCACGGTGCTGGGCAGCTTTCTTTTTCGCGGCGACGACATTTACAAACCCGTCGGCGTCTTGAGCGGCGGTGAAAAATCGCGGCTCGCGCTCGTGAAGCTGCTGCTCGATCCGCCGAACTTGTTGCTGATGGACGAACCGACAACACATTTAGATTTGGCGAGTGTTGACGCGCTAATCGTCGCGTTGAAGCAATACCAAGGCACGCTGGTTTTCATCAGCCATGATGTGCATTTCATCCGCGCGCTTTCGACGCACGTCGTCCGCGTGGAGGCGGGGCAGCTCCGGCACTTCACCGGCGGCTACCAGTATTATTTGGACAAGACCGCGCAATCCGCACGCGCGGCGTTGACGAGTTCGAGCTTTGGCAGCGAGGTCAGCCGCCCCGCCGCTGTTCCGAAAGTGGATCGCAAGGAACAGAAACGCCAAGAAGCGCAGCAGCGGCAGGCGCGTTCAGATGCGAAGAATGCCATTCCGAAACGCATCGCCGCTTTGGAAAAAGAAATCGCCGACCTTGAAGCGAAGGAACGCGATTACGCCGCCGAATTGGAAAAGCCGGAGACGTATCATTCCGGCGGACGCGCGACGCAGATCAATCGCGAGCTGACCCAGGTGACCAACCGGCTCGAAGCCGCGAATGCCGAGTGGGAAAAGGCCGTGGCCGAACTGGCCGCCAGCGAACCGGCAGCGGGCTGATGGTTTAACCGCAGAGAACGCAAAGAGCGCAGAGCAGAAAATTTTCAGCGACGGCGGGGGCGAAGGATTAAAACTTTCTTCTCCGTGCCTTCGACTTCCACGCTGGTGGATTCCACATCGGGATCGTCCTTGAGCGCCTGATGCACGATGCGGCGGTCGAAGGATCCCATCGGTTCCAGTTCCACGGCGTCGCCATAGCGGCGGACTTTTTCGGCGGCGTCTTGGGCTTTTTTTACGAGCGCCTCGCGGGCTTGGGTGCGGTAGCCGCCCACGTCCACGGTCACTTTCGGCGCACTTTGATCCTGCTGGAAGAGAATCCGGTTCGTGAGGTATTGCAGGTCGGCGAGGGTCTGGCCGGCGCGACCGATGAGGCGTCCGGAATCTTCCGTCGTCACGTCGAGCGTGAGTTCGCCCGCAAACATTTTTCCCTCCACGGTCGCGGAAAAGCCAAGCGAGCCGAGGATTTTTTCAACAATTTCTTTCGGAGCGGGCATAAGAATTGAAAATTAAAAATGCGCCGGTTGTCCGGCTTTTTTAATTTTTAACTTTTCATTTTGCATTGAGCTATTTTTTCTTTTTTGGTGGCCCCGTCAATGCCGGAGTTGCGGGGGCAACGGTCACGACGGGTTCGTTGGCCTTCGTCAGTTTCGTCTGCAACACCGTGAGCAGGTTGTTGACTGTCCAGTAGAGCGCGAGGCCGGAGGAATAATTGTAGAGGAACAAAATGAAAATCGCCGGCAGCCAACGCATCATCTTTTGCTGCGCGGGATCCATGCCCGGCGACGCGGGCGTGAGGTGCGACTGCCACAACATCGAGCCTCCCATCAAAATCGGCAGCAGGTTGAACGGCATTCCTTCCGGCGTGCTGATGAAGGGCAGGAACGTAAT
Organism: Limisphaerales bacterium; assembly: GCA_031411455.1. Lineage (GTDB taxonomy): Bacteria > Verrucomicrobiota > Verrucomicrobiia > Limisphaerales > UBA11358 > UBA11358. The sequence continues at coordinate 1,963 of JANOBC010000432.1, forward strand.
GCCCGGAATCATGAACAGCGTGTCCGGCTTGGACAAATCGACCGCCCACAGGAAGCTCGCGCCGCGTAGTTCAATCGCGCTGCGGATCATGATGAAAAAGCCGATGAACACCGGCATCTGCACGAGCATCGGCAAACAGCCGCTCACCGGGCTGACCTTGTGCTTCTTGTAAAGCTCCCACTGCTTGGACGTGAGTTTCTGCACGTCGTCCTTGTATTTTTCCTGGAGCAGTTTCAGCTCCGGTGCGAGCGCCTGCATTTTTTTCATCGAACGCGTGCTCTTCGCCGTCAACGGCCAGAACAGCAGCTTGATGAGGATGGTGATCAAAACAATCGTCCAGCCGTAGCCCAGGCCAACCAGATCGTGCAACGCATTCAAGGCCGACAGCAGCAGCTTGGCAAAAAACGTGCCGATGCCCCAGAAGCTCGCGAAGCCCGTGCCCCAGTTCATCACTTGGTCGGCGCCGTTCTTGCGCTCCTCGCCGATGCGCGCCAAGGTGCGAAATTCTTTCGGCCCGGCGAAAAATTCAATCTGCCGCTCAATGGAAGAATTGGCCGTCAGCGTTTGCGCCGGATACACGAGCGCGGTTTGGACGCCTTGAGGTGCAGCGGCGTTCGTCGCCGAACCAGAATCCTGAAAGTGCGGCAGCGTCACCGGGCGCGCGACCATTTCGACGGCCTGCTGCTTGGGCATCGCCACGAGTGCGAAGAATTGGTTGTGCGCCGAGGCCCAGACAACGTGGCCGCTGCCCACGCGAATTTCAGTTTTGGCCGGGCCGCTGGAACAGCCGAAGCCGCCGCCGGAAAATGCCGTCACCGGATTGTCCGTCGCGTTCGTGCCGTCACACCACATCGCGCCCCAGAGCAGGCCGGTGTCGTCCGCGTCCATCGGCGCGGCCGTGCCGACGACGATTTCCTGCGGCGGCACGAGTAATGATTTGTCGGAAGTGTTTTTCAGCGTCACCGTCGCGTTCATGAGGTAGTTGGAACTGAAATGAAATTCCTTCGCGATAACTAGGCCGTCTGCCAACGTTTTTTCCGCGCGCACGCCGCCCGCTGCCGTCGTCGTCAAAGTAAATTGTCCGTCGCCCACGAAGCTCGCATCGCCCAGCACGGCGAGCGCGGGAACGGACGCCTTGTTGTTCAGCGTGGCGAGGCCGGGGGCAGTGTGGATGTCATTTTTCCAGCGCGCGGAAATCGTCTGCGGATAATCGAAAAATTCCACCGACTTCAAGCCGCCGCCGCGTGTGGTGAAGGTGTAACGCGCGCGACCGTTCGTCAGCACGAGGGTTTTTTCCGGCGAGTTGGTGGCGAACACCACCGGCATCGTGGTCGTGGCGGTTGGTGCGCCTATGGCCGCGCTCGGGGCGGCTGTCGCTGTGGCGGTGGCGCTGTTGGTGATTTGCGACTTGAGCATCGCGATCTGGTTGGTCTGCTGCCAGTGCGTGAGTTGCTTGGAGTAGTCGTTCTGTTGGTAGAGCCACACCCCGAGCAGGGCGACGCAGAGTGAAATGACGATGATGCCGGTCTTGTCCATGAGAATTAAAACCTGAAACTTGAAACTTGAATCTTGAATCTATTTGGCGGAACGGGATCGTGGCCGCAGCCGCCCCACGGCTGGCAGCGGCAGACGCGCTTGGCGGCCAAAAATGTTCCGGTCATCGCGCCATGTTCCCGCACCGCGTCCAACGCGTAAGCGGAGCAAGTCGGCGTGAAACGGCAGCCAGCGGTGGCACCGAAGAGGAAAGTTTGCGCGGGTGAAACCACCAGCCGGTAAGCGTGGACGGCCAAAATCAAAATGTGCTGGAGCGGGTTCACTTTAATTTTTCAGCAGGTTCGCCCGTTTCAACGCGGCGAGATAATCCTTTTCCACGGCAGCAAAAGTTTTTCCAGCGATGGAATTCCGCGCGACCAAAACCAAATCCACCGGCTTCATAAACTCGTGCTGATGCTGGCGAAAACTTTCGCGGAGCAGGCGGCGGGCGCGATTGCGTTGCACTGCGCCACCGATTTTCTTGCTCGTGACCACACCAAGTTTTGGCGCGGAGCCATCCGGCAATAGCTGCCAGTTGGCGATGAGACAGCCGAGCACCAGACGTTGCCCCTGCTGCCGGACGCGGGCGAAATCGCGGCTTTGCGCGAGCCGGGATGAGCGACCCAAACGCAGGCGTTTCGGCGCGTCGTTCACGGAATCAAACCGGCGTCAGGCGCTTGCGGCCATTGCGACGGCGGTTGGCCAAGGTGGCCTTGCCGCTCTTGGTGGAGTTGCGGTTCAGAAAGCCGTGCTGACGTTTGCGGCGGATTTTCGACGGTTGATACTGGCGTTTCATAAATTCAGATAAATTGTTCCGGCACAAAAACCGGAGCGTGTGAGAATAGCAACGAAACGAGGTGAGTCAAGAAGCGGTTCGGGTTGGAACCGGCCATCAAGCGGACTCACATTCGGGGTTATTTCCTGATTTCCGCGCTCTTCCCGTGCGCGTCGAGGCCTTCCATCTCCGCGAATTTTTTCACGCCCTTCAACGCTTTTTTGAGTCCGGCGCGGTTGTATTCCACCACGCTCGTGCGGCGTTGGAATTGATCCACCGTCAATCCGGCGAAGCTCGCTCCCGCGCCATCGGTCGGCAGAACGTGGCTTGGGCCAGCGATGTAATCGCCCAGCACGGTCGGCGACCAGTTGCCAAGAAAAATCGCACCCGCCGTCACGATGCCGCCGCTGACCTTGCGCGCGTCGCGCGTGATGACTTCGCAATGTTCCGGCGCAATCTGGTTCGCCAACGTCACCGCGTCCGCGACGCTCGCGACTTGGATGAGCCACACGTTCCGGTCGAGCACGGTCTTGATAAGTGCGCGGCGTGAGAGCTTGGGCAACTGCTTGGAAATTTCTTTTTCCACCGCGCTTATCATTTTTGCGGAAGTCGTCACCAGCCAGACGCGTTCGTGGCCGGAGCCATGTTCCGCCTGCGCGAGCATATCGGCGGCGGCAAACTTCGCGTTCGCGGTGTCGTCGGCCAGCACGAGCAAATCGCTCGGCCCGGCGAGCAGATCAATCGCCACGCGCCCGACGAGCAGACGCTTCGCCATGCTGACGTAGGCGTTGCCGGGGCCGAAAATTTTCTGCACGCGGCGAATCGTCTTCGTGCCGTAAGCCAACGCCGCAATCGCCTGCGCGCCACCGACGCGATAAATCTCCGTCGCCCCCGCCGCCCGCGCCGCGAAAAGAATCGCCGGATTGATGGAACCATCCTTGCCGCACGGCGTGGTCACGACGATTTCCTTGCAGCCCGCAACCTTCGCGAGCGTGATAGTCATCAGCGCCGTTGAAACGAGCGGCGCCGTGCCGCCGGGAATATAGACGCCGACGCGTTGAAACGCGTCAAACTTTTCGCCGACACTCGCGCCGTGGGAATTTTTGGACTGCCAGCCCTTACGCTTGGATTTCTTGGCGAAGCTCGCGATGTTGCCTTCCGCTTCCGCCACCGCCGCGCGCAGCGCTTCATCGGCGTTGAGGGAGGCATTGAATAATTCCGCCGCTGTCACCGCGAGTTGGTCGGCAGTGAGTTTTGCACCATCAAATTTCTCCGTGAGTTCGAGCAAGGCCTGATCGCCGTGCAGATAGACATCCTGCAAAATCGCCTTCGTGCGCTCTTCAATCGCGGCGTCAAACAGACTCGCGCCGGAAGCCAAGTCGCGGAGCTTCGTAGAAAATTTTTTGTCGGTATGGCGGACAATCTTCATGGTGGCAGTTTAAGAAATTTTTTAAGCCAAGTCAAAATTGCGACTGCGAAAAACTTTTCTTTGGTTTTTATCTGTGTTTATCTGTCCCCATCTGTGGCTAAACAAAACCCCATCATCGTCGCGCTGGATGTGCCGACGGCGGAACAAGCTTTGAAGCTGGCCGCGCTCGTTGCGCCCGCTGTCGGTGCGTTTAAGATTGGTAAGGAACTTTTTGTCAGCGCCGGGCCGGATATCGTCAAGCGCGTGCGCGACGCCGGCGCGAGCGTGTTTCTCGATTTGAAATTTCACGACATCCCCAATACCGTCGCCAAAGCCATCGCCGCCGCCACGCGCCTCGATGTGCAGATGACCACCATCCACACCAACGGCGGCAGCGAGATGATGCGCGCGGCGGAAAAATCCGCGCAGGACACGGCGAAAACTCTCGGCCTCACCGCACCGCTCGTGCTCGGCGTCACCGTGCTGACCAGTTCCACGAATGAAACGCTCGCTGAACTCGGCATCGAAGCGGACACGGAAGCGCAAGTTCTCCGCCTCGCGCAACTCGCGGTGAATTCCGGTTTGCGCGGCTTGGTTTGCTCGCCGCTGGAAATTTCCGCGCTGCGAAAAATTTTACCCGCGCACATCCAGCTGGTGACGCCCGGCATCCGCACTCGCCTCGGCGAAGCCTCCGGCGCAGCCTGGGCCGGCACGGAAAAAGCCGACGACCAGAAACGCACGCTCTCGCCGCGCGAAGCAATGCAGGCGGGCGCAAGCTGGCTGGTAATTGGCCGACCGATTTACGCGGCGGAAAATCCGCGCTTGGCGGCGGAGAAAATTTTGGAGTCATTGAACTGAAATCTTAACCACGGATGGACACGGATAAACACGGATGAAAAAACTTCAGCCACAAAAAGACGCAGAAAACGCAAAAATTCCTACCGGAGTTGTTTTGCGCCTTTTGTGCTTTTTTGCGGCAAATCCAATCGGTGTCCATCGGTGTCCATCCGTGGTTCAAAAGTTTTTCCATTGAGTTGCCCCGCTTAAATCCCATGCGCCTCGAAAAGAAATCGCCCTGCAAGGTCAACCTCATTCTGAACATCCTCGGCAAACGCGCCGATGGTTTTCACGAATTGGAAACCGTGATGCAGCCCGTGAACATCTGCGACGCGATGACGTTCGAGCGCAGCGGCGAAAGCCTGCAACTGACGTGCAGCAATCCCGAACTGCCGTGCGATTCAAAAAATCTCGTCCACCGCGCGGCGACGGCTTTCCTTGCGGCAGCAAAAATTTCAGACGGCGTCAAAATTCATCTGCAAAAAAATCTACCGCTCGCGGGCGGCATCGGCGGTGGTAGTGCGAATGCAGCCGTCACCTTTTCCGCGTTGAACGAATTGTTTGGCTCGCCGCTGCCGCTGGAAAAGTTGCACGCGCTTTCCGCCACGCTTGGCTCGGACGTTCCGTTCTTTCTCTACGACCAACCGGCGCTGGCCACGGGACGCGGCGAAAAAGTTCAGACGCTGGAAAATTTTGCAGCACTCAAGGGCAAGGCGTTCTTCCTCGTGCATCCCGGTTTCGGCATCTCGACACCCTGGTCCTATCAAAACCTCGCGCTGTTTCCAAAAGACCAAAACGGCACGGCTGGTCGCGCGCAAAAACTGGTGTCGCTGCTACAGGCCGGCGATTTGAAAGCCGCTTCGGCGGAAATCTATAACTCGCTCGAAGCTCCGGCGTTCGACAAGTTTCCCATCCTACAACTCTACAAAGAATTCCTGCGGGCGAACGGCGCGCTCATTTCGCTCATGTCCGGTAGCGGTTCGACGACGTTTGCCATCACGGAAAATCTGGCAGTGGCGGAAAATCTGGCGGAGAAATTCAAATCGCAATTCGGCAACCAAGGCTGGCTGGCGACGGTGGCGGTTTGATTGGCAGAAATGCCGCGCGGGTTATGCGGCGGAGATTGCGCGGATGACGAAATAATTCAGTCTTTTCCAACCGGCTCCCCGAAATAAATGATTTGCCTAAAGTAAAATCTCGCTCCGGGCAAACGATTTTCTAATGCTCAAAGCCATCCGGCGACATCTCTCTTAAGATGCTCACAATTTTCCTTTCGGGTGTCTAACCACTGACATTTTATTGAGCCACAGTGCATGCACGACGGTGTGCACGGCTGACTTTTTTAACTGCGGCCTTCATCATGTTTTTATCAAAACGAACGGGCTAATTGCTTTCAAGATTTATTCCAATCAAACTTTCACCCATTTTCCCTTCGCGGAAGATTGTTCCACCGCCGTGAGCACGCGCTGGTTTTTCAGGCCGTCCTCAAACGTCGGATGCACGGATTTGCCGTCGGCGCAGGCGTTCACGAAATCGGCGACGGCGTGGACGAACGTGTGTTCGTAGCCGATGGGATGACCGGGCGGCCACCAGTTCGCGACGTAAGGCTGGATGCCGTCGCGTTGCGTCACGAGGATGTCGCGGAAACCCTGCCGGTCCTTCGGGTCGTCGCCGTTGTAATACTTCAGCCGGTTCATGTCCTCAAAGTCGAAGAAGATGGAACCCTTGCTGCCATTGATCTCAATCTCGATGTGATTGCGGCGACCCGGCGCGTAACGCGTGGCTTCGAGGTTCGCCATCACGCTGCTTTCCTGGTCGCTGCTTTTCATCCAACCAAGAAACGCGGCGCTGTCGGGCGCGGTGACTTTGCCGAGAACGCGTTTCCCCTTCGCGAGCATATCCGCGCGCGGTCGCTCCAGCACGAAGGTGTGAACGATGCCGCAGACATCCGTGAATTCGCCGACGAGATAACGCGCGAGGTCAATGATGTGGGAATTGATGTCGCTGTGGACGCCGCTGCCGCTGGTGGCTTTTTCCAAGCGCCAGTCGAGCGGAAATTCCGCGTCGGCCAATCGGTCCTGCGCGTAGCGCGCGCGAAAATGATGGATGCGTCCGAGCGCGCCTTCGGTCAACATCCGCTTCGCGAGCGCGATGGCGGGTATGCGCCGGTAATTGTGGCAGATCATGTGAACCGCCTTGGATTTTTTGGCGGCGGCGAACATTGCTTCACATTCCTTCAAATCGCGCGCCATCGCTTTTTCGCAGAGGACGTGCTTGCCGTTCTTGAGCGCGGCGATGGCCATTTCCGCGTGCGAAAACGTCGGCGTGGCGATGTCTACGATGTCAATCAACGGCGACTCGACGACTTCGCGCCAGTCGGTCGTGGCGAACTGCCAGCCAAGTTTCGCGCGTGCGGCATTCACGCCGGCGGAGTCGCGTCCGCAGATGGTGTGCAGCTCGATGTTGGCTTTGAGGTCGAAAAATTTCGGCGCCTGCCGCCACGCGTTCGAGTGCGCGCGCCCCATGAATTTGTAGCCGATGAGTCCGACGCGAAAAGTTTTTGGCATAATTTTTAGGGATTGGCGTTTAGTAGAATGGTGTCAGATTTTCACTGCATCAATCTCCAGCCGCACCATGCGGACGTGGATTTGATTATTTGCGTCCGCCGGATGTTTGGCAAGATAACGCTGCGTGACGGCGGCGATGAATTCATCGCGTAAGTTTTCTGGAACGCGTTGCGTGAACGGCAGCCACGTCGTCCACAGCCACGTCGCGAAACCCGCCGCGCCTTCGTAGGCCACGTCTTTCGGCGCGAGCGTCAGCGAATTGATTTTGAAGCCGGATTTCGGCAGCCATTTTTCGTAATCGCCCGGCGCGTAAAAAAAATACGGCAGCGGCATCTTGCGGAAAAATTCGCACCAGCGCCGCAGCCGCATCTCCGGGCGCAATGCCAGAAAGACCTCGTGGGCATTGCCCTTGCCGCCGCAGGAAATCAAGAGGCGTCCGCCGGATTTCAGCACCGAAGCCGCACCGTGCAGAATCGCCTCGTGGTCATCCACCCAATGCAAGGCGGCGTTGGAAAAGACGAGGTCAAATTTTTTTTGAAGACGGATTTCCCGAGCATCGCAGACTTGGAATTTTAGATTAGAAATTTTCGCCGGCGGAAATGTTTTTTGCGCGAACGAGATCATTTCCGCCGAGGCATCCATCCCAACCACCGCGCCGCGCGGCACGGCGCGGGCAAGTTCCGCCGTCACCTTGCCATCACCGCAGCCCACATCAAGAATGTGTTCATCGCCGCGCAGTTTTAATTTGGCGATGAGTTCGCGCGCCCAGCCATGCTGCACGGAGGAATTCGCGGCGTAGGCGGCGGCGTTCCATTTCATAGAAAGAATGATGAAAGATGAATGATGAATGATGAAACGCGGGCAGACGCGTGTTTTACTTCATTCATAATTCTTAATTTAAACCAGCCCTGCCGTCTCCGGCCAGCCGCTCAAGATGTTCAGGCTTTGCACGGCCTGGCCGCTAGCGCCTTTGACAAGATTATCCTCGGCGCTCATCACGATGAGCCGACCGGTGCGCGGGTCGAGTCGCCACGCAATTTCACAGACGTTCGTGCCGACGATATTTTTTGTGTCGGGCAAAGATTTTCCTTCGAGCAACCGGACGAAAGGTTCGTTCGCATAAGCGCTGGCGTAGCACGCAGAAATTTTTTCAGCGAGCGCGGCCATTTCTTCGGCAGTTGAAAAATGTTTTTCCGGCGCTAAATATAACGTGGTCAGAATGCCCCGGTTCACCGGAATCAAATGCGGCGTGAACTGGATCGTGACTTTGGTTCCGGCGGCGAAGGACATTTGCTCCTCAATCTCGGACAGATGCCGGTGCTTCGGCACGCCGTAGGGGCGCACACTTTCGTTGCACTCGCAGAAAAGATAATCAATCTCCGCCTTGCGACCCGCGCCGCTGACACCGCTCATAGAATCAGCGATGATGCCCTGCGGCTTGATGAGTCC
>JANOBC010000433.1:0-1569 GCA_031411455.1 Limisphaerales bacterium
GCGCAACACGATTTCCTGACGGATCTGCCGAACCGGATGCTGCTTAGCGACCGGGTTGAAAACGCCATATCGCTGGCCCGTCGTCACGGCAAGAAACGCGCGGTCCTTTTTCTGGATCTGGATGGCTTCAAACACATCAACGACTCCCTCGGGCATCCGGTCGGCGACCTGCTGCTGCAATCGGTTGCGCAGCGCCTGAAGGCCTGTGTGCGCAGCTCGGATACCGTGAGCCGCCAGGGCGGGGATGAATTCGTGGTGCTGCTTGCGGAAATCGAACACGCGGCGGATGCGGCGCGGAGTGCTGAAAAAATGGTGCAGGCGCTGGCGGTGTCGCACGATATCGCCGGCAGGGAACTGCATATCACCGGGAGCATCGGCATCAGCATCTATCCCGAGGATGGCCAGGATGCGGAGACCCTCATCAAATGCGCGGACACCGCGATGTACCACGCCAAGGACAAAGGCCGGAACAACTACCAGTTTTTTACCGAGGACATGAACATCCGCGCCGTCGAACGGCAATACCTCGAAGCCAGCCTGCGCCGCGCCCTCGAGCGGCGGGAATTCGTATTGCACTATCAGCCGAAGATCGATCTCGAGACCAGGGCAATTACCGGCGTGGAGGCGCTCATACGCTGGCGCCATCCGGAACGCGGACTCATCCCCCCGGCCCTGTTCGTGCCTATCGCCGAAGACTGCGGCCTGATTGTGCCGATTGGCCGCTGGGTCCTGTATGAAGCTTGCAGGCAGGCCCAGGCCTGGATCGACGCGGGTCTGCCGCCACTGCCGGTCGCGGTGAACATTTCGGCGGCGGAATTTCAGGGCAGCGATTTTGTCGAGGGCGTTCGCGCCACGCTCGCGCGGACGCAACTGGATCCGCGCTACCTCGAACTGGAGCTGACCGAAAGCGTACTCATGCAGGATGCCGGCACGACCGCCGCGACGCTCATTGCGCTCAAGGCCCTCGGCCTGCGGTTGGCAATCGACGACTTCGGCACCGGCTATTCCAGCCTGAGCTACCTGCGGCAGTTTCCAATCGACACCCTCAAGATCGATCAGTCGTTCGTGCGCGAAATCACCGCCGGCTCGCGCGACGACACCATTGTCGGCGCGATCATCAGCATGGGGAAAAGCCTCAAGCAAAGGGTCATCGCCGAAGGGGTCGAGACCGGCGAGCAGCTCGCGTTCCTGAGGCGCCAGCACTGCGGCGAAGGCCAGGGCTACCATTTCAGCCAGCCGGTGAGCGCCGACGATTTTGCCGCGCTGCTTGCAGCCAGGAAGGATGACGCTCCCCAGTTGCAGGCAATCTAGAAGTCCGGCACCGCCCTGGAGCGTTTAGGGCTTCGTGCTTCGCCTTCAGATCAGGCGCCCTTCTCCCTTTGGGACAAGGGAACACTCAAATGCACCCGGAGGGGTGTGGAGCGCAGCAGAAGGGCTGGGGATGAGGGAGAAGTCAATCCGAACGATAGTGCCTTCCCTCACCCGTCGCTTTCGCGCCGACCTCTGACCGGGTACTCCGGGCTTCGCCAGGATATCCCGGAGGGAGAGGAAAGAAAAAGCGACCCGTCG
>JANOBC010000434.1:0-2553 GCA_031411455.1 Limisphaerales bacterium
GTGTCCACCCCTCATCCTCAATCCTTCTCCCCTCTGAGGGGAGAAGGAAGCTGTGGTCGTCGTCCCACGTTCGGGACGAAAATCGCCACCAAACGTTTGCGGTCATAATCAAAATTTTTCAGTTCCGCAAAACTAATACTCCGCTAAAATTTCGATATGGATCACTCACCCGGCTTCCTCAAACTCGTCAACGAGGCGAAACAGAACATCACCGAAATCTCCGTGACCGATGCCCGCGCGCGACTCGCCACCAATCCCAAAGTCGTCCTGCTCGATGTGCGCGAGGATTCCGAATGGTCCGCCGGTCACGCCGCCGAGGCCGTGCATCTCGGCAAAGGAATTTTGGAGCGCGACCTCGAAAAACTTTATCCTGATGCGGAAACGGAATTCATCATGTATTGCGGCGGCGGCTTCCGCTCCGCGATGACTTGCGACGCGGCGCAAAGACTTGGCTACAAAAATGTCCGCTCGCTCATCGGCGGCCACAAGGGCATGGTCGCCGCCGGCTGGCCGATGACGAAGTGAAGGTGCGCCAGCCGGAGCGCGGAACAATGCTCCGCGCTTCGGTGAAACCATACCACTACCAAGTGGAAGGCTTGGCTCGACAAGCTGCACCTTTTGCGGCAAAATTTTTTCGTCAGGGCCTGTGGAGTGTGGACTTACGAACCCCGCCAGGGCCGGAAGGCAGCAACGGCAGTATGCTTTGCAATTGCCGCAGTCACCCTGACACCTTTTCCCCGCTACCCAATTATGAAGGCAGAATTATGAATGATGAAACCCAGCCAATCTGCCGAGCGCGAAATGTTTTTGTTTCATCCTTCATCCTTCATCCTTCATAATTCTCCCTTGCATGAGTTACCAAGTCATCGCCCGCAAATACCGCCCGCAGAAATTCGCTGACGTCGTCGGCCAGGAACACGTCACGCAGACGCTCGCCAACGCCATCACGCAGAAGCGCATCGCCCACGCGTATCTATTTTGCGGCCCGCGCGGCACGGGCAAGACGACCGTCGCCCGCATTTTTGCCAAATGCCTGAACTGCACCGGCGGTCCGAAAGTGGAATTCGATGACAATGATTCGCGCGTGCAGGAAATCACCGAAGGCCGTGCGCTCGACGTTCTGGAAATTGACGGCGCGAGCAACAACGGCGTCGAGCAAGTCCGCGAGCTGCGCGAGACTTGCAAATACGCACCAGCCAATTCGCCCTACAAGATCTACATCATCGACGAAGTCCATATGCTCTCCACGGCAGCGTTCAACGCGCTGCTGAAAACTTTGGAAGAACCGCCCGCCCATGTGAAGTTCATGTTCGCGACGACCGACCCGGAAAAAGTTCTCCCGACGATCCTCTCGCGCTGCCAGCGATTTGACCTGCGCCGGATTCCGTCCGCGCTCATCACGAAACATCTCGCGGAAATTGCGACCAAAGAAAAAGTCACGATTGATGCCGCCGCTCTCCACGCCATCGCGCGCGGCGCGGACGGTGGAATGCGCGACGCCGAATCCACGCTCGACCAGCTCATCAGTTTCTGCGGCGACAAGATTGAGGAAGCCGACGTGCTTTCGATGTTCGGCCTCGCCGCGCAGGGACAGATTTTGAAATTGAGCCGCGCCGTTCTCGCCGGAGAAATTTCCGTCGCGCTCACGCAGCTCGACGAACTCGCGCGCGGCGGCAAAGACCTTGGCCGCTTGCTCGGTGACCTGCTGAACCATTTCCGCAATCTGCTGATTTACCAAGTATCCAAAGGCGATTTGAATCTGCTCGAAGTGAGTGAAGCCGAAATCGCCGCGCTCAAGGAACAGGCCGGGCTCGCGACTACGGACGCCTTCACACGCGTCCTCGAAGTGTTGGCCGACGCCGAACTCCGCCTGCGCGACGCGGCGTCCAAAAAAATTCTCCTCGAAGTGACGATGCTCCGCGCCATCGAAGCGCGCAATTCACTCTCACTCGACGCCGTGCTGAAACAGTTGAACCAACTTCGCAGCGAAGGCGTTAGTGGCACAGGCGTCTCGCCTGTGAGTTCACCCCGCCCCGCCGCGCCGCAAGCGCCCGCCTTTGCCCTGCGCGAAACTGCCGCGCCGATGGCCGCGCCCCAACCCGCAGCCCCGCCCGCGCCTTCACCGGCTCCCGCACACACTGCGCCCGCCGCCGCTGGTGATTTGCCGCAGCTTTGGTCGCAACTCGTCGAAGCCGTGGGCCGCGTCAGCTCGTTCACGCGAAGTTATTTGTTGAACGCGCATCCGGTGTCCTTCGATAAAAGTGTTTTCACCATCGGCTTTGACCCGCAGTTTGAAGACTACCTTGGCCTTGTGGACAATTCCAAAAATCAGGCTTTGCTCGCCACGAAGCTCGCAGAACTCGGCCACGCCAACGCCAGAATCAAATTCATCAAAGCCGACCGGCCATTGAACTTGGAACGCCCCGCCGCTGCACCCGTTGCCGCCACAAAAGCACCAACGGCTCCCACACCGAAGCCGTCCGCCGCCGGGACCGCAACCGTGCCTGCACCCGCCGCTGCTCCAGCGCCCATCACGTTCAACAAAGACGAATT
>JANOBC010000435.1:0-6751 GCA_031411455.1 Limisphaerales bacterium
GTAGGTGGCATCGATGAACACCTTGCCGGAAATATTTCGTCCCGATTCCATGCGAAGGCTGGTGATTCGATCGCCATTCTTGAGCACACCGCTCTGGCGATTCAACCGCTCGCCCCGCATCACCGTCACTTTGGATTCGGACACCATTTCAACAAACAGGCGTTCCGCCACGGACGGCTCGACCAGCCAGAAAGTTTGGTCTCCTGAACGAAGCGGGCCGTGTTGTCCCTGCAAAGGTCTTCGTTTTTCCAGCTTCCACGCAGCGCCGTCCTGATAAAATTCCCAGACGCGATGAAAATAGTCGCGCGCCAGACCGCCAATCGTGCCGACGTTCCCGACATCCACAAAGCCCAGCCCGCCGGATGTCAATCCGCCCAAGTGCCGGCCCGGCTCAATCAAGACAACGGATTTACCCATGCGCGACGCCTGCACAGCAGCCATGACACCACCGCTTGTCCCGCCATAGACCACAATGTCATACGCCGCGGCGGCAACGGTTCCTGCCGCGATAGACATGAAAACAACAACCAGAAAGATGATACGCATCGGCCTTCGTTTGATTAAGCCAGTTAAGTTCCCTTTTACTTTTCGAGCGCCGGCGAATTGCGAAGCGCAACGCCGCGAACATCCGCTGAAAATGTTGCGGGGCGAACGCCAGCGGCGACCTGCGCTTTCAAATTATCAATCTCCAACCCATCAATGTCGGCAAACTGCGCTGCGGGCCGGAAATCATTCGTCCGAAAGTTCAGGGTGATATTCGCCAACTCCAATCCCTTGATGTGCCGGGCGAAAATTCCATAGGCCGAGAGCGTTCCCGCCCACGTCGGATTGGGATAACCCGAGCCCAGTTCCACGATGCTTTTAGCGGCATGTTCCTTCGTGCCGCCACCGTTACTGGTGAGACGGATATTTTCCAGCCGGATGCCTTCCAACGGCTGCTCCGCCATTCCAGTGAGGATAATCCCGGACAAGTTGTCCACGCCATCGGCGACCACATTGGAAATCAGGATGTTTCTCATGCGACTCGTCGTCGTCAAATTTGGCGTGCGATTACGTTTGCCGGTGGTTAGGTAAATGGCGCATTTTTTCACATCGGTCATGGTGAGATTGTTGATGGTGAAGTTTTCCAGGATGCCGCCGTCCACCTCCTCCAACGCAATTCCATGGGAATTTCGAAAGGTGCAGTTGGCAATGGTCACATTGCGGAATCCACCACTGCTTTCCGTGCCAAATTTGATTCGGCCGACAGCCCAATTCTTAGGACCCGACTGCATTGTCCCATCCAGCAATGTGCCTTCCTCAAAACCGGAGACCTGGCAGTTGATGATGGTCAGATTTTCCGTCAAGCGAGCTTCGCCGAGGGCGTAGGTGCTCTTGAGGCAAATGCCGTCGTCTTTTGGAGAATTAACGCGGCAGTTGCTCACCATCACGTTGCGGCAGCAGTCAATGTCCATGCCGTCGCGATTCGTATCAATCGTCACGTTATCAATTGTCACGTTATCACAGCCCGTGGCGAGAATCCCGAAATGCCCGCCGTGGAAAATCGTCACATCGCGGATGAGCACATTTTTGCAAAGTTTCAGCGCGATGGCTTTGTTGCCGATTCGGACCGGCGGCATACCGTTGTTGGGCAGAGGCGTGGCATTGGTCGCAGTGTCCACTTTGCCTTCGGAGGCGCGTCCGCACATTTTGTCGAGGATCGGATTCCATTCCTTGAGATCACCGCCATTGATCATTCCGTGGCCAGTGATGAAAACGTTCGTGAAATTCTCGCCCCAGATAAGACTGTTGTGAAAATAAGTGTGACCGCCGTCCTGATAGGCGGGCGGCATGAAAGGTTCCGTCTCGTCGTAAGCCTTCAGGTCTTGCGGCGCACCCAGAATCACCGCGCCTGAGTCAATTAGCAGATGAATGTTGCTTTTCAGGCGAATCGAACCACTCAAATATGTTCCCGCCGGCACAAAGACTGTGCCGCCACCAACTGCGGCGGCAGCTTCGATTGTTTTATTGATGGCCGGGCTGTCGAGATTCTTGCCGTCACCGACTGCACCGTAGCGGCGGACGTTGAAATAGTTTTGCTCCTCCGCCGCAACCGCAGAGGCGAAGTTCGCGCACCCCAAAAGTGAAGTGAGCAACAACCAGATAAATGAATGCTTCATGTTGTTATTTCAGTTTTTCGAGTCCTGGTGAATTGTGAATAGAAACGCCGGTTACGTCCGCAGCAAATTCCGCCACGCGAACTCCCTCGACAACCTGCGCCTTCAAATTGTCGATTTTCAGCCCGTCAATGTCCGCAAACTTCGCGGCCGGCCGTAAATCCTCGGTCTGAAAGTTCAGCGTGATGTTCGTCAATTCCAGACCTTTGACGTGCCGCGCGAAGACACCATAAGCCGGCATATTTCCTTTACCCGCTGGATCGGGATATTGCGTGCCGAGTTCCTTTGGATTTCGGGCGGCATCCTGCTTCGTGCCACCACCCTTGCTGGTGATGCTAATGTTTTTTAGTCGGATGCCTTCCAACGGCTGCTCGGGCAAACCGAAGATTTGAATTCCGCTCATCCGGCCCACCCCGTCAGCAGTGACATCGGAAATCTGGATGTTTCGCATGCGACTATTGGTGGTCAGATTCGGCGTGCGGTTGCGTTTGCCCGTGACAATGTAGAGCGCGTAATGCGTCACGTTGGTCATCGTGAGGTGGTTGGCCGTGATGTTTTCCAGTATGCCTCCGTCCACTTCCTCCAATGCAAAACCCATGCAACTGCGGAAAACACAATTTGAAACGACGCAGTTGCGGAAGCCGCCGCTGGATTCCGTGCCGAACTTGATGCGGCCGTTTCCCCCCTGACCATTCTTTCGCTGACACGGTTTCAGGGAGCCATCCAATAGTGTCCCGACCTCATACCCCGAAACCTGGCAGTCCACGATGGTCAGGTTTTCCGTCAATCGCTGATAGCCAAGAGCGTAGGTGCTCTTGGGACAAATGGCGTCGTCTTCGGGCGAGTTGACGCGGCAATTTTTAACCATCACGTTGCGACAGCAATCAATGTCCATTCCGTCGCGATTCGTATCAATCGTCACGTTCTCAATCGTCATGTCGTCGCAGCCGGTGACGAGGATGGCAAACCAGCCGCCCTTAAAAATCGTGATGTCGCGGATGATGACATTTTTGCAGAGTTTCAACGCGATGGCTTTATTCGCGGCGTGAGTAGGCAGCATGGGGTTTTCCGGGGCAGCGGCGGCTTGCCCTTCCGAACCCTTGACAAACCCCGTCTTTTCATTGAGCCGGCCTTGAAAACTGGTGAGTCCTGAACCGTCAATCAGCCCTTCACCCGTAATGGAAACATTCGTGAGATTCTCGCCCCAGATGAGACTGTTATGGAAAAACGTGTGCCCGCCGTCCTGATAGGCTGGCGGTGTGAACGGTTCCGTGGGGTCATAGGCCTCGCTGTTCCACTTGTCGGCAACAATCACCGCCCCTTTTTCGATGCGCAAGCTAATGTTGTTTTGCATGCGGATTGACCCGCTCAAATACTTTCCTGCAGGAAGGATGACCGTGCCACCACCGACTGCGACTGCGGCATCAATCGCCTTGTTGATGGCCGGACTGTCGAGGTGCTTGCCGTCACCGACCGCACCGTAATCGCGGATGTTAAATTGATTTTTATCCGGCGCGGCAACAGCGAATTGGAGCCAGGCACACCAAAACAGTGAAAATAGTAAAAACCGGGTGAGGGAGTTATTGCGAGTTTTTATCATGACAATTCAAAGAGATTTACTGAGCGTACGACTTCTTTTTGACGGGCTTCTTTGTTTCGGGATCTTCGGGATTAAACGCCGCCTTGTCAGCATAATCAGGAACGCGGTAATTCATGGCCTTGGCTTGCCGTTCGAATTCGGCGCGCATGTCCGCCAACATTTTTTTATTTTCGGGAACTTTCGCCAGATTGTTGGTTTCGTAAGGATCGTTTTTTAAATCGAACAGCTCCGTCCATTCCTCGTGGCCCGGATATTTCGTCAGCTTGGCGGAATCCGTGCGCAAGGAGAGAATGGTCGGCGTGTTGGGATAATCTTTCTCGATGAAATACTCCGCGAGAAACGATTTGCGCCAATCGGTCGACTCGCCATTCAGCAGTGGACGCCAACTCCGGCCCTGCATCTGCGCTGGAATCGGGAGTCCAGCGAGGTCGAGGAAGGTCGGCGCGATGTCAATGTTCAGAACCATTTCCTCCACGACTTTACTTTTCGGGACCAGTTTTGGATACCGCAGCAACATCGGCACGCGCAGCGAATCGTCATAGACCGAACGCTTGTCGTGGAGACAGTGTTCGCCGAGATAAACGCCATTGTCCGTCGTAAACACCAGCACAGTCTTGTCGGCGAGCTTAAGCTCGTCGAGCGCCTGCAAAATCCGTCCCACGTCGTCGTCCACCGCGCGGATGCAGCGAAAATAATCCAGATTCAGACGCACGCCGCGATGCTCGCGAATGGCCCTTTCCGCCTCGCGCTGGTTTTGCAAATCGGAGTTGGCCGCCCGGAAAATCGGCAGCGTGGTGAGATTGGGCACAATGCCGCCCAGGTCGCCGGAGTAAAGATTCTTGGTGCGCTCGGGCGGAAACCACGGCTCATGCGGCGTCTTGAACCCCACAAACATCGCGAACGGTTGGCTAGGCGGTTGTTTCAGAAAATTCACGACATAGTCCGTTGTCACGTCGTCCACCCAGCCCTTGGTCGGCGTCATCTCGCCATTGATTTCAAAGGGGCAGTCGAAGTATTTGCCTTGGTCAATGAAGGTATAATTGATTTCAAAACCCGGACGCGGGCCGCTCTGCTTGCCGTGGTGAAATTTTCCGAAGTAAGCCGTTTGATAGCCGGCGTCGCGCATCAGCGCGGACCAGGTGACGTTGGTCGTTGGGAAAAAAGTGTGGTTGTTGACGACGCCGTTCTGGTGATTGTATTGGCCGGTGAGAATGGAGGCGCGGCTAGGCGAACACAGCGAAAACGTGACGAACGCATTACGAAAGCGCACGCCCTCCGCCGCGATGCGGTCCATGCTCGGTGTTTGAAACCACGGATAGCGGGCCTGCACGCCCAGTTCGTGCTGGACGCAGCTCATCGCCGCCCATTGCTGGTCATCAGTAATGAGAAAGATGAAGTTGGGCCGGGTCTCGGCGGCGCGAGATTCAACGGCGCCGGCAAGACCAATCGCGAACACGGCCACGGTGGCGAGTCGGCGGAAGTTTTTCCAGAACAGGAGAATTTTCATGAACGTTTCAACCGCAAGTGTAGTTTGCCAGCCCGGCAAAAACACCCGTCAAAAGTAACGGGTATGATTGCGGCGCTGATGTTGTAAGATGTCGTCTTTTAAGCCACACATTGCAATCATATGGAGCATCAGCCCTTTCCCCTTGGCATCCGGTCTCTCGTCTTTTTTGCTCTGCTCGCCGCCGCGCCGTTAGCCAGTGCGCAGACCACCTTTGTCAGCAGTCTTGACTTGAGCCAAATCGACCAGCGGCGCGGCGAACCACGGGCCAATCTTTCTGCGGACCACAGACCGATCACGCTCGCCGGGCAGGTATTCACGAATGGCATCGGCACCATCGCACCGAGCAAGTTGATGCTTAAATTCTGGGCCGGGGTGAACTTCACCGCGACGGTCGGGGTGGACGCAGCCGCCGGCAAAGGCAACGGACGCGTCGTGTTCAAGGTGCTGGGCGACGACGACAAACTGATCTGGCAAAGTCCCGAGATGCGCGCCGGCGACGCACCGCAAAACGTGGACGTGAGCATCAAGGGCTTGAAGCAACTCACGCTGCTGACTGAGGGCGACGTGAACGACGCACATAACCTCGCCGACTGGGCCGACGCGAAAATCACGCTTCATAGCAAGGAATACAAGGATGTGCGTCCCAACACGCTCCCGGCCTTCAAAGAGGAAGCCGTCATCCTCACGCCCAAGCCCGGCCCGCAGCCTCGCCTCACGAGCGCGAAAGTGTTCGGTGTCCGGCCCGGCCATCCGTTTCTGTTCACCGTCACCGGCACGGGCGAGCGCCCGATGACTTTTGTGGCGGACGGATTGCCGGAAGGATTGCAACTTGATCCGCTAACCGGGCGCATCAGCGGCAGCGTGAAAAAACTCGGTGAATACTCCGTGACGCTGCGCGCCAAAAACGCCAAAGGCGAAGCAACCCGCCCGCTCAAGATTGTCTGTGGCTGGCAACTCGGCCTGTTGCCGGCGATGGGCTGGAACAGTTGGAACTGTTTCGCACAAAAAATCACCCAGGAAAAAATCAAGGCGCAAGCCGAAGCGCTCGTCCGCAGCGGCCTCGTGAACCACGGCTGGAGTTATGTCGTCACCGATGAGGGCTGGAGCACGCATCCGGGCAGCAGCGACCCGATGTTGGCCAGCCCCGACCGCGACGCAGCGGGAAAGATTTTACCGAACCGAAATTTTCCCGACATGAAAGGCCTTGCCGATTACATCCACAGCCTGGGTCTGCGTGCCGGTATTTACACTTCGCCCGGACCGTGTGCCTGCGGCGATTACACCGGCAGTTACGAGCACGAGGGGTTGGACGCGCAGCGTTTCGCGGAATGGGGTTTTGATTACCTCAAATACGACATGTGTTCCTACAACAAGATTCTCGCCCAGCGCACCAAGCCGAATCCGGGCAATGATTTGAAAGCGCCGATGCCGCTGAATAGCCCGGAGTATCTCGCCGAACTCCAGCGCCCGTGGCGCACCATGCGCGCC
>JANOBC010000436.1:0-3143 GCA_031411455.1 Limisphaerales bacterium
GAAAAAATGACGAGCGCTTTCCCCTCACCCCGGCCCACTCCCTGGGGGAGAGGGAGAAACGTTCGCCGCGCGTTGGCAAATCCATCGCTGACTGCTGCGCGATTGCCCCCGAATTTTAAGAAGATGTCCAACGGCTGTTCCCTCTCCCCAAGGGAGAGGGTTAGGGTGAGGGGAAATGTGACTCACAAATAACTGCGATGCCCATATCACCAAAAAACCTGACTCCGCTCGCCCGCAATCTGCGGAAGCAGGATACATGGGCAGAGAAGCTGATGTGGTCGTGGCTGCGTGACCGCCGATTCTCCGCTTACAAATTCCGGCGACAGCAGTTGTTTGGAAATTACATCTTGGATTTTTTCTGCGTGGAAGCGTTTTTGAACATTGAATTGGACGGTTCGCAGCATGGTCATCCTGAACAAAAACAAAAAGACGAAGAACGCGACGCGTGGCTGGCGAAGGCGGGCGTAAAAGTTTTGCGTTTTTGGAATGCACGATTGCGCCGGGAAAAAGAAGTCGTTCGCAACACGATTTGGCAGGCATTGCAAGAACGTGCGCCGCATCCGCTGCCGGATTACTGTCGGCCAATAGTTTTAGACGACAAAACGATAGGGTATTGAAATGATTTTTACGCCAAAACATTTCACGCGTCCTTTCCCCTCACCCCGGCCCTCTCCCTTGGGGAGAGGGAGAATCGTATCCCGTCTCACTCCAAAACCCGCATCTGGATTCGCGATTGACACGGACGAAAAACCGGAACGCGCCGACCGCTGTCCCCTCTCCCCAAGGGAGAGGGCTAGGGTGAGGGGAAACGGGACTTTCATTTTTACGAGAATTTTTAGACACGGAGGCGACATCCAATGAATCGCTTCCGTCGCCAACTTTTTTCTGGGCTGTTCGCGCTGATTGCCGCGACTGCGGGAGCGTTGTGGCTGAATGCAAAATACAACGCGCTGCCGAACTACGCCTACCTCACCGGCTGGGCGCTGCTCGCGGGGATGTTCGTGCTGACGATCTACAACGTGCGGAAAAAACTGCCGTTCCTCCCGCTCGGCAAATCCGAGACGTGGCTGCAGATCCACATCTACCTCGGCTTCTTCACGACGCTGCTGTTTCTCATCCACCTGAATTTCCGCGCGCCGCACGGCTGGTTTGAGATCACGCTTGCATGGCTGTTCGTGGGGGTCAGTGGCAGCGGATTTGTCGGATTGTTTTTCAGTCGTGTGCTGCCGCGCCGGCTGGCCACGCGCGGCGGCGAAGTGATTTTTGAAAAAATTCCCGCGCTGCGCCACGCGCTGAAAACCGAGGCGGAAGACCTTGCGGTCGGCCAAGCGGCCAAGTCACCGGTCATCGCGGAATTTTATACCAAGCGGCTGGCGGCTTTTTTCAGCGAGCCAAGAAATTTCTGGAATCATCTGGCCGAGTCGCGCCGTGAAGTGAGCGCGTTGCTCGCGGAACTTGAAGACCTGCGCCGTTTCGCCAACGACACTGAAAAGGAAAAGATTGGAAAGCTGACCGCGCTAGTTCGGCAGAAGGACGGCTTGGATTATCACCGCGCCTTGCAACTCGCGCTCAAGTTGTGGTTGTTCGCCCACATTCCGCTGACTTACGGGCTGCTGATTTTCACGGCGCTGCACATCGTCCTAGTCTTTGCTTTTTCCGGAGGTGCGCGATGAGATTTAACGCAAAGGCGCAAAGGTTCAAAGACGCAAAGCGGAACCGGTCAGCAAAATTTTCTTACCAAACGGCAGGAAGCATCGTGTTTTGCAACATCTGGTTTTCCCTCGCGACTTTGCCTCTTTGCGCCTTTGCGTTAAAAGAACTGCGGCATGACTTCAAGCGGCAGCCATTAGCAGGAGGTGCGCGATGAGCGAGCAACTGCCAGCGCCGGATTTCGACGCGCACAATTACGCGCGGCCAAACCAGAACTGGATTTGCGGCAATGCCTGCAACGGCAACGCCTGTCGCCAAGGGCCGGATGCCAAAGGCAAATGCTGCGCGACCGCCGAGTGCAAACCGGTCCTAAAAATAAAACCCGGCGAGACGAAGGGCCGCTGGGTTTGCACACGTCAAGGTGGCGAATGTGAATCCGGCCCGCTGCCGGATGGTTCTTGCTGCCGTCCGATTTCAAAATGTTCGCCCGTGCCGACGCTGCGTTTGCTGCGAGGTCGGCTGACGCTCGCCGTCATCGCCGCCTCGTGCGCGATTCTTTTGGTTGTGCTCGGTAATCCACCGTGGCGGAATAATTTCATCAATCCGGGAACAATTTCTGAACCGCACTCCGGCATGGCCTTCGCGACGCTCGCCGCGACGAATCATCTGAATCAAAGCTGTGGTGCGTGTCATGTCGCCGGCAGCACCGGGCCGAACGGCATGGTGAACGCCGCGCTGCACGCGGAGCCGGGGATTTTGGATTTGAAGAAGCTGGCGCAAGCCCACGCGGCCACGCCAACGGTGATTGATGAGTCGTGCGTGAAATGTCATGCGGGAAGAAATTTTCATCAGCCCAACGCGCCACAAATTTCCTGCGCGTTCTGCCACGCGGAACATCAGGGCAAAGTCATCGCGGCGACAACGGATGCGAACTGCAGTTTCTGTCACGGCGACGCGGCAAAGATGGCCGGGGCAAAAGCGGAAAGCGGAAAGCGGAAAGCGGAAACAATCAACCACTTCGCGGACGATCATCCGCAGTTCAAGTTCATCATGGAAAAATTGCGCGACCCGGACACATTGAAGTTCAACCACGCGTTGCATCTGACTGAGACGACTATTCCGAATCTGCCCGGCGGCGCGAAACTGGACTGCGCGTTTTGCCATCAGCCGGATGCATCGTCCGCGTTCATGCGGCCGGTGGCGTTCGAGAAAAACTGCCGCGTCTGCCATTCGCTGCAATTCGACCCGGAAACGCCGCAGTTGATGCTGCCGCACGGCAATGTGGATTTTGTGTCGGCCTTTTTGCGCAGCCTGCCGAAGCAGTATTCCGATTTGGCGGTGAAAATAGGCGCGACCGATGCAAATGATTTTGCCGCCAAGAAACTCGCCGGGCTGCGCGCACAGTTCGGCAGCGGCGAAGATCTGGAGCGGCGGATTTTTTTCAGCACAGCGACGTCCGGGCCGGAGGCGCAGGTGGGAACTTTGAGCGGCGC
>JANOBC010000437.1:0-14068 GCA_031411455.1 Limisphaerales bacterium
ACGCCCATATGTCCATAGCGAGGCACGGCCTTATGAACGCGCCAAAGATAATCATGCGCCAGTTCTTCCACGGACGGACGTTTGAAACTGGTCGTTTCAATCATCAGCGGACTGACGAATTCCAACAACCGGCGGGTTGCGCCATCCTTGCCACTGGCGTCCATGCCTTGCAACACGATCAACACTGACTGGTGCGCGTTCGCATAGACCAGGTCGTGCAGCTCGGCGATGCGCTGGCAAAGTCTCGTCGTCTTCTCGCGCGTCACTTCCTTGTCGAGGTCGTCGCAAAATGCCGGATCAAAATTCTTGAGACGGATGTTGGACGTGACTTTGATCGGCTGCTTCATGCGGGGGAATTTAACCACGGATAAACCCAGATGCACACGGATTTTTAGTGCGCGGCGGAAAAGGTTTTCTCCAGTGCGAACATCAGGATTGCCGCAGCGGTGCCGTCCATAGTCGGTTCGTTCGAGGAATAATCGTGCATGTCATTGTGATAAACCGCCGCGCCTTGGAACGCCGCCAGTGGATCCGGCTCGCGGATGGTCACGCCTTTGAGCGATTTGAAGATGCGGTCATACACCGGCCCGTCCACCAGCGCGCCGCGCACACTGCGCTTGGTCAACTGCGTCGTCATGAGATGCACGTCGGTCGGAAACACGCTGCCGATTTCCGTGAACAACGTCGTGCCCCACGGATTGCGGCCGAGGAGCCAGTCGCGTTGCCGCGCGGCAAAGGCGCGATAGCGCGTGTCGCCCGTCATGCGCTCATACATCGCGCATTGCGTGGCGAGCGCGACGGTCAAATTGGCCGAGCACCAGATGAACGGCACGCCGATGCGATATGGATTTTTTCCTCCCGCCGCCATGCAGCGTTCGATGCCACTGCGGTAATAACCGGCGAGAACTTTTTTGAAGCCGTCATCCACTGAATCATAGAGCCGAAAGTGGCCGACGTTCATGAATGGATAAAATTGATAATGTCCGGTTTGTTCCTTGCCCATCCAGTTTTCGTCCGCCGCGAGCGTCGCGTAACGCTTCGCGTCGTCGAGAAATTTTTTATCGCCCGTCGCGCGGAATAATTCCGCCGCGCCCCATTCCATGTCATCGGCCCAAGTCGTCTCCTCGTAGCGATACGGCGAGCCGTAGGAATTTCCCTGCTGCACGCCAGGTTTCGCGCGACCCAGCGCATAAACTTCGATGCCCGCGCGCAGACATTTCTTGGCAAAGTCTTTCCGCTGCGGATCGTCGCGCCAGATCTGATACGCGAGCGCCATCGCCGCCGCGTAACGGCCCGCGAGGTTCGCCACGCCGGTGGATGCGCTTTGATATTTCCGCAAGCCTTGCGGCTGACCATCGGCAAAATAAACCACGCGCGCACCGCCCTTGCCCCAGCCGTAATCCACTGGGTCCTCCGGCGGCAACCGCCAGCCCGCGTGATCGCGGTCGTCGGCGACTTGATGATAAAGCTGCTCCGGCGCTGGATGCAGTTTCAACATCCAATCCAACCCCCAGCGCGCTTCGTCAAGAATGTCCGCGAGGCCGTTCGTCGCAGCGTTGCCCAGCGCATCGGTGTGGTCGGTGAGATTTGTTGAATGCAAATTCAGTTCGTAAGCCAGCAGCATCTGCGCGGTGGCGTTGCCAGAGGTGAGCAGATATTTCAGCAAGTCGCCCGCGTCATGCCAGCCACCGGTGGCGTCGAGAGGCGTGCCGTTCGTCAGCAGTCCGTAGGCCGTGCGGCCATCCAACGTGTGACAGTTCGTGCCCAGCCACGGATTGTAACCGCAACGCTGCTCGCGCATGAATTCCAGCAACTCATCCGGCAACGATGCATAAACTTTTT
Organism: Limisphaerales bacterium; assembly: GCA_031411455.1. GTDB lineage: Bacteria > Verrucomicrobiota > Verrucomicrobiia > Limisphaerales > UBA11358 > UBA11358. The sequence goes on from JANOBC010000437.1 coordinate 1,843, forward strand.
CGCCAATCGCAAACGGCAACGACACCGCGTTGCCGCATCGGAGAAAATATTTCCCCTCGCGCTTCACCTTGGAAAAATCTAGTTCCGCATGGTTTTTGAATTGTCCCCACGCCACGTCGGAAATCATTTTCACTCGGCTGGTGAAAACCGTTTTCAGCGTCACCGCATCCACGACTGAGAATTTTTCCGGCAGCGCGGATTCGGAAAACGCCACCGCCACCTTCGGCTCACGCCCACCGTAGCCGATTTGATTGGCGCGAATGAAAACCGGTGCGCGCTGTTCCAAGACTTCGTCCACGCGCACGAACTCGTAACCCTTCGCCGCGAGCGCATCCAACAGTTCGCCAAAGCGCGCCGCGAATTTATCCGTGCGCGCCGGGCCGCTGCCGATGTGGAGCAGCAATAAGAAGCCATTCAACCCGTGCGGGTCACTTTGCTCACGCGCGCGGATGCTTTGGAAAATTTTCTCGCTGGAAATGAAATGCGGGTCGTCATCGCCCATGTAATCTGCGTTGCTGCGCGTGCCGGGCGTGAAGTTCACCAGCGTCAACCCCGCGCGCGCGCTCCAGTGCACGATGTCCGCATTAAACCACTCGAATGGCGGCAAGAAATACTTTACGTCCGCCCGGTTCACGCCGAACGCGGAAATTTTTTTCAGGTTCGCGTCGAGGTCGCGCCGGAATTCTTTTTGCGTGACGAGCGTTTTCTCCGGCTTGTCCCAGTCGGCATACAGCACATGCTTGTCCGAGTGCGGGCCAAGATAATGCCCTTCGCTCACGACGCGGCGGATGAGCGGCGCAAAGTTCGCGTTTGTCAGAAAATCGCCGGTGAAGAAAAAAGAACCGTGCGCGCGATGCCGTTTGAGTTCGTCCAGAATCGTTGCGCCACCCTCGGCGAAGGAATGGCCGGTGAACACCAGCGCGATTTTCTTTTCCGCCACCGGCCCGCGGATGACGCCGCCGTTCGCGAGCAGGCCGCTTTGGTCATTGGTTGCCGCCGACAGCTCTGTGACGGCGATGAGCAGTCCAAAAATCCCGGCCCGCACACGATGCAGTTTCATCATGTCTTCATCTTTCGCCGAAAGCCGGGTGGAGACGAGAATATTTTACGCCTTCCGTTTGAGCACGGGTAAAGTTTTTTCAACCGGCTGGGCGGTCAGCACCGGGAGGAGAAATTTATACAGGCCCAACGGTTTCAGAATTTTGAGTTTTCACCACGCTGAAATAGGACGTGGTGCGAGTAAACAGTTTCAGAAATCATCCAACCGCGCGCACTTTGACCGCCACTGTGAGCTTGCGGTCGAGTGTGCCTTTGTATTGCCCCGTCACTGGCGGCACGTCGGCGTAATCGCGTCCCACGGCGATTTTGATATAGGTTTCATCTGTCTGGCAATTATGCGTCGGATCTAGCGAACGCCAGCCGACGCCGGGAACGAACACCTCCACCCACGCGTGCGTCGCGCTGGCAATTTCCGTCGCGAGATAACCGCTGACGTAGAGCGCGGGAATTTTCATCACGCGACACAACCCAATCATCACGTGGGCAAAATCCTGGCACACGCCGCGTTTGTCGCGCAGCACATCGCGCGCGTGCGTGTGAACACTCGTTGAGTTCGGCTCGTATTTCAGCGTGGCATGGACGCACTTCATCAACGCGAGCGCCGCCTGCCACGCGTCCGCCACGCCGTCCGTCGTGTCGAGTGCGAGCCGCCAGACTTCCGGTGACAGTTCCACAAACCGGCTCTCCTGCAAAAATTCAAACACGCGCGGCTCCCGCGCCGCCTCGCCGATGCGCGCCAGTGGAAAAGGCGTCGCGTTGAGAGCAAGCAGCGGACGCGGCTTGGTCGTCACGCGCAGGTTGCTTTCCACAAGCAGCGTCGAATGTGGCTCAACGATTTCAAAACGGTGGACGACGTTGGAATAAAAATCGTGGTGATGCCGTAACCGCGCGGCAGGTAAAACTTTCAGTAGAAAATTTTCCACCGTTTGCCATTCATCCGAAAACGGCTGCAACCGCGCTTCGTTGAAGCTATCGCGCACCGGCGACGCGTAGGCGTAACTCGTGTGATGAGTGATCTCCCATTTCATCGCTTAAATTTCCTCCACATCCACCGAAACTTTTACCTCATGCTTGCCACCGCCGGTCAGAATTCCCGCCACCGGGCTGACATCGCCGAAGTCACGGCCATGCGCCACGGTGATGTGATCTTCGGCGGGCTGGCAATTATTTGTCGGGTCAAAATCAATCCAACCGTTGCCGGGTGAAAAAACCGAGAACCACGCGTGGCTCGCGTCCACGCCGACGAGGCGCGGCTTCCCCTCCGGTGGACGCGTGCGCAGATAACCGCTCACATAACGCGCGGGCAATCCGAGCGAGCGCAGGCACGCGATGCCGAGATGCGCGAAGTCCTGACACACGCCGCGACGTTTTTCCCAGACTTCTTCCAGCGGCGTCGCCACGGTCGTGGCTTTTGGGTCGAACTTGAAATCTTGGTAGATGCGTTTGGTCAAATCGCGCGTGCCCGCGATCAAAGACGTCTCCGCGTCAAAACTTTCCCGCGCGTAATCAAATAATTCCGACGAGGCGCGGATCTGCGGTGAATCAAAAACAAATTGATACGGCTCCACCACTTCCGGCGACACCGGATCGCAGAACATTTCCGCCACGGATTCCCACGACGCGGTGGATTCATTTTGCATCACCTGACGCGGCTGCACCGTCACGCGGCTGTGCGTGATGATCTCCAGTCGGGTGTGGATTTCCTGAATCGCAAAAAAACAAAGCCGGTTGCCGAAATAATCCGTGCGTTCCTTGCGCAAGGTCGGCTCGGGAAAAATCTGGAGCGAAAAATCTTCGCGCGATTGCGTCGCCGTGACCAGCGGTTCCAGCCGCGCAACGTGATGCGACACCGACACCGGCGCAACGTAATCGTAAAGCGTGCGATGGGTGATGTGGTAATTCATGCGCGGAATGACGAGACGCAGAGACGCAGAGAACGCGGAGAGAGGCGGAGAGATTTCTTGGTCGGGAGCACACGCCTCCGGCGTGTGGTTTGAGGCGTCCCGCCGAAAACTTCGTCAAACAAATTTTCCCCGCTAAACCTCAAGAAATGAATGGGGCAACGAGGCCGCCGGCGCGACGCCGGCGGCAGCACGCGGGACGCGTGCGCTCCCGTTTTCCAATTAGAAATCTCTGCGCCGCTCTGCGTTCTCTGTGCCTCTGCGTTTGGTTTTAGAAAACTCATGTCGTTTCCCCCCGTCCGGTTCTGGAAATCGCCGAGTGCGCGAAGTAACTCGCGGCGATGGCATCGGATAATTGCGGCAGGGCTTTCAAAGTTTCCCTGATGGCCTCGGCGATGGATGAGTCAGCCCATTGCGCGGACGGACTCGCCAATTCGCGCGCATCCGAACGTTCCAGCCGCAGCAGCGCGTTCAGCAAAATCATTTTTCCTGCGCCTCCGGAATCACTGCGCTCTTTGGGCAGCCGGTCAAAATGTTTCACGAGCTGCTTGATTTGGAACAAGACCGAGCGCGGATTTTTATCGTCGAGCAAAACCAAATCGAAAACGGCGGGAACGGTCGGCAGCAGATTGTAGCGCGAACGGAACGTGATGTTGCTGTCCACGACTTCAAGGACGGCTTCGAGCAGGCTGGGATTTTCCGCGTCCGGCGAACGCAGCGTCGCATCGAGCAACGTGCAAAGATAAACCGCGCGTTCGAGGCGCAAGCCCATGTCGAGAAAGCGCCACGCCTGCGCCCGCGTCATGTTCTCTCTCGCCAGACCGTGAAACGCCGCGAGGCCAAGCAGCGTCTGGTTCAAGATTCCCACCGCGTCGCCGGAAAGCATGATGCGGCTCGTCGTCGTCGTCGCGAGCCGGTCATCAATCTGGCTCAACACGCGCCACATGTCGTTTGACGTGCGGTCGCGCACAAGCATCGCGAGACGCTGAAGTTGCTCCGCCGTCGCCCGCAAACTTCCGCCGCGCTCCGCGTCAAAAATCGCCGCCATCAATTCCGCCTCGAACGCCTCGGCGTTTGCCCACAATTCCGGCTTGGCAGAAATTCCCGGCAATTGGCCTTGAATCTCCAGCGTTTGCAACAGCGGCGAAAGCAATGGCCGCGCGCCGCCGGTGCGTTCAGGATTGAAGCGCAACAACGCGCTCCGCAGCAATCGCGACGTCGCATCCGCGCGCTCCGAGTAACGTCCGAGCCAGAAAAAATTATCCGCGAGGCGCGACGGCAGATTGTTTCCCGTGCGACGCAGCTCGATGTTTTGGCTCGTGCCGTGCAGCAGCGTGACTTCATCCACCGGCGTGGCGCTCGGAATCCACGCATCCTTGCTGCTGCCGCCGCGTTGCATGGAAATAAAACTGCCGCTGCTGTCCGGCGCGACGCGCACAAGTCCGCCCGGCATCACGCGATAACTGCCGTTGCCATCGGCGACAAGAAAAACGCGCAAGCTCACCGGTTGCGCCGTGAGCGAATTTTTCTCCCACGCCGGCGCGGTGGAAAGCTCCACGCGCTCCTGCGCCACGAACAGGTCGGGATCAAACTCAATGCGCCGTTTCAATTCATCACGCTCAGCATCGGCAATTTTCAAGTGCGTGCGAAACGCGGGCTTCACAATCAGTCGGTGGAGATTTTTGAGGACGTGTTCGCGCGCGGCTTTCTGACCACACCACCACGTCGCGACGGACGGCAGTCTCAGTTCTTCACCGAGCAAATGTTTGCACAGCCCCGGCAGGAACGACATGAACGCCGGGCTTTGCACAAGGCCGCTGCCGAGCGCGTTCGTGATGACGACATTGCCCGCGCGCACGGCTTCGACGAGGCCGGGAACGCCGAGGATGGAATCATTGCGCAGTTCGAGCGGGTCGCAGAAATCATCGTCCACGCGGCGCAGAATCACGTCCACGCTTTCGAGGCCGCTCAAGGTTTTTAGGAAGACATGGTTGTCGCGCACCGTTAAATCCTGCCCCTCGACAAGCATGTAACCGAGATAGCGCGCGAGGTAGGCCTGCTCGAAATAGGTTTCGTTGTGCGGACCGGGCGTGAGCATGACGACCCGCGCTTTTTCCGACGGACGCGGCGCGAGCTTCGCGAGCGAATCCTGCATCGCGAGAAAAAATCCGGCGAGCCGATGAACGTGATTGTCGCGAAAGGATTCCGGAAAAATTCTTGAAGTCACCAAACGATTCGCCAGCGCGTAGCCTGCGCCCGTGGGAATCTGCGTGCGGTCAGAGACAACCCACCAACGTCCATCCGGCGAGCGCGACAAATCAGCGGCGTAAAAGTGCAGGAAGGAATCGCCGGGAATTTTTATCCCGTGGCACGGGCGCAAAAAATCCGGCTGGCCGAAAACCAGCGCTGGCGAAAGCCAGCGCGAGCGGATGAGTTCCTGATTGCCGTAGCAGTCGGCGAGAATTTTATTCAGCAACGTCGCGCGCTGGATCAATCCCGTTTCCAGCTTGCTCCATTCTTCCGGCGCGATGACGAACGGGATCGGGTCAAGTTGCCACGGACGTTCCATGCCACGCGGGTCGCCATAGACGTTGTAGGTGATGCCGTGTTCGTGGACAAACCGCTGGCAGGCATCTGCACGACGAGATAATTCCGACGCGCCAAATTCTTCCAGTTCGCCCAGCAGTTTTGCGTAGTGCGGAAAAATTTCCCCGTCCGCCGCCAGTAGTTCATCGAACGCGCCCGCGCTGTGCTTGTAACCGGACAACAACCCGGCAGGCGTCGCTTTTTTGGCGAAGCTGGTATCGTCCGTCGCGGATTGAGATTGCGATTGAGACATTGGTGGTTGGTCGCGCCTGTCCTGACTGTCGCCTGCGTCAGACATTACGCAAATCCAAGGTGAACGGAAAGTCGCCGTTGGGAATTTCCGGCGGCGGCGTGAACTTGCCTTGTTGATGGCCGTGCCTAAAAAATCTGGAAAGGCGGCGCGACTCGGCTTCGTAAGAATTCACGGGAAACTTGTCGTTGCCGCGTCCGCCGGGATGCGCGACGTGATACGTGCAGCCGCCGAGCGAGCGTTTGTTCCAAGTGTCGTAAAGATCAAAGCGCAGCGGCGCGTGAACGCCGATGGTCGGATGCAAACAGCCCGGCGGCTGCCACGCGCGATAGCGCACACCGGCGACGCCTTCGCCGTTCGTGCCGGTCGGATGCAGCGGCACGCGATGGCCGTTGCAGGTGATGGCGAAGCGGTCGCCGGCAAGTCCGCGCGCCTTGATTTGCAGGCGTTCGAGCGAGCTGTCCACATAGCGCACCGCGCCGCCACCAGCCGGTTCTTCGCCGAGGACATGCCACGGTTCGAGCGCGGTGCGGAGTTCGATCTGCAAATCGCGCTGCTCCAAATCGCCGATGCGCGGGAAACGAAATTCAAAGTGCGGCGCGAACCAGTCGAATTCAAACGGATAACCGGCTTCCTTCAAATCGTTGATCACATCGCGAAAATCCGTTTCGCAAAAGTGCGGTAGCATCCAGCGGTCGTGGATGTCCGTGCCCCAGCGCACGAGGTCGTTGGTGTAAGGTTCTTTCCAAAATTTGGAAATGAGTCCACGCAAAACTAAATGTTGCGCGAGGCTCATGCGCGCGTGCGGCGGCATTTCAAACGCGCGCATCTCGACGAGGCCGAGGCGGCCGGTGCTGCTGTCGGGCGAGTAAAGTTTATCAATCGAAAATTCCGCGCGATGGGTGTTGCCGCTCGAATCAATCAGCAGATTTCGGAACAGGCGGTCAACCATCCACGGCGGCGTCTGGCCGAACGTGTCCATTTGCCGGTCCATTTCCTTGAACGCGACTTCGAGTTCATAAAGTGAATCGTTGCGGGCCTCGTCCATGCGCGGCGCTTGCGAGGTCGGGCCGACGAACAGGCCGCTGAACATCCAGCTCAACGACGGATGATTCTGCCAATACGCGAGCAGCGAGCGCAGCAAATCGGGGCGACGCAAAACCGGCGAATCCACCGGCGTTTCTGCGCCGATGATGATGTGGTTGCCGCCGCCAGTGCCGGTGTGGCGACCGTCGAGCATGAATTTTTCCGTGCCGAGCCGCGCCTGGCGCGCTTCTTCGTAAAGAATTTCTGTGCGCTCGACGAGTTCGTTCCACGTCTTGCTCGGGTGCATGTTGACCTCGATGACGCCGGGGTCGGGCGTGACGGCGAGCTTGTTCAGGCGCGGGTCTTTCGGCGGCGTCTCGCCTTCGATGATGACCGGCGTGCCCATTTCGGTGACGACGGTTTCAATGCCCGCAATCAAATCCAAATAATCTTCCGTCTTCTCAACCGGCGGCATGAAAACGTGCAAGCGTCCGTCGCGTGGCTCCACGCACATCGCGGTGCGGATGATCCATGGCGCGCTTTGACCGGGCGCGGGACGGCGCGACGGATTTTCATTTTCGTCCAACGTTTGCGCGCGCTGCCCATGGCCATGGCCGGGCAATGTGGGCGACTCCGTGCGGCCGATGAACTGCTGGCGATACGGAAATTCCTTTGGCAGCGCCGGCGGATTTGGATTCGACGGGTCTTGTGTCCGTTGCCACGGAAAATCTTTCTCCGACACCCACGGAATCGAATCGAGCGGCAGCCGCAAGCCCATCGGCGAATCACCGGGGATGAGCCAGAGCGTGTCGTCATCGCGTAAAAACAACTGGCCGGTCATCCACCCGCCTACGTCAGACTTCGGCGCGGCAAGGCCGTTGTTGACGCGCTTGATCGGCAGCGAGTAGCCGACGACGGAGTTCAAGCCCTGCTGAAAAATCCGCGCGATGCGTTCGCGTTCCTGCTTGTCCTTGAGGTTGGACTTCTCCGGCGTGACGTTGACGGGAAAACGCCGTTCCTTCCAAGTGTAATAAAACGCGTCTTCGTAGGCGGGAATCAAATGGTTCGGGTCGCCGCCCACCACTTTGGCGATGCGCGATAACAGTTCCTTCGCTTCCTTCGCGCCGTGGCCGTAATTTTTTGATTCGTCGGCGATGAGCGAATCGTCTTTCCAGATCGGCACGCTGTCCTTGCGCCAATACGCGGCGAGCGCGTAACGCGGCAACGGTTCGCCCGGATACCATTTGCCCTGGCCGTAATGCAGGAGCGAACCGGGCGCAAATTTATTGCGCAGCCGCTTAATGAGTTCGCCGGAGAGCAGCCGCTTCTTGTGCGAGACGGCGGTGAAATTCCATTCCGCGCCATCGGGGTCGTCAATGGAAACAAACGTCGGCTCGCCGCCCATCGTCAGGCGCACGTCGCCTTTTTTCAGGTCAACGTCAATCGCGTGGCCGAGTGATTCAATCTTCTTCCACTGCTCGTCGGTGTAAGGCTTCGTGACGCGCGGCGATTCATAGACGCGCTTCACCGTCATGTCGAATTCAAACTCCGTTTCGCATTCATCCACGCCGCCGGAAATCGGTGCGGCGCTGGAAGGATCAGGTGTGCAGGCGAGCGGGATGTGCCCTTCGCCCGCGAATAAACCAGAAGTTGGATCGAGGCCAATCCAGCCGCCGCCGGGCAAGTAAACTTCCGTCCACGCGTGCAGGTCGGTGAAATCTTTTTCTGCGCCGCTCGGCCCATCAAGCGCCTTCACGTCGGGCTTGAGTTGAATCAAATAGCCGCTGACAAAACGCGACGCGAGGCCACAATGACGGAACAACTGGCACAGCAGCCACGCGGAATCGCGGCAGGAGCCGCTCATCTTTTCGAGCGTCTCTTCCGCCGACTGCACACCCGGTTCCATGCGGATGGTGTATTTGATGTCCTTCCAGAGCCGCTGATTCAGGGCGACGAGAAAATCATTCGTGCGCGGCTTTTCTTCGGTCGGTAAATCCAGCCGCTCCTGTTTCGTGCGCCGTTTGATTTCGCCCAGCAATTCTTTGCGGATGGTCGTGAGATATTTTGCGAACGCGGGCGTGAGCCAGCATTTGCGCTGAAAGGGCGCAAGTTCATGGTTCAACGCGGGGTCGTAGGCGAAGGGAAATTTCTCCGCCTGCGGTTCTAGGAAAAAATCGAACGGATTGAACACCGCCATCTCCGCGACCAAATCCACTTCCACGCAAAATTCGCGCGTGGGCTTTTCAAAGACGAGCCGTGCGGACCAGTTCGCCTGCGGGTCCTGCATCCAGTTGATGAAATGTTTCTCCGGCGTGATCTTCAGCGAGTAACTCAAGATACGCGTCCGCGAATGGGGCGCAGGGCGCAGCCGCACGACCTGCGGGCCGAGGTTGACGAGCCGGTCGTATTTGTAATGCGTCTTGTGGTGGAGCGCGACGTGAATGGACATTTTTTGAAGTATGAATTATGAATGTTGAATTATGAAGTGGCCCAAGCCACACGCACCGCGAGTTTCATCATTCATAATTGTTCCTTCATACTTTGTTGTTGCTGCTCTTCCTGCTGCACCATGATTTCGTCCTCCAGGTTGTTGAACTTCTGGAAAATGTAGGCGTTGAACATTTCCGCGCCGATGTTGTTGAGCTTGAGCTGCACCAGATCGAGGTAGTCGTGCAGACCGTGCGCAAAGATTTCGTCAATGCTGATGAACTGCAATTCGGCCACGAGCCGGCCCGCCAGCTTTTCGCCTTCGTTGCAGAACTTGCCCTCCGCCACGCCGGAGATGCGGCGCAACGCGCGGTTCAGTTCCATCGCGCAAAACTCCACCGAGCGTGGGAATTCCTCGCTCAACAGCAAAAATTCCGCGACCAGCCGTGGGTTCACTTCCGCGCCGTGGATGGATTTGTAGGCGTCCCACGCGCTGCACGAGCGGAGGATGGCGGACCATTCGAGCGATTCTTCCTGGCTGACGCTTTTCGGCGCGCCCTTTTCCGGCAAGGTCTGATAACGCAAATCCAAAATGCGCGAAGTCTTGTCGGCGCGTTCGATGAATTTCCCCGCCTGCGCGAACCACCAGCCTTCGTTGTGGATCAAGGTCGCGTCCGTGAGGCCGATGATGTGGAGCGAGCCGGCCTTAATCTGCTGGAAAAATTCCGACGGACTTTCCTTCCAGACTTGCCGCGCGGTGTCGGTCTTCACGAACCAATAGAGCCGGTTCAATTCCTCCCAAAGCTCAATGGTGATCTGGTCACGCACCATGCGGGCGTTTTCGCGCGCCGCGCAGATGGACGCGACGATGGAGTTGGGATTCTCCGGCTGGAACACGAGAAACTCGGTGACGTTCTGCGCGTTGGCCTTCGGGTGCAACGCGAAGAACTGCGCCTCGTCGCCGGTGGCCTGCACGATGGGCAGCCAATGGGCGGCGAGCCGCTGCTCGTTCAAGTTGCGGAGGTCGAGGAGGAGTTGGAGATTCACGTCCACGATGCGCGCGATGTTCTCGGCGCGCTCGATGTAACGCGACATCCAGTAGAGGGAGTTGGCGACGCGTGAAAGCATTTATGATTTACGATTGATGATTGATGATTGGAAACCTGTCGCATCACGTCGAATTCGTCGGCAATCCGTTTTTGAAATCGTAAATCGTAAATCGTAAATCATAAATTTCCTCATTCATCTCCATACAAAACCCAAGTGTCTTTGCTGCCGCCGCCCTGCGATGAATTGACGACGAGCGAACCTTTGCGCAACGCCACGCGCGTGAGGCCGCCGGGAACGGTCACAATCTTTTCGCCGTAGATGACGTAGGGCCGCAAATCAATATGCCGGCCTTCAAACAAACCGTCGCGAACGTGCGTCGGATGACGCGAGAGCGAGATGGTCGGTTGCGCGATATAATTGCGCGGCTCGGCCTCAACTTTTTTGCGGAACTCTTCAATCTCGGCCTTCGTTGCCTTCGGGCCGATCAACATTCCGTAACCGCCGGATTCATTCGCAGCCTTCACGACGAGCTTTTCCAGATTTTCTAAAATATATTTTTTATCCGTTTCCTCATTCGCGAGATAGGTGTCCACGTTCGGCAGGATCGGGTCTTGATCGAGGTAATACTTGATCATGCGCGGCACGAAATAATAAATCACCTTGTCATCCGCGATGCCCGTGCCGATGGAATTTGCCAGCGAGACATTGCCCGTGCGATAGGCGTGGACGAGGCCCGGCACGCCGAGCATCGAGTCGCGACGGAAAACCGTCGGGTCGAGAAAATCATCGTCCAGCCGGCGGTAAATCACATGGACGCGCTTCAAACCTTTCGTCGTGCGCATGAACACGCGCGCGTCGCGCACCACGAGGTCGCGGCCTTCGACAATCTCGATGCCCATCTGCCGCGCGAGATAAGTGTGCTCGAAGTAAGCGGAGTTCGCCGAACCGGGCGTGAGCAGCACCACCGTGGGATCGGACACGCCGGCGGGCGTGATGTGTTGCAGCATCTTCAGCAGTTCGCTCGGATAATCCTCGACCGGCCGCACCCCGATGGATTCAAACATATGCGGAAACGTGCGCTTCATCGCGCGGCGATTTTCCAAAACGTAACTCACGCCGCTGGGACAACGCCCGTTATCTTCCAGCACGAGGTATTGCCCCTTGTCATCGCGGATGAGATCCGTGCCGCAGATGTGGATGTAAATATCCTTCGGCACATTGAAGTTCACGAACTCGCGGCGAAAATGTTTCCCCGAAAGAACGTAGTGCGGCGGGATGATGCCGTCCTTCAAAATTTTCTGCTCATGATAGATGTCGTGCAGAAAAAGATTCAGTGCCGTGATGCGTTGCGCGAGACCGCGCTCGATCATCTCCCATTCTTTTGCCGGGATGATGCGCGGCAACAAGTCGAACGGAAAAATTTTCTCCGCGCCCGCCGAGTCGCCATAGACGTTGAAGGTCACGCCCTGCCGCATGAACGCCAAATCCACCGCCTGACGCTTGTGGTCAAATTCCTGCGGCGTGAGCGCCTGAAATAATTCGCGGAAGCGTGCGTAATGCGGCTGGACCGCGCCGTCGCGGGTGGCCATCTCATCGAAAAAGTTTTCCGGCGCGTAACCGTCCAAGAGGCGCGACGACAGTTTGCTTTTAAGCTCGGTGGACATTTTACAACAGGCGTTGGGTCGTTAAAAAAACAACATTTGGTCGGGTCAGCCCCGATTCACGGTCAAAAAACTCCGCTCTAGGGTGACAACGGCAAGGTTGAGCCAGTGCACAATCCGTTGCGACGGCGCGCTTTGAAGCTGAAGGCTAGTTTGCATCAACTTTCTTTAGCAAGCACCTTGCCGCTTTTGCGCGCAGCCATCAAATCACCGTTTTTTCTTTCAGCATCCTCATTTCAAAAACTGGTGTGGCGAGCGTCCTCGCG
>JANOBC010000438.1:0-6876 GCA_031411455.1 Limisphaerales bacterium
CACGACTCCATTCGGAATGGTTCAACTCAGTCCCGATACCCGCACCTCCGGTTGGGATGCCTGCGGTGGGTATTATCACGACGACACGGAAATTTGGGGCTTCAGCCACACCCACCTTAGCGGCACCGGCATTGGAGATTACGGGGATGTGTTGCTCATGCCCTTCACCGGCGACGTGAGCATCAGCTCCGGAACGCCCGAGAAACCAGACTACGGGTATCGTTCGACCTTCAAGAAGGAAAACCAAACCGCCAGACCGGGATACTACAAAGTTCTGCTGGATCGCTTCAACATCACGGCGGAACTATCGTCCACGCCGCGAGTCGGCGTTCACCGCTACACGTTTCCGGCGGCAAAGTCCGCCGGGTTTGTCGTGGATCTGAAACACAGCATCCAGAATCGGGAAACCCTGAAGGCGGAGATTCAAGTCATCAACGATCATGAGATCGCCGGCTGGCGGCATGTGCGCGGCTGGGCACCCAACCGGTGGATTTATTTCCACGCAGAGTTCTCCAAGCCGTTCACTGCCGAGTTGTATGTGAATGATAAATTGCAGAGTGGCGCGACGGCGTCCGGCAAAAATGTAAAAGCGAAGCTAAAGCTTGCCACCTCGGGCGATGAAAAGGTTCTCGTGAAAGTGGGTATCAGCCCGGTGGATGCGGCGGGTGCTAAAAATAATCTGGTCGCGGAAATGCCCGTTTGGGATTTCGATGGCGTGGTGGTGCAGGCGGCTAAATTATGGGAGCAGCAGCTCAGTCGCCTCCAGATTTCCGGCGGCAGCGCGGAACAACAAACCATTTTTTACACGGCGTTGTATCACGCTTCGATCTGTCCGAACATTGCCAGCGACTCGGACGGACGCTATCGCGGCATGGACCAGAAGATTCACCAGGATTCGGCTTACACGAATTACACCGTGTTCTCGCTGTGGGACACGTTCCGCGCGCAACATCCGCTCTACACCATCATCAATCCCGAACTGGACCAGGCTTGGATTCGCTCGTTGCTCCGGAAATACGATGAGGGCGGCATCTTGCCCATGTGGGAACTGGCGGCCAATTACACCGGCTGCATGATTGGTTATCACGCCGTGCCGGTAATCGTGGATGCGTATGTCAAAGGCTTGCGTGACTATGATCTCAACAAAGCTATGGAAGCCGTGGTTTTTTCATCAACGTATGACGACCAGAAACCAATCCCTTACAACCAAAAATCGGTGCAAAATGGTTTGATGCCCAAGGCCAAACTTTACAACGCTACGAAGGGTTTTATTCCGGCCGATCTCGAAGGCAAGTCCGCTTCGAAGGCGCTGGAGTTCGCTTACAACGATTGGACCATCGCCACCCTGGCCAAGAGTCTGGGCCGCGAGGAAGTAGCAAAGGAGTATTTCAAACGCGCCGGCTACTATCGCCAGTATTTTGATCTCAAGACGGGCTTCATGCGTGCCAAAAACTCGGATGGCAAATGGCTGAAACCATTCACGCCCACCGACTCAAACCACCAGGGCGGCGAATACGTTGAGGGCAACGCCTGGCAGTGGACGTGGTTTGTGCCGCACGATGTGCCCGGACTGATGGCGTTGTTTGGCGGACAGAAGCCGTTTGCCGCGAAGTTAAATGAATTGTTCACGACCAGTTCCGCTCTCACCGGCAAGGAAATTTCCGGCGACATCACCGGCTTGATCGGCCAATACGCCCACGGCAACGAGCCGAGCCATCACATTGCCTATCTCTTCAACTGGGCGGAGCAACCCTGGCGCACGGCGGAAATCGTCAGCCAGATCCTGAACGAGTTTTATCTGGCGACGCCGGGTGGACTGATTGGCAATGAAGATGCCGGCCAGATGTCGGCCTGGTTCATTCTTAGCTCCATGGGCATCTATCAGGTGGCTCCCGGCGATGCGCGCTTCTCGCTCGGGCGGCCGCTGTTTCCCGAAGCACGCATTCCGCTCAAGAACGGCAAAGCGTTTGTGGTGAAAATGAAAAACGGTGGAGCCGACCATCCATACGTCCAGCGGGTGACTTTGGACGGACAACCAGTGACCAGCCCGTTCATCAATTATGCGGACATCATGGCGGGCAAGGAATTGGTGTTCGAGATGGGAGATAAAAAGACTGTGTTCTGGAAATGATCCCGTCGGCTTGCTCGCCACCCAAGCCACTCTATGAATGCACGCATTTTCTTCTGGTCTGTCACCGCGGCGCTCGCCGGGTTCCTCTTCGGATTTGACACCGTCGTCATCTCCGGCGCAGAGCAGACCATCCAAAAACTCTGGGGCTTGGGCGCGGGGATGCACGGGCTGGCGATGGGCGCGGCCCTTTACGGCACGGTGCTCGGCTCGCTGCTCGGCGGCTGGCCCACGAATAAGTTTGGCCGCAAACCCACGCTGCTGTTCATCGGCGTGCTCTACGTCCTTTCCGCGATCGGCTGCGGCTTCGCCAACGGCGTGGGCATGTTCATCGTGGCCCGCATTCTGGGCGGCATCGGCATCGGCGTTTCGACCGTGGTCGCGCCGCTTTACATTTCGGAAATCGCTCCGCCGGCGTATCGCGGACGGCTGGCGGGCATGTTTCAGTTCAATATTGTTTTCGGCATCGTCGTCGCCTTCGCTTCCAATGCCATCATCGCCCGCCTTGCGAGCGAAGACGCCTGGCGCTGGATGCTGGGCATCGCAGCTGTTCCCTCGCTGATCTATGCCGTGATGTGTTTTGCCCTGCCGGAAAGTCCGCGCTGGCTGTTCAGCCGCAAAGGTGACCGCGCCGCCGGACTCAAGGTGTTGAAACTGATCGAACCGGATGCGTCCGACGCCCAGCTCGAAGCTCACGCGAACGAGTTGATGACGACAACTCAGTCCGAGAAAAACGCGACGGCGAAGTTTTGGACGCGGCGTTTGCGAATCCCGATTTACCTCGCGATTTTCGTCGCCTTCTTCAATCAGCTCTCTGGCATCAACGCCGTATTGTATTTTGCGCCGCGCATATTCGAGATGACCGGCCTGGGAGCGAAGGCGGCGCTGCTGCAATCCGTTGGCATCGGCATCACCAACCTGATTTTTACTTTTGTGGGCTTGTGGCTGATTGACCGGCTGGGCCGGCGCACGCTGTTATACATCGGTTCGTTCGGCTACATCGCGTCGTTGGGGCTGACGGCGTGGGCGTTCTTCACGCAGCACTACGCCATCGTTCCGGCCTGCATCTTCGCTTTCATTGCGGCGCACGCCGTGGGTCAGGGCGCAGTGATTTGGGTGCTCATTTCAGAAATTTTTCCGAACCGCCATCGCGCCGAAGGTCAGGCGCTGGGCAGTTTCACGCATTGGTTGTTTGCGGCGCTGCTGACGACCTTTTTTCCGAAGATGGTCACCGCCTTCGCGCCCGGATACGTTTTTCTGTTCTTCTGCTTCATGATGATCCTCCAACTGGTCTGGGTTCGGACCATGGTGCCGGAAACGAAGGGTGTGCCGCTCGAAGCCATGCAAAGCCGGCTCGGCATCCAATAGATAAAGTGATCGGCACAGCGCCGGTGATCTTGGCGAGACCGCCTCCCCGCTTTAGGGGAATAGCTGTGGATGGGTCACTTCGGCTATGTTGACAAGTAACAAATAACGAGTCACAACATCACTGTCATGAATTATAAATGGTTCCTTTTGCCGCTCGCCTTGGTGTTTTCAGGCGTGACTATGGAAGCCGCCGCGCTGAAACATTCGCCCGCTTCACGTTTCATGTCCTACGAGGGCCGCGTCATGTGCGGCTACCAAGGCTGGTTTCGCGCCGAGGGCGATGCCTCCGGGCAAGGCTGGGTGCATTATTGCCGAAAGACCTTTGACTCGACACATCTGACGACCGATTTGTGGCCCGACATTTCGGAATACACCGAGACTTATTCAACGCCGCTCAAACTCGCCGACGGCCCGACGGCGCGTGTGTTCAGTTCCTACGATCAAAGCACGTTGGACGTGCACTTCCGCTGGATGCGGGAATACGGCATTGACGGCGTGTTCATGCAGCGTTTTTTCCACCTCACCCGCACCGCCGAATCGCGCCGTGAATCGCGCGTGTTGCTGGAGCGCGCCTTGAAGGCCTCGCAGCAAAATGGCCGGGCCATCGCGGTGATGTATGACCTCTCGGGCTTAAAAGCCACCGGCGAAGATTGCTCGTCCATCATTCAAGATTGGAAGGAACTCGTGGATGAACTTAAGCTTACGTCGCAGGGCACGAACCAGACGTATCTCTATCATCGCGGCAAACCGCTGGTCACCATCTGGGGCGTGGGCTTTCCTGATCGTGATTACAACATCCACAAAATCGGACTTGAGAAGCTGATAGATTTTCTTAAGAACGACCCGCAATACGGCGGTTGCAGCGTGATGCTGGGCGTGCCGACCTATTTTCGCAACCTGTCTGCAGATACGGTAGCCGATCCTTACCTGCATAAACTAATGGCCAAGGCCGATGTGATCATGCCTTGGATGGTCGGGCGTTTTTCATCGTCGCTCTACGCGGATAAGGATCGTTACGGCGCACAAATCACGGCCGACATAAAGTGGTGCGCGGAACGGAAGCTGGATTACGCGCCGTGCGTTTATCCTGGATTTAGTTGGTTTAATTTGACCAAGGGCAAAAGTTCCTTTGATGCCATTCCACGATTGAAAGGCCATTTCTATTGGAACTTGATCAGTCAGGCCGTGGACAGCAAGGCCAAGATGCTTTACGTCGCCATGTTCGACGAGATGGACGAGGCCACGGCGATTTTCAAATGCAGCAATCATCCGCCCGTGCCCGAACCGCCCGCGAAATATCTCACCTACGAAGACCTGCCCACGGATCATTATCTCTGGCTGACCGGTCAGGCGGGCAAATTATTGCGCCATGAAATTTCACCGAACCCGGAGCTCTACGTGCAAACCGATCCCAAGACTCGCGGCGGCGCAGAAGGCGTAGCGACTAAAATTGGTGGTTTGAATCAGATCCCACCAGGGCGATTATGATCTGGCGTGCGCATCCTGCGCGATTCCGACTGCCTGCGATTCGTTGAACGCAAACAAGTGGCGACCTTCGACAGACAATTCAAAAACACAAAATTTTAACTAATGAACTTCCACTCCACACTCCTCGTCTCCGTGCTGACGGCGTTCACCGCTGCGGCGCAAGTTGAATATGTTGATCCCACCATCGGCGGCGTCGGCTATCTGCTCGAACCAACGAAGCCCACCGTGCATTTGCCAAACAGCATGGTGCGCGTCTATCCGATGCGGAAGGATCAGATTGACGACCAGATTCGCTTCTTCCCGCTGACGATCATCTCGCATCGGCTCGGTGAATTGTTTCCATTGATGCCGGGCGAAACCGACAAGCCGGCTGCGTGGGATCAAGAGGTGACGACACCGTATTACTACTCGGTGCGCTTCGATGATTCGCTGATCAGCACGGAATTCACGCCCGCCAAACGCGCCGGTTATTTCCGGTTCACCTTTCCCAGCGGCAAGGCCACCGTGAATCTCGCCAACCTTTATCCCGGCGAACTCGCCGCGGACGGCAACTCCGCCGTGACGGGCGAGGAACGCTTCAACGACATGAAAGCCTACGTCTATGGCGAGTTCAGCGCGCCGGTGACGGTCAATGTCAGCGGCGATAAAAAGAAACGGTTAGTGGCAAAAGCGGACGTGGGAACATTGCAATTCCGCTACGGCATTTCGTTCATCAGCATCGAGCAGGCAAAGAAAAATTTGCAGAAAGAAATTCCCGCGTGGAACTTCGACAAAATCAAAAGCGCCGCGAAAGACCGTTGGAATCAAGTGCTCGGGCAGATTGCGGTGAAGGGCGGCACGGAGGCGCAACGCCGCGTCTTCTACACCTCGCTCTATCGCAGCTACGAACGCATGATTAATATCACCGAGGACGGCCACTACTACAGCGCCTTCGATCACAAGGTTCATGAGGACGCGCGTTTGTTTTACACGGACAACTGGCTCTGGGACACGCACCGCGCGCTTGAGCCGTTGCAGACGTTGCTCAATCCGAAAATGCAGGCGGATAAGATTCAATCCTTCGTGCGGATGTATGAACAGTCTGGCTGGATGCCGTCCTTCGCCGTTTTGTGGGGCGACCATGCGTGCATGAATGGCAATCACGCCGCCGTCTGGATGGCCGATGCGTGGTTCAAGGGCGTGCGCGATTTCGACGCGCCCAAGGCGGTGGAAGGGCTGCGGAAGAATTCTTTGGAGGCGACGCTGCTGCCGTGGAAAAACGGGGCGAAGGGTGCGCTCGACGATTTCTACAATGAACACGGTTACTTGCCGGCCTTGCCGCCGGACACCGCTGAGACCGATCCCATGGTGCATGAGCGTGAGAAGCGCCAGAGCGTCGCCGTTACACTGGAAAACAGCACCGACGACTGGAGCATCGCGCAACTCGCCCGCGCCACCGGCAAGCACGAAGATTACGACCTGTTCCTCAAGCGCGCCGCGTTCTACAAAAATTCCTGGAACGCGGAGAAAGGTTTCATGTGGCCGATGGATGACAAAGGCAAATGGATTGAACCGTTTGATCCCAAATTCGGCGGCGGCCAAGGTGGACGCGACTACTTTGACGAGAACAATGCCTACACTTACAACTGGGATGTGCCGCAGGATTTTGCGGGATTGTTCGAGCTGATGGGCGGACGCCCAGCGGCCGAGGCCAAACTGGATCAGTTGTTCCGCGAGCCGATGGGCATGAGCAAGTTTGAATTTTACGCCAAGTATCCTGACTCGTCCGGCAGCGTGGGTATGTTTTCCATGGGCCGCCTTGCCGTGTTGGCCGTCTTGCTCGCCGCGTGTTCCGGGCCGGATGCACCGGCGGTTGCCGGACCTCCGGGTGGTGAAGCCTCCCTGCAATCGCC
>JANOBC010000439.1:0-5190 GCA_031411455.1 Limisphaerales bacterium
CCGCGTTCGGTCACGCGCGCGGCGGCGCAACATTTTTGCCGTCGGCTTGGAGAAAGTTTATTTTCAGATTTCACAATGGACTTATTCTGGCGGACAAATCAAAGGAATGATCTCACGTTTGTTCCGCCGATAAACGCGAAAATCTTCGCGGTCAATCGTGATCACCGGATGCTTTGGAAAAAGTTCACTCATGCGGATGAGGCACAAGTCTGCGAAATCAGGTTTGCGGGCGGCGTAGGTTTGGGCCAGAGCTTCCAGCCGCGGCAAATGGTCGTTGCAATCGAAGCTCAAAGTAATCAGACCCAGCCGCAATAATTCAAAAACATATTGGGCATCCGTGTGGAAGGCGGTTTCTGAAAGCACCGACTCGCAGGTCAACAGCGGATCAGTCAACTGCCCCGCGAGGCTGACTGCCCATTCATGGTATTTGTCGTGGCGATTGATGAAAGCAACAAGCATCCCCGTATCAGCAATTCCAATCATGATTTTGTGGAATAGCCTTTACGTTGGGACAAATCTTTGGGGCCGTTCATGATTCCTGCCAGCCGCATGAAGGGCTTGTCGGTCTTGGCCGACTTGGCCTTCTCCAACTGCTCACGGACAATCTGGCCTTGCGAAACGCCGATGCGCGCGGCGGTTTTCTCCAGCCAAGATGAAAGCTCTTTATCCAGCCGAACTGTGATTGTCTGACTCATTTGCCAAAAGTGTAATCGCTGTTTACTAAACCGCCAAGTAAAAATTTGTTTAAGACTTGATTCGTTTCGCCTTCTACGCAAAGCGCCAGATAATTTTCACTCGTCATGACTTTGCGGCCGCTTTTCGTTGCCGATGTTTCGCAACCCAAGCAGGTATTTCCATTTTCAGAGTCAGCTCCCGCCGCTGGCAAGACGCCGCGCGCGTTCATTATTTTTCCGACAGCGTGAAGGAGCCGTCCCAGTCCGGCGGTGGCGGGCTTAATTCATACGCGGCGCAGCGGGAGAGATACATCTCGCAGAGGAAATCTTCCCCGCCGACCTGCTGCTGCGTGAACTTGAAGCGGTCAGCCGCTTCCTTAAATTCGCGGCGGCGATACAGTTTGACCGCGACGTGATACGTCTCCAGCCACGCGGGCGGCGGCACGGTGCGGTCGCTCAAAAGCCCAAAGACTTCGACGGGTTTCGTTTTGCCTTTCACCGTCATCAAATCCACGGTGCGATAAATAAAATGGTCGCGCGTGAGTTTTTCCGCGTCTTCGCCGACGAGGATGTCCGTGTGAAATTGTTTCGTGGCGCTCTCCAGCCGAGCAGCGAGGTTCACGCCATCGCCAAGCACGGTGAACTCCATGCGCTGCGGATGGCCGACGTTACCGACGATAACTTCGCCGTGGTTCACGCCCACGCCGATGGACAGATGGATGCGGTCGGAATTTTCTTTCCAGCCGTGGTTGAGCTTCGCCAGCGCGCCGCGCATTTGGAGCGCCGTCGTCACCGCGCCGCGCGCGTCGGCGGCGTTGCCGTGGGTGTGCGTGTCGCCCCAGACCGCCATGATGGCGTCGCCGATAAATTTTTGCAGCGTGCCTTGGTTTTTCAAAACACTGCCGACCATGTCCGCGAAATATTCATTGAGCTGCGCGACGAGTTTGTCCGCGTCAGCCTTCTCTGTCATCGTCGTGAAGCCGCGAATGTCAGAGAACAAAACCGTCACCGGCTGCTTGCGGCCTTTGAGCGCTTCCACGAATGAGCGGCGGTCGTCGAGAATGGTCTTGGCGACATTTTTGGAAACGTAGCGATCAAGGACGTTGCGATAACGCCGCTTGTCGAGCTGCTCCATCGTGTATTCAAAAATAATTCCAAACGCGCCAGTGGCGACGAGACAGAACAGCGGCGGCATCATTGAGACGACGACGTTGCCGTTCGTGAACGCAAACTGGCACGCGACGAGTAACGCCACGGTCGCCCCAACGAGCAGCAATCCTTTTAGCAACGCCTGCGGAATTCCCAGACAGACGAGCAGCGCCAGCACCACCGCGCCGAGCGCGAGACAGAAGTTGGTTCGGTCAGAAGTTTCGGTGAGCCATTCGCCTTGTAGTAGCGCGGCGAGCATCTGCGCCTGAATTTCCGGCCCCGGCGTCTCGCCGAACGGCGTGGCGTGGACGTCGTGAAAGATTTCCGCCATCGGACCGACGATGACAATTTTGTTCGAGACCGCCAGTCCGCCTTTGAACGGCGGCTGCTGCCAGAGGGCGTCCACGAACATATTTTCCACCGGCCACGCGCGGTAGGTCGTGGCTGGCCCTTGAAAGTTGATGAAGGTTTTAGTCTCCGGCGACGGCGTAGAAATTTCACCTTTGAATTTTTTAGCGACGCGCGTTGTGATGTGATGCAGGTTGTCGGCGATTTTTCCCGCGTGGATGGATTTTTTTAGGAGCGCGGCCATGCGCGGATCGAGGCCGGCAGTTTCCGCCGTCTCACGTTCAATGGAAGTCAGGTAACGCGCGCGGCGGATGATGTCATCCGTGTCCGTCCAGATGTTGACAAGGCCCACGACGGATTCCGTGCCCGGCTGAAGCAGGCGTTGGTTGGGCGTGGTCAACTTCTTTGTCTTGCCCGTGGCACCTTCTTCATCCGCGAGCATTTCGCCGATGACCACGCGATCCTTGTATTTTTTCAACGCCTTCGCAAAAACAACATCGCCCTCCGTTTCACTGGCGAACACAAAATCAAACATCACCACCTTCGCGCCCGCGGCCATGAGCTTTTCCAGAATCGCGGCATACACGCTGCGATCCCACGGCCACGGTTGCTGCATCTTTTGCAACGTGGGTGACGCGGCGATTTCCTCCGGTGACAGCGAGTCGAGCTGGAACGATGTCGTGCCCAGGCCGATGAGCTTGATGTTTGGGTCGGGGCGGATTTCTTCGCGAAGCAAATAGCGCCGGTCAATCAATGCCCCATCCGCCTTCTGCCAGAGGTGCGACTGGGTGAGCCACTCGTTCTGCGTCAGCCAAAAAATCAGGATGCCGACGATGACAACAATCCACTTGGGGCGATGGATTAAAAATTTGACCATGCAATTCGTTGCGGCGACTACAGCGCGGCGAGCACTTCCGCCGCGTGTTCCTCCGGCTTTACGGTCGGCCAGATTTTTTTGATCTTGCCGTCGGGACCGATGAGGAACGTGACGCGATAAACGCCTAAATATTTTTTACCCATGAAACTTTTTTCGCCCCACACGCCGTAGGCTTCAACGATTTTCTTGTCCTCATCCGCGAGCAGCGTGAAGGGCAGTTTGAATTTCTCCACGAACTTGTCGTGCGACTTCACGGAGTCGGGGCTGACGCCGAAGATGACTGCGCCCTTTTTCTTGAAGTCAGCAAAGCCATCGCGGAAGGCGCACGCTTCCTTCGTGCAACCCGGCGTGTCATCGCGTGGATAGAAGTAGAGGATGACATTTTTGCCGAGATAGTCGGCGAGGGATATTTTCCCGCCGCCGCTGGTGGCGACTGTGAAGGTCGGGGCTTGGTCGCTTTCCTTGAGTTTGAGTTGAATTTCCTTTGCCATAAATTTCAGCCACAGATTTGCACAGATGAAACACAGATAAAGAATAAAAAACTTCGCGCCAATTTTTGCCAGATAGTCAGCTTGGTGGGGCGACTAACACTTGCGGGTGTGATGCGTTGGCCACTACCGCACCGCCACCGGCCAGCCGCTCGACCAATTAATCTTGGCGATGGCGAAGCGCGAGCGTCCGCGCGTTTCGGCGTCGTAGTAATGATAGCTGAATTGCGTTGCACCGTTCGTGCTGCCGTCGTCAATGATGCCGATGTGGCCGGGGCCGAAAAATTTTCCAGCAGTTTGCAAAAACGACGAGCCGCCACCGGTGGCGAGGTCGTTGCCAGCGCGGTCGCGATAGGGGCCGGAGATTTTTTCCGCGCGGCCGACGCGGACTTCGTAGGTGCTGTTCGTGCCCTTGCAGCATTGACCCCAGTTGACGAAGAGATAATAAAATTTTTCATGCCGCGTCAGGCAGGCGGCTTCGATGGAATGATTCCACGCAAGCAGTTGCGGCGCGTTGGTGTCGAGGCGCAGGCCGGTGTGCGGGTTGAGTTCGGTCAGGAAAATTCCCTGCCAATACGAGCCGAATGCCAGCCACAGCCGCCCGTCAAGATCGAGAAATGCACTGGGGTCAATCGTATTGAACCGCATCCCGTTCGTGGATTGGATGACAATGCCCACGTCGTGCCAGAGAAAATTCGTGGCCGCCGGATTCAGCGTCGCGTTCGTGACGAGTCCAATGGCGGAAGTCTGCTTGCCAAACGCGCTGACGGAGTAGTAGAGAAAAAATTTACCGTTCACGCGCACGACATCCGGCGCCCAGATGAAACCGTCGAAGCCGGGCGCGACATTTTTCGACCACGCGGGCGGATGTGAGAAAACCGTTCCCCCGTTTGACCAATGGATCAAATCCGGCGATGACTTGGTGCGGATGCCCGGCCCGGTGCCGAACATGAAAAAATTTGTGCCGTCGCGAACGATGGTGGACGGGTCATGCGCGAACGTCTGCCCTGACAGATCCGCCGGGATGAAATTGATTTCCCCGCCGCGCGCCAGCAGCGCGGCGGATAAAATAATTGCCGTCAAAATTTTCGAGCGGCCAAGTTCCAGTCCGGACAAAGCGCCGCGCAGGATGCAGATGGGAATGAGTATCCAGAGGTTCGCAAAACTGTTTTGCCGTGCGTGAATAAAATCAGGCATGACGGGAAGATAATCAAATCCGTGCCGTTGACAACTACCGCCGCGCAAACACAGCAGGATTTTACCCCATAGCGAGCGAGCCACAACGTTCCTAGTATTTCCCTCCGATGGAAAAAAATTGTCGCCCTTTGCGCCCTCATCACCGTTATGAATGTAAGCCGTGCCGCAATGCCGTCGCCTCCCCACCCCGCGCTCAAGCCTCCGGCGAAAACAAATCACACCACGAAAAATTCGTCCTTGAAACCGGATTATCGTCTGGTGGACGGCGGCCATCATTGTCCGCCGTATCACCCGGCGCAGCCGAAAATATATGGTGTAGCCGCGCCTCAGGAGTGGCCGGCTGGAGCGAGGAAATAAATTTATGATGCATCCAAAGTTTCAAGCCGGACGTAATATCTATCAAATGAAATACACCAGACAAGCTCTAGCCCTCGGACTGGTTCTGGCAATGTTTGGC
>JANOBC010000440.1:0-4144 GCA_031411455.1 Limisphaerales bacterium
CACCGGCAGCACCGGCATGAGCGCCTCGAACAACCTTGCTCCCATTTATCAACCTTTGTTTCCCGCCACGCGTTTCGAGACTCCCAACTCGCCGGGCAAAAACTGGGTCGAGGTGGAAATCCGCCAGACGAATAACGTCATCGTGTGGCTCATGGACGGCACGGTCATCGCGCAACGCACAAACAACTCCGGCTTCAAGGACGGCGACATCATGCTCGGCCTGATGGACCCGTTCAGCTCCATCGCCAGCCCCGCGCGCGACAGCTTCGTGATCTTCGACAACGTGCGCGTGGAAAATCTTTCGCCGCCGATAAACATCCAAGCCATCACGCAGCAGCCGGATGGCAGCATCGCGCTCACACTGAACAGCGCGCTCGGCGACAATTTTATTTTGGAAAGCTCCACCAACCTCCTCAACTGGCAGCCGGTGGCCAACCTGACGCTCACGAACAATCCGCTGAACGTGACCGACAGCAACGCTTCCACCCGTGCCGCCCTGTTCTACCGGGCGCGCCGATAATGAAAGTCATTGCCAACTGACAACATTGTCTTTGTTTGGCGGCGAGTTGGCGGGCTTTGAAGCGTCTGCCCTTCCATCTGGGCCGAAAGACCAAACCATGACGTGCCCATGAAGTTCAAACAGATTGCTGGCTCCGTTCGTGTCTGAAAGATTGGCTAGGCCATTGAAACCGATCCAGCCGTCATTTCTGGAGACCAAATGCCTCTGGTAAAACGCATCATGACATCGATCGTCCCCATTCAAATCCATGCTGATGATGTAGGGATGTCCCCACGGATCGCGATAGACCATATCATTGCCTACGCCCGGACTATTTGTGTCGCCGATAAATTTTGCGTTAAGAAACTTGACCTGCTTTGGATTCAAGCTGTGGTCGCTGTTGACCGTTGATGTTCCGTCGGGAGATTTCGAGAGATCCATGAGTATCGCCACCACGTCGGCATTCAAAGGTGTGCTTGCTCCCGATTCAAGAATCGCATTGAGCATCGGGCCGCCAATCGTCAAATCTTCTCCACGCGCCAAAGCTGCGGTTTCAACATTCGTCGGAATCGGATACCGGCCATATTCAGATTTGTATGCTTGAATAGCGTTCGCGAGGTCAGCCATCTCGGTTTTTGCCTTCATTACTTTATACCCACGCCCCGGTCTTGGATTTATAGGGAGAAGAATTGCCATCAGAAAAAATAGAATGACTACCACCGCCAGCAGTTCAATCAACGTAAAGGCATGGCGTTTCAGTTTTGGAACTGGTGATGAAATTTTCATGCTACGGCTTGCTCTTACTTTTAAGCCGCTTCGTTTCGTTGGCAAATAAAAACGCCGGATTTCCCCGCCCTCCGTATTTCACCTGATGGTCAACCGCTTGTCCGCTCTTGCATTTTGTCCGAGCGTGGCACACTTTGCCTTCATGAAATCGCTGGATCGAATCACGTTGAACCCAGAGGTCATGGGCGGACGGCCTTGCATCCGGGGCTTGCGCGTCACGGCGGGAACCATCGCGGGACTGGTTGCCACGGGCCATGCACACGCGGAAATCCTCAAGCTGTATCCATATCTCGAAGCGGAAGACATCATGCAGGCGTTGAAATATGCGGCGTGGCGGGCGGAGGAAGTTGAACTGGCGCTCCTGCCGGCATGAAGCTGCTGGTGGACATGAACCTGTCGCCCGAATGGGTGGCGGCACTCAAGGAAGACGGTTGGGAGGCGGTTCACTGGTCAAAGGTCGGCAATCCTCGCGCCGCCGATTCTGAAATCATGGCTTGGGCAAAGGAGAACCAGCACATTGTCTTCAC
Organism: Limisphaerales bacterium; assembly: GCA_031411455.1. Taxonomy (GTDB): domain Bacteria; phylum Verrucomicrobiota; class Verrucomicrobiia; order Limisphaerales; family UBA11358; genus UBA11358. The sequence goes on from JANOBC010000440.1 coordinate 1,813, forward strand.
GCATGATCTGGATTTCGGTTCCATTCTGGCACTCACACAAGCGGAAGGGCCAAGTGTGATTCAAGTCCGCACCCAAGACGTGACGCCAACAGCCATCGGCAAGCTCGTGGTCAACGCGCTTCATCAGTTTCAACCGGACTTGGAAAAAGGCGCATTGATCATTCTCGATGAAGCCCGCGCCCGCGCGAGGGTGTTGCCCCTGAAAAATTAAGCGCCGCCCTCCGTATTTCACCTGATGGTCAACCGCTGTCCGCTCTTGCATTTTATCCGCTGGTGAAGCAATTTCCCCGACACGATTCGGTCAACATTTAACAATTAAAGTAAAACTATGGCACACGAACTTCCGGCATTGCCTTACGACAAGGCGGCTCTTGAACCCCACTTCGACGCGCTCACGATGGAGATCCATCACGGCCGTCATCACAAGGCTTACGTGGACAACCTGAACAAGGCCATCGCCGGCAACGCCGCGATCGAGGCCAAGTCGCTCGAGCAGATCATCAAGGATTTGAGCGTGGTGCCCGACGCCATCCGCGGCCCCGTCCGCAACAACGGCGGCGGTCATTGGAACCATTCTTTCTTCTGGAGCATCCTCGCCCCGAACGCCGGCGGCGCGCCCACGGGCAAGCTCGCGGACGACATCAAGGCCACGTTCGGCAGCTTCGATGATTTCAAGGCGAAGTTCGAGGCGGCGGGCATCGGTCGCTTCGGCAGCGGCTGGGTCTGGCTCATCGCGAACAACGGCAAGCTGGAGATCGCTTCCACGCCGAACCAGGACAATCCGCTCATGGGCAAAGCCGTGGCCGGTTGCGAAGGCACCCCGCTCATCGGCTGCGATGTGTGGGAACACGCCTACTATCTCAAATACCAGAACAAGCGCGCGGAGTTCCTGAAGGCGTTCTGGAATGTGGTGAACTGGAACGCGGTGAAGTATTAATTCCAGCAGGAGCCGAGGTGACGAGGCTCAAATTAAGAAAAATTAGAGACTCCTTACGTCGTCTCCTACATTTCAAAACAGAACGCGCCGAATAAAATCGGCGCGTTTTTTTATTCCCGTCGCACAGCGACAAAAGAAAATAGCCCACGGTTTTAACCGTGGGTTGCTTCCAAGAAAATCACAAGTCCCGGAGGGACGAAAGAATCTGCCGTCCCTCCGGGACTTTTCATTCCGAAACAAAAAACCCACGGCTAAAGCCGTGGGCTATTGTCGGTCGCTGCTCCGCAGCTTCACTTCAACTTCAAAAAGTTTTTCAGAATCGTCCGGCCATTCTCCGTAAGGATGCTTTCGGGATGGAATTGCACGCCCCAGATCGGCAGCGTCTTGTGTTTCACGCCCATGATTTCGCCCTCCTCGGTCTCGGCAGTGATTTCTAATTCCGGCGGCAAAGTGTCGCGCTTGATGACGAGCGAGTGATACCGCGTGGCGAGAAATGGATTCGGCATTCCCGCGAACAAATCTTTTCCGTTGTGCTTAATCGGTGAGGTCTTGCCATGCATCATGCGATAATTCACCACCACCTTCGCGCCGAAGGTGTGCCCGATGCACTGATGCCCAAGGCAGACGCCAAAAATCGGCACCCCTTCATTGGCAAACGTGCGGATCACGTCGTTGGACAAGCCGGCTTCGCGCGGCGAACACGGCCCCGGCGAGACGAGGATGCGCTCGGGCTTGAGCGCGCGCGCCTGCTCAAGCGTGATCTGATCGTTGCGATGCACCTGCAAATCCACCTTCAACTCGCCCAGGTACTGTACGAGGTTGTAGGTGAAGGAATCATAATTATCGATGACGAGCACCATTACCGCAGCGTGGAATCGCCCCGCCCACCCGTCAAGCTTGGGCAGCAATTCACCAGCAATTCACATTATGCGGATGGGTTGGGGTGGCGTGGGCGATGATGGATGATATGGAGGCGGGTCCGGGGTGTGGGCACGGGGGCAGGCGCGCTGGATCACTTCCAGCACCCCCGGTCAGACCTCCATTTTCATCCCGCCCCAACCCCGCGTTCCCAACCCCATCCGGCATAATGAGAATTGCTGCCGATCGGGGACGAGGCATTGCTGTGTCTGGAAACCTTCCGGCGCAACGGTCGCTGGGAACTGCTGTTCCCGCACGCCCAACCGCCCGACCCTGCCAAAAACTGATTTGCGCCCGACGCCCGATTCGGACTTACTTCACCGTTGACGCGGCCAGACCGGCCTCCTAATGTCTGCGTCCCCCTACGCGGGGGTGTAGCTCAATTGGTTAGAGCGCTGCCCTGTCACGGCAGAGGTTACGGGTTCGAGCCCCGCCACTCCCGCCACTTTTTACCGGCGAATCCTCGATGACGAGGTC
>JANOBC010000441.1:0-2390 GCA_031411455.1 Limisphaerales bacterium
GCGGTGCCAAAGCGGCAGAGGACTGCCGCACTCCAAGACGCTGTCGCGCAGATCTCCTACCCCAAACTTTCGGGCAGCCACGAAAATTGTTAAATCCGCGCCAAACTTTCACTCCAATAAAAATGCCCGCTGGAAAATCCAGCGGGCGTTTTCGTGAAATTGAATTTTACTTCGCAGTGTTCGTGGAAACAACGGCAGCGGCCGGAATTGCGGCCGGAATTGTAGCGGCTGCCTGCGGCGTCGGCGCAGCGGCGGGAATTGGCGTCGCCGCCGGAACTTGGGACTGCTTCTGCTGAACTTTTTTCATGAAGTCCGTGGCGTCACTCTTGCCATTGATGGACTCCATCATCATGCCGAGCGCGAGGCACATCACGAGGAAAGCCACGGTCGCCCATTTGGTGATCGTGGTCAGCGCGTTGCCGGAACCCGCGCCGAAGAGCGCGTCCGCCGCGCCCGCACCGAACGCGAGACCCGCGCCCGCGTCCTTCTTGGGCAACTGAATCAAAACTAAACCAATCAGCATCATACAATTGATGATGAGCACGAATGTCAAAAGGCCTGCAAAGAAACTCATAGTGTTATTAGGTTAAATGGAATTTTTGATGATGTCAGCAAAACTTCTCGCTTCAAGCGAAGCACCGCCGACGAGCGCGCCGTCCACGTCAGGCTGGCTCATCAACTCTTTCGCGTTCGCCGGCTTCACGCTACCGCCGTATTGAATGCGAACTTTCTTCGCGGTCGCATCGTCAAACATCGCCGCGAGTGTCTTGCGGATAAAAGCGTGGGCGTCCTGCGCCTGCTGCGTGCTCGCGGTTTTACCGGTGCCGATCGCCCAGACGGGTTCGTAGGCCACGACGGTTTCAACCATCTGTTCTTTCGTGAGTCCAGCGAGGCTGCCGCGCACCTGCGTTTCCAAAACTTTTTCAGTCAGATTGCCTTCGCGTTCGGCGAGCGTTTCGCCGATGCAGACGATGGGCTTCAATGAAGCAGCGAAAGCCGCCGCGGCTTTCTTCGCGATGAGCGCGTCGGATTCTTTTTGAAACTGGCGGCGTTCGCTGTGGCCGAGAATGACGTAGCGCACGGAAAATTCTTTCAACATGCCCGCGCAAATTTCGCCGGTGAACGCGCCAAAATTATTCTCGCTCATGTTCTGTCCTGCGAGACGGATGTTCGAGTCGAGCGTCGCCTTGGACACTTCGCTCAACGCGGTGAACGGCGGCGCGATGACGATGTCCACTTCCTTCACGCCCGTGAGGTCGCGCTTGAGGTCTTCGACCAAGGCCAGCGCCTCGGCGACCGTCTTGTTCATCTTCCAGTTGCCCGCAATAATCAATTTTCTTTCTTTATTCATGTTTCAAAAATTTTAACGCAAAGGCGCAAAGGTTCAAAGACGCAAAGTTTTTTACAGGCCGTTCACCACACGGTGAATCCCGTTCTTCACATACCGCTCACCAAAATTGATGACCAAACCCAGCTTCAGTCCCGTCAGCCGCAGATAGGTCAACATCTGCGCTTCAAAGATTGGATTCCAATCGGTCACCGCTTTGTTGTCTACCAGCACCAGCCCGTTCACTTTCAAATCAAGGCGCAGCGGACTGGCAAGCTGTTTACCTTTGTAAATGATCGGCACCTGCAACTGCCGCTCCACTTTCAAACCGCGTCGCGTCAGTTCTTCCACCAACGCTTCTTCATAAACACTCTCCAGCAAACCCGGCCCGCCCAGTTCGCGATGAACTTCAATCGCCGCATCCACGATGACCTTGCTGATTTCGTTCTCGGTCATAACTTTTTTCAACGCAAAGACGCCAAGGGCAAAAGGCTCAGAGGAAATCTGTTTTAACTTTGCGTCTTCGGGTCTTTGCGCCTTTGCGTTAAATTCATTTTTCCGACAACGCCGCCACGCCGGGCAGCACTTTGCCTTCGAGGAATTCCAGCGACGCACCGCCGCCGGTCGAGGTGTGGGAAACTTTCTTGTCCGCGCCGAATTTCTTCGCCGCCGTCGCGGTGTCGCCGCCACCGACGACCGTGGTCGCACCAGCCGCAGTCGCCGCCACGATAGCATCGGCCATCGCTTTGGTGGCTTTCTCAAACGGAGGAAATTCAAACACGCCGGGAGGTCCGTTCCAGATGATCGTCTTGGCGCGGGCGATGACCGCCGCGAATTGCTTGGATGATTCCGGGCCGGCATCCATGCCTTCCAAGCCAGCGGGAATTCCGCTCGCCAGCGTCGCGCTACCGACATTCGCATCGGGGCCGAACTTGTCGCCCGTCACCCAGTCCACTGGTAGATGCACTTGCTTGCCCTTGGCTTTGGCCTTCGCCAGCAGTTCGGGAACGATCTTCGCGCCTTCAGCGTCGTAGAGCGATTTTCCGATTTCCATGTTGTCTTG
>JANOBC010000442.1:0-1909 GCA_031411455.1 Limisphaerales bacterium
AAAGTCGGCGCGTTCGTGAAGTCGCTGGCTGATGCGGTGAAAACAATTTAGCGCGTTTGAACTGCCTTGGCGGAAGTTGATATGAAGATTGGTGAGCTAATCAAAAAAATTGCGAGCGACCCTAACTGTCGGATGTCTCCGCCATGCGGTCTGCCTCAAGCATTGGTTAGCGGTGTAAAACTGCCGAAAGATGTTCAGGCGTTTTACAAAATTTGTGGCGGACTTGAATTGTTTCCAAATACAAGTTACGGCTTTAGAATCGTGTCCCCAGAGGAGTTTGTGCCTGCAAACCCAGTGGTTCTTGGGGGGTATTATCTTAAACACAAAGCCGAATACGATGCTGATGAATCTTCTGGTTGGTATGTTGTGGCCAGATCCATAAATAATCCCAATGAAATAATTGCAATTGATCTGAATGTTGCAAAAAGTGGCTTCTGCTATGACGGCTTCTGGGAAGTTTACGGGCATGGAGATTCAAAAGTGGTTGCCAAAAGTTTCACTGATTTGGTCGAATCTCTTTTTAAGAATCGTGGCGATTATTTATTTTGGGAGAAAAATGGTTTTAATTTAGGGCACGCACGCGACTAATAAATCGTGCCACCCTTTGTTACCGAATTGAAGAAAAGCCACTCTAAAAAATTTATGAGCGCAAAAACAAAGACCGACATTAAAGACCGTTTCGTCGTTATCATGGCTGGGGGACGCGGCGAGCGTTTCTGGCCGTTGAGCCGCGAGAAGATGCCCAAGCAATTGCTCACGCTGCTCGGCAAACGCTCCTTTCTCCAGCAGGCCGTGGACCGCGTGCTGCCGCTCGTGCCGGCGAAAAATATTTTCATCATCACCAACACCGCGCAGGTCGCCGAGGTGCGGAAACAATTGCCCAAGCTGCCGAAGGACAACGTCGTCGCCGAACCGATGGGCCGTGATACTTGCGCTGCGGTCACGCTTGGCGCGGCGCTCGTCGGGGCGCGTTCCACCACGGGCGTGATGGCCGTGTTGCCAGCGGATCACGTCATTCCTGATGCAAAAAAATTTCAGCAAGTCTTGAGTGATGCGTTCGATGTCGCCGCCAAAGGACAAGCGATTGTCACCATCGGCATCAAGCCCACCGAACCCGCGACAGGCTACGGCTACATCCAGACCGGCAACGTGCTCCCGCCCGTCTCTGGCGCGAAGAAAACCAAGACGACGTTCTTCAAAGCCGAGCGCTTCGTTGAAAAACCAAATTACGAAACCGCGTTGGAATATGTGAACAGCGGGCAGTATCGCTGGAACGCGGGGATGTTCGTCTGGAGTTTCATCACGGTCACGAACGGGCTGGAGAAACATCAGCCAGAAATGTTCGCCGCGTGCCAGCGCTGGTTCAAGGTCGCAAACAATCCCGCCAAGCTCGCAAAAGTTTTGGCGAAGGAATATCCAGACATCAAAAAAATCTCGATTGATTTTGCGCTCATGGAAAAAGCCCAGAACGTCATCTGCGCGGACGGCGCGTTTGAATGGGACGACCTCGGCGCGTGGCCGGCGCTCGCGCGGCACGTCAAGCAAGACCCCGAAGGCAACGCCGCCGTGGCGGATTTTATCCATGTGGACGCGGCTCGGAATATCATCTACGACGCGCGCACCAAGAACCGCACACCGATCTGCGTGGTCGGATTGCGCGATTCCATTCTCGTGCAGACGGACGACGCCGTTCTCCTCGCCCACAAATCGCAGGCGCAAAAAATCAAGGAACTGGTCAAGCGGCTCGCGGCGGATGCCCGGTTGAAGAAACTGGTTTAGTCATCACGATCTCCCGCCATGTATCGCCACTTAAATGCCGACTTGATTGTTCAAACGTGTCGCACGACGCAGGAGAACATCGCGGGGCGGTTTGTAAACTCGGGCTTGAGCAAGGTGGCGGCGGAAATCC
>JANOBC010000443.1:0-33781 GCA_031411455.1 Limisphaerales bacterium
CGTCCGCGTGTTGCAACATTTTCAGGCGAACTCGCGGACGAGCCGTCCGCGCTCCGTTCGCACCGTCCATTCCGGTCGTCCCTTCCGTCTTCGCTGCGCTTCGCCGCGACAAGCCGGGACTTAAATCATTTTGCATCGCCACCCGGCGTTAAAACGCCGGGCTATTCTCATCCGTCCCTGCGGGACAAAACGGCGGGCGCGGCTTTCCCCGGAGCGCGTTGGAATTAAAAGTGAAGCCAACCATTTACATCGAGACGACGATTCCGAGTTATTATTTCAACTCGCGCAAGGACGCGGAGTTGCAGGTCTTGAGCAAATGGACGCGCGATTGGTGGGATCACTGGCGCAAGGGTTATCAACTGGTCAGCAGCGTGGCGGTGCTTGAGGAATTGCAGCGCGGAAAACATCCGCTGCAAAAGGAAAAGGTGGCGATGATCGCCGCACTGCCGCTTTTGGAAATCACGCCGCGCGTGCTGGACGTGGTGGATGCTTACATCGCCAACAAGGTGATGCCGGGCGACCCGCGCGGGGATGCGATGCACTTGGCGCTCGCTTCGGTGGCGAAGTGCGATATGCTTTTAAGCTGGAATTGCAGGCACATTGTCAATCCGCGCAAGGCCGAGCATATTGAGTCGTTGAACACGAAGATGCACTTGCACATTCCCCGGCTGTTCACGCCGTTTGAACTGTTAAGAATGGAGTCAAACAATGAAGACTGAATCTGATGATCCGATTGTGACCGAGGTGCGCCGCGCCCGGCACGAGATTTCCGCTGCGCATGGCCACGACACGCGCCGGCTGGGCGAGCATTACATGAAAATGCAGGAGAAAATGAAAAAGTCCGGCAAGTATAAGTTCGTCAAAGAATTTTTCGCGACGACGGTGAACGGCTGAAATTTTATTCTTCTGAAAATTTTCCCGCCGCGAGTGCGGATCGGGAGTTAATTAAGCAGTCAACAAAACAAACAACCAAAACAAAAATAGTATGGCACTGAACATCAAACCGCTCGGCGACCGCATCCTCGTGGAAGCCGTCGAAGAGAAGGAAGTCAAAAAGGGCGGCATCATCATCCCCGATACCGCCAAAGAGAAACCGCAGGAAGGCATCGTCGTCGTGCTCGGCACCGGCAAGCTGGACGAAAACGGCAAACGCGTGGCGTTTGAAGTGAAGAAGGGCGACCGCGTGCTCGTCTCCAAATACGGCGGCACGGAAATCAAGATTGACGGCAAGGAATACAAGATTTTCAACTCGGACGATTTGATCGCGATCTTGGACTGATTTAACCGGTAGGGCGGCGCTGCTGCGCCGCTGGCTGACCAGCAGGTCAGCCCTACCACCAAAACATTAACCAATAAAAATTAACTAAAGAAAAATTATGGCAGCCAAACAATTAGTATTCGACGAACAAGCGCGCCAGGCGTTGCTCCGCGGTGTGCAGAAACTTTCCCGCGCCGTGGTCGCCACGCTCGGACCGAAAGGCCGCAACGTGGTCATTGACAAAAAATTCGGTTCCCCGACGGTGACCAAGGACGGTGTCACGGTCGCGAAGGAAATCGAACTCGAATGCCCTTACGAAAACATGGGCGCGCAGATGGTCCGCGAAGTCGCGAGCAAGACCAGCGACATCGCCGGTGACGGCACGACGACGGCAACGGTTCTCGCTGAAGCGATTTATCGCGAAGGCTTGAAGTTCGTCACCGCCGGTGCGAACCCGATTGGCATCCAACGCGGCATCAACAAGGCTGTCGAAGCCGCCGTTGAGCAGCTCGCCAAGATCTCCAAGAAGGTTAAGGACAAGGAAGAAATCAAGCAGGTCGCCGCAGTTTCTGCGAACTGGGATTACGAAATCGCCGACAAAATTGCGGACGCGATGGACAAGGTCGGCAAAGACGGCACGATCACGGTGGAAGAAGCGAAGTCCATCGAGACGACGCTCGATGTGGTTGAAGGCATGCAGTTCGACAAGGGCTATCTCTCGCCGTATTTCGTCACGAACGCCGAGACGATGGAAGTGAAGATGGAAGATCCTTACATCCTGATTTTTGAAAAGAAGATCAGCAACTTGAAAGAGCTTTTGCCGTTGCTTGAAAAAGCCGCGCGCGCGGGCAAGCCGTTCTTGATTGTCGCCGAAGAAGTCGAAGGCGAAGCGCTCGCGACTCTCGTCGTGAATAAATTGCGCGGCACGATCAATGTTTGCGCGGTGAAATCACCGGGCTTCGGCGATCGCCGCAAAGCCATGTTGGAAGACATCGCGGTGTTGACCGGCGGCAAGTTCATCACCGAAGACCTCGGCATCAAGCTCGAGACGGTGGAACTCACCGACCTCGGCCGCGCCAAGACCGTCATCATTGACAAAGAAAACACGACCATCGTCGAAGGTGGCGGCAAGAACAGCGAAATCCAGGGCCGCGTGAATCAGATTCGCCGCCAGATCGAAGAAACCACGAGCGATTACGATCGTGAAAAATTGCAGGAACGTCTCGCGAAACTCGCGGGCGGCGTGGCTGTCATCAACGTCGGAGCCGCGACCGAATCCGAAATGAAGGAAAAGAAAATGCGCGTGGAAGACGCGTTGCACGCCACCCGCGCGGCGGTCGAAGAAGGCATCGTTGCTGGTGGTGGTGTGGCGCTCATCCGCTGCATCCCGGCCATCGAAGCCGTCAAGACCTCGAACGAGGACGAAGCCATCGGCGTCGGCATCATCAAGCGCGCCGTGGAAGCTCCGCTCCGCTCGCTCGCCGCGAACGCAGGTGAAGAAGGCAGCGTGATCGTGGACAAGGTCCGTAAGTCCAAGGGCAACGAAGGTTACAACGTCGCGACGGGCAATTACGAAGACCTCGTGAAAGCCGGCGTGGTTGACCCGAAGAAAGTCACGCGCTCTGCCTTGCAGAACGCGGCCTCCATCGCGGGCCTCTTGCTCACGACCGAATGCCTCATCACCGATATGCCGGAAAAAGACAAGCCGGCAGCCGGCGGTCACGGTCACGGCGGCGGTGACATGGGCGGCATGGGCGGCATGGGCGGTTATTGAGTCCTTGCGGACGGCCACCATCAAAAAATTAAATTCGCAAACGCGGCGGAGAGAAATCTCCGCCGCGTTTTTTCTTTGGAGCGCGGACGGCTCGTCCGCAAGTTCGTTGGCGGTTGTAAACATTTCAGTCCCTCGACGGCTGTTTGAGCAAAATCCATGGGGCGACCTCAGCCTGAAGTTCACGAACGTCTCCGCCTCCGTCACAACGTCATCCACGCGACGCAGCTCGAGGCATTTCTGCTGGAGAATTAAAAATCCGGCGTGGTGATTTTAGTTTTGCGAAGGCGCGGCGAAATGGTTATTTTGCGAGCGCTTGTCCGATGGTGTAATGGTAGCACAAGGCTCTTTGGAGGCCTTTGTCATGGTTCGAATCCATGTCGGACAGCCATTTCAATCTCCTGCTCCGCTTCAGAAATTCAACCGCCAGCTCGCCACCAACGTCCGCCCGTGGGAAAAATTATTGCGGAGTTGGGGTGGTGTGGCGCAAGGCTTGTCCCGGACGCGCGCGGGTGTGGCTGCTGTTTTTGATGACCGTGACGCCATTGACCAGCACGAAAGGAATTCCTTCCGCATAATGATGCGGGCTTTCAAAGGTCGCGGATGAATTCACCGTCGCCGGGTCAAAAATCGTGATGTCTGCCGCCCAACCTGCGCGCAACTGGCCGCGATTGGAAAAGTGAAAAGTATTCGCCGGCAGGCTGGTCATCTTGCGGATGGCGTCCTCGAGCCGCAGCACTTTCAGTTCGCGGACGTAGTGGCCGAGGACGACGGCATTGTTGCCGTAGCCGCGCGGATGCGGCACGGCCTTGCCGAAATCGCGGCTGCCGCTATCGCTCGCAAACATCGTGTTGGGATGTTGCATGAAAATTTCCAAGTCGGCTTCATTCATTCCGTGAAATACGCCGGAGCCGCCGCCGTTTTTTTCAATCTCCAAAATGGTTTCAATTTGATCATCCAGCGTGTCTGCTCCGCGCAATTTTTTTGCCGCAGCGACGAGGCTTAATCCATCCAGCGACGGGTCGTGCGCGTAGTGCGCAATAACGGCGTAGGCAAAATTGGTTCCGCCCCGGCTGTGGATTTTCTCTTTCATTTCGTCGGCGAGCTTCGCCTTCTCCGCCGGGTCGGCGATGAGTGATAGAAATTTTTTCTTGCCGCCATCGAACGCGCGGTCGGGAATCAACTGCGAGAGCGACGTGCTGGAAGCGGTGTAGGCGTATTGATCCTGCGTGATGTCCAGTCCTTCGGCACGCGCGGCTTCGATGCGGCTAAGCACACGCGAAGCCTGACCCCACGCGCGTTCGCCGCCGAGCTTGATGTGGGAAACCTCCGCGCGCACATGCGCCTCGCGCGCGACGTGAAAAACTTCGTCGAGTGCGGAATCAATCCGGTAATCCTCATGCCGCATGTGGCTCGTGTAAATGCCGTCGAACGGCGCAATCTCCTTGGCGAGTTCCACGATTTCATCCGAACCAGAAAAAGTTCCGGGGCGATAAATCAAGCCGGTGGAAAGCCCCACTGCGCCGTCCTGCATCGCCTGACGCACAATAGTTTTCATCTTCGTGCGCTCGGCAGTCGTCGGCTCGCGATCAAAGCTGCCGCCCATCGCTTTTTCGCGGACGGAATTGTGGCCGATGAGCGAGGCGACATTGAGGGAAACTTGTTTCTTTTCGATGCTAGAAAAAAGTTTGGCAATGTCCAAATCCGACGAGCCGCAGTTGCCGACGACGAGGCTGGTCACGCCCATGCGGAGAAAATTTTCTGCGAGTGGAAAATTCGCGACGTCGTCTGCGTGCGTGTGAACATCAATGAAGCCGGGTGCCACCACGAGGCCGGTGGCATCAATTTCCTCCGTGGCTGTGCCGGAAATCTTGCCGATGGCGGCGATGCGGCCGTCTTTCACCGCGATGTCCGCGTGATAGCCGGGATTGCCCGAGCCATCCACGACGAGGCCGTGGCGGATGAGGATGTCAAAATTTTCCGCGCGGGAAACAAACGTCAGAGCGACCAGCGACAGAACGCGTATAAGAAATTTCATTCAGGCAAATCACGGCCCGACGCGGGCGCGGAAAAATTGTTGCGGCGAGTCGGTGCTAGAACCGGCGGTGAAATCAAACTGGCCATTGGCGCTGGTCAGATTGGTGAACGTGCTCCAGCTCGTCAGGTTGGTGGACGTTTCGATGGTGTAAGTCCAATACGCATCGCCGCTGAAACTAATCTGCACCGTGCTGCCGGTGGCGCTGATGGCGGAGAACTGCGCGGCGACCGGCGCGACGAGCGCGAGCGCGGCGTTCGTGCTGGTGACGACACCCATGAAGTTGGTCGCGCTGACGGAATAATTTCCCGCATTCGTCGTGGCGACAAAAGCGAGCGTGTAGCTGGAATTGGTCGCGCCAGAAATATTCGTGCCGTTGAAACGCCATTGATAATTCGGTGAAGGCAAACCAGTCGCAGCGGCGGCGAACATCACGTTCGTTCCGAGCTTCACGGTTTGCGCGAACGGTTGCAACGTGAACGTCGGCGCGACGGCGGGCGATTCCACGCGCACGTTGTCCACGAGGCCGAAATTGATGACGTTGTTCGACGAGAGCGACGAAAACGGATCCCAGAAGCCGACGAACACATTGCTCGCAGTGAACGTGGCGTTGGAAATCGTGGCGAAACGCGCGCCGTCCACAATCCAGTCCACCGTGCTGCCGCGCTTGGAGACGATGACATCGTGCCACGCCATGCCGAACGTGCCAATGTTCAGGTTGCCGTACTGCTGCGGGTAGTTGGCCGACTGCGCAGCGGGCGCGGCGGGGCCGTTAGAAAAGACGGTGGTGTAGTAGGCGTTGGTGTTGCCGCGCGCGGAAGCGTCCGTGCCGGCCCAATAAATTCCGGTGCCGACGGTGAACACGGTGGCGTTGGAGTAGGCGTTGAAGTCGGCGGTGCCGGTGGCGATGTCGCTGGAGCCGCCGTCGCCGTTGGCGGAAAAATAATAGCCGTCCGCCGAGGCGTTGCCGGTCCACTCGGCGCGCGTGCCGCTGGTGCCGAGACCGACGGTGAGAAATTCCGTGGAGCCGGGGCCACCGGGCAGCGGGCCGTTGACGTTGATCCACGCATCGAAACGCAGCCGGTAGTCGCCGGAAAAATTTTGGTTCGTGGGTGAAAGTGAGAGCGCGGCGACGGCGGTATTGGCGAGGTTGGCCTTCATCTGAAGGCCGCGTGTGGTGTTGTTGGTGGAGTTCGGCGCGGAGGGGATTCCTAAATTGGACGAGGCGTAATCAAAATTAAAAACGGCGGCGGTGTCGGCGGAACTTTTATTTTGAATCCAGTTCGTCGCGGTGTTCGCGTCGAAGTTGTCCGCAAACAACGTCACCTGCGGCGGATAGACGAGCAGCGAAACGGGCTTGCTGGTCACGGTCAGCGTGCTGGCGGAATTGGTGACGACGACCGAATAAAGCCCGGAGTTGTTCGTCTGCACGTTGGTCAGCGTGAGAGTGGCGCTGGTGAAGCCGGGAAGATTCGTGCCATTGAAGCGCCATTGAAATTTAATGCCCGTGCCGCTGGCGTTGGGATTGATGGTCACGTTGTTACCCGTGTCAGCAGCGCGTTGCGGCGCGTTCGGCTGCGGCAGGCCGACGCCGCCGATGACGAACAAATCGGCGAACTGGGCGAGCGTGCCTTTGAAAACATCCGAGTCGCCGCCGGACCAGTTCGTGTCGGCGTATTGCCAGACGTTCCAGGTGGACCAGGGATAGGAGGAAGACGGCCCGCCGGTCTGCGGGTTCGCGCCGTTGTAGGCGGCGATCCAGTTCGGCCAGCCGGTGACAGTGGTGTTCAATCCCGGATAACCGCTGGCACCGCCGCTCGGCTGGGAATAAAAAACGCCCGTATAAACCACCGGCTTGAGCGTGACGCCATTTGCCTTCGCGAGGTTGGAAACGGTGTTGCACCATTGATTAACCCATTGCGACATCTGCGAGACGGTGAAACCCGCGCCATTGGTCGCGCGGGTGTCCTCCCAGTCCAGCATCGGCACGAGATACGCGCCGCTGCCAGTGACGTAGTTGCTGACCACGTTCCAATAATAATTCGCCTCGCTATCCGCGCTGTTCGCGCCGGTGATGTTCGGGTTCGCACTCGGCCGCGCAAAATGATACGCGCCGATGTAGATGCCGGTGTTGCGGGCGTTGTTCACCTGCGAATGAAAATACGAGCTAGTGAAAGTAGTGCTTTCCGTCGCCTTGGCCCACGCGAAAGAGACGCCGCCGTTCTCCGTGGCCTGCCAGTTGATGATGGGCTGATAGCCGGAGACATCCGTGCCGAGCGGACGCTGGGCGGAAACCTTGGTCCCGGCGACCGCAAAAAATAAAATTGCCGCGCAGAAAAAAACTCTGCGGCTGAACAGTTGTGTGGCGGCGGACTTCACGCGGAAATTATATCACATCGCCAGCCCGTGCGCTTCCGCGACGGCTTTGTAAGTGATCTTGCCTTCGCGGACATTGATGCCGCCGATGAGCGCGGGATTTTTCGCACACGCCTCGTCCACGCCGTGATCGGCGAGCGTTTCGAGATAACGATACGTCACATTCGTCAACGCCTGCGTGGCCGTGCGCGCATAGGCTCCCGGCATATTCGCCACGCAATAGTGCGTCACACCTTCTTCGACATACACCGGATTGTCATGCGTCGTGGCGCGCGACGTCTCCGCGCAGCCGCCTTGATCAATCGCGATGTCCACCAGCACGCTGCCCGGACGCATCCGCCGCAGCATCGCGCGCGAAATCAATTTTGGAGCCTTCGCTCCGGGAACCAGGACGGCGCCGATGAGCAAGTCCACGCTCGGCAAAATCTCCGCCAGATGCGACTCGCTGGAAAACAACGTGTGCGCCGTGTGCAGCGTGATGTCGAGAAAACGCATCCGCTCCAAGTCCACTTCGAGAATGGTCACATCCGCGCCGAGACCCTGCGCCATGCGCGCCGCGTTCACGCCCGCCGCGCCTCCGCCCAGCACGACCACTTTTCCGGGCAGCACGCCCGGCACGCCGCCGAGTAACGTCCCGCTGCCGCCAAAATGTTTCGCCAGAAAATAACCGCCGACCAAAACGCTCATGCGTCCCGCGATTTCACTCATCGGTTCGAGCAACGGCAGGCGGCGGTTCACTTCAATCGTCTCGTAAGCGATGCACGTCGCGCCGGATTTCATCAGCGCTTCGGTCAAAGTTTTATTGGCCGCGAGGTGCAGGTAGGTGAAAAGAATCTGTCCTTTGCGGAGCAGGGGGTATTCAGCGGGCAGCGGTTCCTTGACCTTGATGATGAGGTCGGCCTTCGCAAAAACTTCTTCATGCGTGGCGACGAGTTTCGCGCCGGCGGTCTCATATTCTGCGTCTGGATAACCCGCACCGACGCCTGCGCCGCGCTCGACGATGACGGTGTGTCCGCGTTTGATAAGCTGATACGCACCGCTCGGCAGCAACGCCACGCGGTATTCCTGAATTTTAATTTCTTTCGGGACGCCAATGATCATAAAAAATAAATCCCGCCTTTCAGCGGTGATAACAATTTCTTTGCACGTTTCCTTTTTGCCGTGCCATTTCCGCCACGCTATCACAGCCAAACGGCGTGTCAATTCCAGCCGTTCTCGTCCTCGTCCTCGTTCTCGTCCTCGAAATCCAAAACCGAGGACGGCGACGAGAACGAGAACGAGGACGAGGGGGTAGCGTCTGTTTCAACATTGCATCCACCCTGCCGCTGCGGGTAGATTCGCCGCAACGCGAATTTATGAAGGAGCATCGCAACGTAATTTTTCTGGCCGGGCTATGGTTTTTTTGCGCCGCAAATTTTTTGCGCGCACAGGAAACCAACGCCGCGCACACACTCGACGAACTGCGCGCGCAACTCACCGCGCACGTTGAGCAACCGCGTTTCAGCGGCGCGCTGTGGGGCGTGAAAGTTATCTCGCTCGACTCTGGTAAAACAATTTTTGAGCATCACGCCGACCGGCTGATGAGTCCTGCGTCGAACAGCAAAATGTATCCCGGTGCGCTCGCGCTCGACCAGCTCGGCGCGGATTACAAAATCATCACGCCGATTCTCGCTACCGCCAAACCGGACGCCGACGGCACGATTCACGGCGACCTTGTCATCAGCGGACGCGGCGACCCAAGCTGGAACGCCAAGCACGCGGGGACAAATTTCTGGAATCTGTTTTCACCATTCGTGACTGAATTGAAAAAGGCCGGCGTGCGCCGCGTCACGGGCGATTTGATTGGCGACACAACTTTTTTCCGTTCGCCGCCGACGGGCGGAAGCTGGACGGTGGAGGATTTGGAAAATTCCGAGGGTGCAGAAATTTCCGCGCTCACGCTGGCCGACAATATGACGTTGCTCCGCGTTAAGCCCGCCGCAAGCGTTGGTGAAAAATGCGCGCTGGAAATCGTTGACCCGCTCACCGGCTTATCGCTCGATAACCAAACGACCACCGCCACCAATGGCGCGACACGGCACATTGAGGCGCGCCGTTTTCGCGGCGAAAATGTCGTCCACGTTTTGGGACAACTGCCCGTTGGCGGTGAAGCCGAGCCGGTGGATTTGCCCGTGCTGCGTCCGGCAGAATGGTTCACCGCCGCTCTGAAAGAAGCCTTGCAGCAGAATGGAATTATCGTGGACGGCGCGGCGCGCGTCGTTGCATGGCCGTCGCCACCAATCGTTGCCAAAGAAAACATTGGCCAAGTCATCTCGCCACCGCTGCGCGAACTGGTGCGCGATTTCATGAAGCCGTCGCAGAATCTGGAAACGGATTTAATTTTTGAACACACCGGCGAAACGCTACGCCCCGCCGATGCACCCGTTTGGAAAACTTCCGAGGAGTGTGCGGTGGCCGCGCTGGAAACGTTCCTGCGCACAAATAATTTGCCCGCCGCCGATGTCCATTTCGACGAAGGCTCCGGCCTTTCGCGCAACAATCTCACCACGGCGAACGCCAGCGTCGCGCTGCTGCAATTCATGGCGAAGCACAAGGCGGCGCAGGCGTTTTACGATTCGCTGCCCATCGCCGGCGTGGATGGAACGATTCGCCGACGCATGAAAGGCACGCCTGCTGAAAATAATGTCCACGCCAAGACCGGCACGTTGCGCTGGGTGAATGCGCTCTCTGGTTACGTCACCACGGCGGCGGGCGAGAAACTGGTTTTCAGTCTGATGCTCAACCGCTACGACGCGCCGCCCGGGCGGAAGCGCACGGATGAGTTGGATGACATCGCGGTGATGCTCGCGCGTTTCACGGGTCGCACCGATGAACCGCTGGACAAAAAGTATTCCGCGTTCGGCACACTGGTGATCACGCAATTTGTCTCCGCGCCGTTTCCGCATCCGGCACGCGCGCAAGGCCACACGCGCAACGGCAAGTTTTATTCCGCTGCCGAACACTACTCTGACAGCACGGTGGCGATGTTCATTCCGAAAAATTTTCGCGTGACGGACAAAGTGGATTTCGTCGTCCACTTCCATGGCTGGGGCAACACGGTTGCCGGGACGCTGGAGCAATACAACTTGGTGCAGCAGTTCTGCGACAGCGGGAAGAACGCCATTCTCATCTTGCCCGAAGGCCCGCACAACGCGCCGGATTCGTTCGGCGGAAAATTGGAGAACACGAACGGCTTCAAAGTTTTCATGACCGAAGCGATGGAGAAATTGTGGGCGAGCGAGTTTGGCAGACCAGCAGGTCTGCCCTACCGGTGGGGCGGCGCTGCGGCGCCGCCGGGGGTTGGCAGCATCATCCTGTCCGGCCACAGCGGCGGCTATCACGTCATGGCGGGCATCGTGGATCGCGGCGGGTTGCCGATCAAAGAGGCGTGGCTGTATGACGCGCTTTATGGCAACACGGAGAATTTTGTCGCGTGGCAGCAGCGTGAAAAAGGCCGGATGGTGAATATCTACACCGACCACGGCGGCACGAAAGCCGAGTCGGAAAAATTAATGGCTGGTTACAAAACGAATCGCGTCAATTTTATTTCGCTCGAAGAAACGAACAGCGTGTTGAAGGATTTGGCGAAGTCTAAAATCGTTTTCATCCACACCGACCTCACGCACGACGAGGTGATTTTCCGGCGCGGAGAATTTTTGCAGTTCATCAAGACGAGCTGCCTGAAAGACAAATGAACTGTGCGATACCATTTTCGACGGAGCGCCGGTCTCCTGACCCGGCGTGTTTCTGGCCATCAACTTGCCGGGTCGGAGACCGGCACTCCACGTTTTCGCCATGAAACATTCACACCTAACCATATTCCTTGGCCTCGCGGCGTTGCTCGCGGGCTGCACCACCATGAACACAAAAAACTCCCGTCCGCCGGTAAAACTCGGCGTTGAAGTCCTATTTGAAAAGCGCGCCGACTTGATTCGCGGCAAACACGTCGGCCTGATTACGAACCCCACTGGACTCGACAGCAAATTGGATTCGATCATCGAAAAATTTCGCGCGTGTCCCGACACGAAGCTCGTGGCGCTCTACGGGCCGGAACACGGCGTTCGCGGCAACGCACAGGCGGGCGAGTATGTGGCGTTTTACTTCGACGAACATTTCAAGCTCCCGGTGTTCAGCCTTTACGGCCAGACGCACAAGCCGCCGGCGGACATGATGACGAACATTGACGAATACATGCGGACATTCGATACGAAGCACGAAGGCAAGCAGGTCGAGGCGGGCATGATGCAGTCGGTGGATGTGATGGTGTTCGATCTGCAAGACGTCGGCACGCGCGTTTATACCTACATCGCCACGATGGCGAATGCGATGGAAGCGGCGGCGGATGCGGGAATTCCGTTCATCGTGCTCGACCGACCAAATCCCATCAACGGCAACGCGATGGAAGGGCCGATTCTGGAGTATCCGAAGTTCAGTTCGTTCATCGGGCATTACCCAATTCCGCTGCGGCACGGCATGACGACCGGCGAACTGGCGCAATTCATCAACGCGAAATTTCTCGGCGGCAAAGCCAAGCTCACCGTCGTGCCGATGGAAAACTGGACGCGCGACGAGTGGTTCGATGAAACGTCGCTGCCGTGGACGCTGCCGTCGCCGAATCTGCCGACGCTCGACAGCGCAACGATTTATCCCGGACAAGTCATCATTGAGGGAACAAGTTTGTCCGAAGGTCGCGGCACGACGAAGCCGTTTGAATTGTTCGGCGCACCGTGGATTGATGGCTTTGTGCTGGCGAAAAAATTGAATGACTTGAATCTGCCCGGTGTGAAATTCCGCGAAGTTTATTTCACGCCGACGTTTTCAAAGTGGAAAGGCACGAACTGCGGCGGCTGTCAGCTCTACGTCACCGACCGCGAGAAATATAATTCGGTTGCGACGACGCTGCACATCCTGACGGAGATAAAAAAAATCTACGGCGACAAACTGGAATTGCATAAAAGTTATTTCGATCACGTCATGGGAACGGCGTCCGTGCGCGAGGCGCTGGAACGCAGTGAACCGGTGGAGAAAATTGTGGCGGACTTTCAGGCGGGCTTGAAGGGATTTGCCAAGACGCGTGAACCGTTCCTACTCTACCGCTGAAACGTATGCGCGGCAGAATCTTAATTTTGGCGGCGCTCCTGCTGGTGGTCGGCTGCGCCACGCAGCGACCGCTTACAAAAACTTTCCGCGCAGACAAGCTGGCCGAAATGAACACGGCCATCTTGTCGGCAATTGCCAGCAACCAGATTCCCGGCGGCGTCTTGTGGGTGGAACACAATGGCGTGGCGTATCACAAGGCGTTTGGCAGCCGGGCAATTACTCCTGCACGCGAGCCGATGACGGAAGACACGATTTTCGACGCGGCGTCGCTGACAAAAGTCGTCGCCTGCACGCCGGCGGTGATGTTGCTCGTCGAGCGCGGTGCGATGAAGCTGGACGCGCCGGTGAAGACTTACATCCCGGAATTTACCGGCGATGGCCGCGATGAAATCACGGTGCGGCAATTGCTGACGCACGTTTCCGGTCTGCCGCCGGACATCGAAACGAAAACCGATTGGCACGGCCAAGCCGAGGCCATCCGCAAAGCTTGCGAGATAAAACTGCAATCCCCGTCCGGCCGGACTTTCAAATATAGCGACATTAATTTTTTCCTACTCGGCGAAATCGTGCAGCGCGTGAGCGGGCTGCCGCTGGAAGTTTTTGTGCAGCGCGAAGTTTTTCAGCCGTTGAAAATGCGCGACACGGGTTATTTACCAGCGAAGGAAAAATTATCCCGCATCGCGCCGACGGAAGTGGTGAACGGCGTTCCTTATCGCGGTGTCGTCCATGACCCGACGGCGCGGCACATGGGCGGCGTGGCGGGACACGCGGGGCTTTTTCTCACGGCCAAAGATTTGGCGCGCTACGCTCGAATGCTGCTAAATCTCGGCGAGCTGGACGGCGTAAGAATTTTCAAACCGGAGACGGTGCAGTTGATGACCAGTGTGCAGACGTCGCCGGAAATTTCTGCGAAGCGCGGCCTGGGCTGGGACATCGCCACGAATTTCAGCGGCCCGCGCGGCGACATTTTTCCCATCGGCTCCTACGGCCATACCGGCTGGACCGGCGGCTCGGTATGGATTGATCCGTCGTCGCGGACGTTCGTGATTTTTCTGTCGAACCGAAATCATCCGACGGAGGCGGGCAGCGTCGGGGCCTTACGGCACAGACTTGGAACGCTAGCGGCAGCGGCAGTTCGGTGAGCGCACAACCACTCCGAACATGGCGGCGGTAGTGGTGGTAAATACAGCTCAAGTGGTTTTTGTATCAGTAGTGCGAGTATTGTAACGGTCGACTTTTTTTAGCGGGGGGTGAAAAAGATTTTTATTGCAATGTGATGACATGAGGCGTAAAAACACCTTACGTTTTATTATAAGGATGAAACCAAATCAAAGCACAAACCAGTGCGGAGCCATCCTTTTTAAGAAAGTAGAAGGAGAACTATGAAAAAAATCAGTATTATGAACCGTATTGTATTGTCTTTGGCTGCGCGTCTTGCGTGGTCTAAATTGAAGCTGCCGTTGACTGGCTTGGTGCTGGCGGGCGTAATCGCCACCCAGACTGCCAGTGCCTCTCCGTATGCGACCTGTTTGACCAACGCCGCCGGAGTGATTTCCTTCCGTTTGAATGAATCTGCTACCTCCGTGGCGGTTATTTTCACCAATCTAGCTGGCCTTACCGTCGTTAGCAATTTGGGGCCAAAAACAATCGGTCTTACCGTGACGAATCTTTTTGTCCCCGGCCATTACACGATTTCCGTGACGAACTTTGCTAACCCCGGTTACGTTTCCGGTCTGCCCATTCAAATTAGCAATGATTCGACGAACGGCACATTGTCTACGGGTGGCATCAATACAAATACGTTGCGGTTTATTGCTCCGCGCGGCGTGGCGGTGAACTTGAACCCGACCAGCACAAACTTTGGGAGAATTTATGTGGCGAACGCATTGGGCGGCACGGCCACGCGGGTCACGGGTGACGGTATTTATGTTTTGAATGCCGATTATTCGGATGCCGTTGGTCAGGGCACGAATCCGCTGACGGCAGGTATTACCGCGTTCACCAATGCGACTCCCCAAAGCACGGACGATGGCAACACACCTTGGAAAATTGAAGTGGGTGAAGACAGCAACCTCTACATCTCGGATTTTAGTATCAGTAACGGTTGTATCTATGTGACCGATCCGAGCGTGACTACGGGCACCAACGTCTTGGTCGGCTTCGGTGCTGGCAGTTTGGGGGCGCTTAATTCTTCGCCTAATCACGGACGCATCGGCAGCTCGGTGGTTGCCAAAGGCTCGCTGGCCAATGGCAATTTGGTTCTTTACGCGATTGACAGCGATAATTCTACAACCAGCGACACGGCGGTGAACCACATAATGAAGTGGAACATCGGGGCTGGCCCCTTGCCGGTTGATTTGGCGGTTGGCACTGTGGCCACGAATGTTGAGGCGGCCAACGCTCCTATTCTTTTGAACATTCCGGGTGTAGTCGTGGATTTGGCGAATGGTCCCGATGGCAAGTTTTATATGCTTCAAAATCGTAGTGATGGCAACGAGGGCGGAATTTTTGTGGTTAATACCAATGACTTGGGATCCACGTTCAGCACCGGGGGTGATGGCCTATGGGATGAAGTCTACGATTCGAAATCGGATAGCGGAAACTACGGCTCATCTGTTGATATTCTCCGTCAATCCCGCGCCACGAAAATTTCTCCCGATGGAAAATTCATGGCGGTCATCCGTGACGACAACCAGATTTGGATTATCCAGCTGGTGAACGGCCTGCCTGACCTGTCCACGCGCAAGCTGATGACTAACGGTGTCACCACCATCATCGGCCGTGATATTACTTTTGATGCGGCGAATAACCTTTATGTAGTGAGCAGTGGCCAGCAGGTCATGCGCGTATTTTCACCCGGCTACAAGACCATCGCCCAAACGAGTTCCAAGGGAACTTTCGTGTTCACCAACGTCCTGCCAGCAAACACAGTCACGGTCGTTGGCGTTAACACCAACGCGGCAGAACCGAATGTGAATGGGCAATTTCAGTTCGTTCGCACAGGTGACACTTCGCAGCCTTTGACGGTGAATTACAATATCACTGGCACAGCTTCACGCGGACTCGATTACGTCACCAATGGTGCGGGCGGCATCGCCGTCATCAATGGTTTGATTACCTTTGCAGCGGGAGCCAGCTCGACCAATGTGGACATTGTAGTGGTGGACGACACGCTCGGTGAAGCTACCGAAACGGTCACGTTCACTTTGGTTGCTACCACTAATTACATTTCTGGCGGAACCACGGCTGCGACTGTGTTCATCGCAGATGATGGCGTTGATGTGCCGCAAGTAACCCTCACCTCCCGTGGTTTGGGTTCCTATGAATTGATCCCTTACCGTCCGGCCAAGTTTAATTTGAGCATCGCCGCCGCCTGGGGATTGGATCTCCCTGTAGTTTGTGCTCTTAGTGGCACGGCGGTGGCGGGGATTGATTATACCAACACGGTTTTGATCACAAATATCATCCCGGCTGGCACGCTGAGCATCATTGGCACGGTGACGCCGATTGACAATGGTGTCATTGCTGCAGACAAGACAATCATTATTACAGCACTCACCAACGGACTTTTGTATAGCACCAATGCTACTTCTTATGCGGCAACCAACTCGCTTCGCAATGACGATCTGGCTGCGGCTCCGGCGTTGTTCACGGATAATTTTGACGCAGATCACACGGCTAACTGGGCCGTCAAATCCAGCACCAATGATGTTTTCACCGATTTCTTCTTTGATTACAGCACGGTAGGCATTCCTTCCGCACCGCATAGTTCTGGCGGCACCACGCGCGGCCTGAAACTCAAGGCGCATCTTGGCGCATACTTGAGCACCTTGGTTGGCGTGAGTGTATCCCCGCTCAATGTCGGCTTCAGCGGCGATTATCGTCTGCGTTTTGATATGTGGTATAACTTCAACGGCCCGCTCGATGCCACTGGCACCGGTTCCACGGAACTGCTGTTCGCCGGCGTCGGGGCATCCACCACCACCACCAACGGCCCGTTCGGAGTGCAAGCCCGCTATAATGGCGGCGTTTATTTTGCCGTATCGGGTGATTCAGGCTTCGGTGCGGGCAACACAGGCAGTCGTGATTTCGGTGCCTACACCAATCAAACTGCTTTGGATTCATCTGCGGGTAACATTGATGTCTGGAACGCGGGCACTAGCACGGCTGCGCGTGACAATTCCAGTTCGTATTACGCCGAGTTCGGCGACCTCACCGCACCCGCAGCGCAACTGTCGGTCTTTCCGAATCAGATTCGCACCAATGCGATCGGCGGCGTGGGGATGTGTTGGCATGATGTCATCATTACCAAGACCAGCACGAATGTAACCTGGAGCATTGATGGCCTGCCGATTTGCACGGTCAACACCACGGCCATAAACTCGGCTTTGTCCACCAACATATTCTTTGCCTATGATGATCCGAACACCGGCAGCTTGCCGGACACAGCGGATGCCATCTTTGGTCTGATTGACAACGTCAAAGTTGAGCAATTGGTCAGCACCAATGCGCTGCTGTCGAACTTGATTATCACTCCCGGCACCTTAAGTCCGGCGTTTGCAACTGGCACGACCAGCTATGGCGCGACTAATGCCTACGTCAGCAACCCCGTCACCGTCACGGCGACGAGGGCGGATGCCGGCGCCACCTTGCAGGTGAGTTTGAATGGCGGTTCATTCCTGCCGTTGACCAACGGCGTGGCCAGCCTCCCCCAAACCTTGAACCTGAATCCGTCCGCAAACACGCTGGTGGTTCGCGTCACCGCGCAGGACGGCACAACCATCAACAACTACACGGCGACCGTGAAGCTGCTCCCCAGTCAGACCGTCCCTGTGCTGACCAATAGTTACAATGGTTCCACGCTCGCCTTTAGTTGGGCTGCAGACCACGTCGGCTACCGCTTGCAGGCGCAGACCAATGCCTTAAGCATCGGCCTCGGCACAAACTGGTTCGCCGTGCCGAATTCCGACCTGACGAACGCTGTCACCGTGCCGTTGAATCCGGCTAACCCAACCGTGTTCTACCGGCTGGTCTATCCGTAAGCCACCCGTAAAATTCAGGGCGGGAGCGCAGTCTATGCGCTCCCGCCTTTTGTCAAAATTTTCACTGGTCTTAAATTTCTGAACAACCAACAAAATGCAAATGAAACCAGCGGATATGAAACAGAGGACGCCATCAGCCAATCGTTTTGGTTTTACCCTGATTGAACTTCTGGTCGTCATCGCTATCATCGCCATCCTCGCCGCCATGCTGCTGCCCGCGCTTGCTTCGGCCAAGGCCAAGGCGCAAGAAGTTAAATGTGTTAGCAACTTGAGGCAGATGCAGCTTGGTTGGCAAATGTATCTAGGTGATTTCAATGACAAGGTTGTTCCCAATGCGCCAATAGGAACTGCTGCCACAGCGACTTGGGCTCCTTCAGCACTTGGCCAAAATTGGGCGAACTCGGGAGAAAACACAAACCGAGCAACATACTTGACTTCAATACTGGCGCCTTATATGGCCGGTCAAGTGGATGTCTACCGGTGTCCGGGTGATATACTTCCGTCGCAAAATGGTGCGCGGTTGAGGAGTTATTCCATGAATGGACAGATGGGGGCGTCCAAAGCGCTCACGGATCGTGATAATGCTGGTTATTGGGCTTTTACCAAGGCTTCACAGCTGTCAAATGGGTCACTTCCTCCGGTGGAGGCATTTATCTGGTGTGAAGAAAGCATGAGCACCATGAACGACGGCTATTTGCAGATTGATGCAGCAGGAACTAAGGCCTTCTTTCCCGATGTGCCCGGCGCATATCATGCCGTCAAGGCTTGTGGGTTTTCATTTGCTGATGGTCACGCTGAAATGCGCAGGTGGAAGACCGCCGTCTTGAGAATTCCGACTGTTGAAGGAAAAGGCTATAACACAGGCGGACAATTGCCGACGGGAGTTACCATCAATAATGAGGACTGGCTTTGGTTCACTAAACACGCCACCGCAAAACAACCATAATTTTGGTTCCCGCATCAACGCGGACTCACCCCGAGTCCGCGTTTTTCTTTGGTTGAAGCAAAGGAAAGAATTCCCCTGTTCGCCGTCACACCCGCGAACGGATCGTTCGTGATCAGCAGGTTGCCATCAATGTCCAGATGATCCGCCAGTTCCGCCAGATGGGCGGCGGCGCTGATCATTACGCTCGTCTCAATCATGCAGCCAATCATCGTTTTCAGCCCCGCCTTGCGCGCGGCCTGCAATGTCTCGTAAGCCATGCTTACGCCGCCGGTCTTCACCAACTTCACATTCACGCCGTGAAAACATTCCGCGCAACGCGGGATATCCGCAACCGTATGGCAGGATTCATCACCAAAAATCGGCAACGGTGAACGCTCCTTCAGCCATTTCAAATCTGCATCGCTCGAAGTGCGCGGCATCGGCTGCTCGATGAATTCCAGATGTTTGTCCGTCGTCATCAGCCATTCAATCATGCGCAAGGCATCTTCCTTCGTTTTCCAGCCTTCGTTCGCGTCCACTCGCACCGGCTTGTTCGGCGCCACGCTGCGAAGCGCATTAAAATTTTCTTTGTCCCGTGCATCGCCCACCTTGAGCTTAATGACGGGATATTCAGCGGCATCCGCTACTTTTCGGGCGATGATGTCCGGCGAGTCAATCCCGATACTGAACGACGTGATGTGGTGGTTCTCACGAAAACCGAGGCCGAGAAAATCGTAGAGCGGTTTGCCTGCGCGTTTCGCCGCGCCATCCAGCAGCGCCAAGTTCAACGCGCACTTCGCGGCCATGGGAATTCCCGGAATGTTTTCCAGAAATTTCATGCTGCCGGGAACATTCGCGAATGAAAGTTTGCTCGCATCAATCTGCGCCAGCAACGGCAGCACGCTCTCCACGGATTCTTGGTAGAGCGATGACGGCGCGGCCTCGCCAATGGCCGAGACACCTTCGGCATCGGTTAGTTCCACGATGATTGTCCGGTGGATGCCAGATCCTTTGCTGCTGGCAATTTTCCACGGGTTTGCAAGCCGTAGCTCGCACGCACGGGCGATGATTTTCACCTGCAAATTCAAGCAGATTAACCGCGTGATGGGAATGGATAAATTGACTTTTCTCCGTCCAGATTCGCGGCAGAATCCATCCGTGACCGCGCTGCAAAAAATTCTGGATGACACCCTCGCCGCCACGCTGAAAAAATTTTCCGCGCTCAATGTCTGCGCCGAAGAAATTGCCGGGACGCTTGTGGACTTGTCCGCCGAAAAAAATTTTCCACGCGCTGATTTTCGCGGTGATGAAAAAATTTATCCCGCCAGCGTCATCAAATTATTTTACCTCGCCGCCGCGCATCGCTGGCTGGCGGACAAAAAAATTGCTGACACGCCCGAACTCCGTCGCGCGCTGCGCGACATGATTGTAGACTCCGGCAACGAAGCCACCGGCTACGTCGTAGATGCGCTGACCGACACGACGAGCGGCCGCGAACTCCCGCCCGCCGAACTCGCCGCGTGGCATAAAAAACGGAATTCAGTGAACCGCTGGTTCCATTCCCTTGGCTACGCGGACATCAACGCCAACCGCAAGACGTGGCATGATGGCCCGTATGGCCGCGACAAACAGGCCGTAGATCAATTCATTCCGTCGCGAAATTTTCTGACCACGAATACCACCGCGCGCCTGCTGGTTGAAATCGCCACCGGCCAATGTGTTTCCGAAAACCATTGTCAGCAAATGCTGGAATTGATGTCGCGCGATTTTACGAATCCCAATTCCACCGATCATCAAGGCCGCGAATTCATCGGCGCCGGTTTGCCAGCGGATGCGAAGCTGTGGTCGAAAGCCGGTTACATGAGCACCGCGCGCCACGACGCGGCCATCGTGGAACTGGCGGACGGCAGAAAATTTGTCCTCGTCATTTTCACCACGCGCCCAGACACGAAAGAAATCATCCCCGAAATCACGCGGCAGATTGTTGCCAGCTTCAACAGTAAATCATAAAAAACTTGGCGCACGGTGCGCGATTTTTCTCCCTCTCCCCTTGGGTGAGAGGGAACCGAAAGCCGAAAGTTTGAAGCGATGGATTATTTCACCGCCGCTTCCGTGATGATCAAATCTCCGCGCCGCCCATCGAGCCGCGCGTTCGCGCCGACGGGAATCGTCGCATTCAAATCCACATGGCCGAACGGCAGGCCGATGACCACCGGCACACGTAAAGCCGCCAACCGTTCGCGCAACACATCTGCACCACTTTGCTGAAACTCTTTGGATTTATTTTTGCCCGGCTCATCGCAATCTGCGTTCACACCCACCGCCACGCCGACGACCTGCGCGAAAACTCCCGCGTGCCACAGCTGCGTCAGCATCCGATCCACGCGTCCCGGCCGTTCGCTGATGTCCTCGAAGAAAAGGATTTTCCCCTTGAACGACGGCGCGAACGGCGTGCCGAGACTCGCGCACAGCAAAGACAAATTGCCGCCAATCAATCGTCCTTCCGCCATGCCGCTGCGCAAAATGGAAACCGTTTTTCCCGTGTAGCCCGTGCAAATGCTGCCCGATGCTTTTGCTTCCATGACCGTTCGGAGAAAAGAATTTTTCGTGAACGCCGGAACTTTCGGATCAGCCAGCGCACCGTTCCACATCGGTGCGTGGAAAGAAACCATTCCGCACTGCGTTGCGAGCACGCTGTGCAACGCAGTGATGTCGCTATAGCCGCAGAAAATTTTCGGATGGCGGCGGAGGAGCGCGTAATCCAGCCGGTCCAGAATTCGGTAGCAACCGTAGCCGCCGCGCAGGCAGACGACCGCCTTCACTTTTTTATCGGCGAACATCGCCATGAAATCCGTGGCGCGCTCGCGGTCGCTGCCGGCGAGGAAACCGTGGCGGGCGCGAACATTTTTGGCGAGCTTGGGTTTGAAGCCATATTCCTCCAGCGCCGCCGCCGCGCGGTCAACCGCCTTCGGATCTGGCGGCGGACTGGCGGGCGCGATGAGGCCGACGGTGTCGCCGAAACAGAGATGTTCTGGCTTCAAGATTTTTTGAGAACTAGTTTTCATTTTTTAATTCAGATTTGGAACCACGAAACGCACCAGAGCGGTTTAATAAAAACTGTGGCCATCAAAGTAGGGTAGGCGTCTCGCCTGCCCGGACGAGCGCGTCAGCGCGAGCGGTGGCGTCGGCTGCGCCGACGCGGGCAGTTCAGTGACGCCACGACTTACGGAGCGCGGCTCTGTGAGCCGCAGCAGCTCCGCATTTCTTCCAAACGCTTCCGATTTAACGTGGCCGCTGCGGGCCACAGACCCGCGCTCCGTTGCCAAATTCGGCTGTCGCACTTTTGTATATTTCGTGGTTCATCACTTCTTCTCCGGCGCTGAAAGTTTGATGAGCGCGTCGTCCACGGCCTTGCCCAGCGCTGGAATTTTTTGCGTGTAAACAATTGGCCCAACTTTATCAAACGCCGGGAAACTTTTCCGCGCCGCAAAAACTCCGTCCGCGTAGCGGTTGCCTAGATTGGCCACGAAGGCGATGACGTAATGCCGGAATGGCTTGCCCGGCAGCGCGGTCACGATGCCCGCGTCCGCGCCGTAGTTGAACGTCAGCCCGGTCTTGTGCGCGAAGTTCACCTCGGCTTGGGCATTGGCGGCGCGGATGTCCACGCCGAAATCTTCGCCGTCCACGAAGACGTGGCCGTTGGTGGCGTTGATCCAGCGGTCCGCCACGCGCGATGGAATTCCGGCGCGCACATTGGTTGCGCCGGGAAAATTCGCCGTCGTCAGGCAATCGTTGAACGCCTGCTCCGACAATGTTTTTTTTAAGAACGCCCGCGAATCGTCTGAAAGAATTTTCCCGGCAACCGGTTTTCCATTCGCGTCGTTCCAGAATTTTTCCGCGCCGCCGTCAATCAGCCAGAACATCCGCGCGATGTCCCAAGCGGTGAGGTTGATTTGCGCGGTGTCCCAGCCGCGCCCGGTCTTGGGATCGGTGGCGTTGATCTGGAGCGTGGGCAGATTCAGTTCGCGGAACTCGCGGTTGAGCGGTTCGATTTCATTTTTGTCGTGAAACATTTTCAGCAGCGCCTGCGTGGCGTGGTTGTCGCTCACCGTGATCATCGCGTCGAGCCAGTCGCGAATTTTGCGCGCGTCCGGCTTTGCGCCGGGTGGCTGAAAATTATATTCCGTGTCGAGCGTCAGCTTGCCCGCGTCAATCATCCGCATGACGTGAAAGGCGACCATGCTTTTGAAGAGCGACGCCGGGTAGGGAACCATGAATTGAATGGCGGCATTCGTGCGGCCGGGAACGAGTTCGTCGGCGTCGGTGAGCGGCGGATTGTTGGTCCAGCCTTTCTCGCTGATGCGAATACCGTCGCTGGAAAATTTTCCGCCATTAGAGCGGTCAATATCCCAGCGCAAAAACCGCACGCTCGTCGCGCCAAGGTTTTTATCCAACGGCACGACGAGGCCAGTTGGATAATCGCGCGAAAAAATGACGTAGGCGCGATCCACGAGATTGCCCTGCGCGTCGAGTTGAATGACGGCGATGTTGACGTTCGGCGGCTGCGCAATGGTTGGGGCGGGGAGATTCAGATGCGCCTTGACCGGGCGCTCCTCGTTGCCCGCGCCGAAGTCCACGACGTTTTCAAAATGCGCTTCGCGCACCGCCGTGAGCAGCGCGGATTCCAGTTTGGTTTCTGCGTGAACAGACAGCGCCGCGAGCAAAGTCAGCGCGGCCAACGAACGGTTTAATGGCTTCTCCATGCGCCAGTGTGGTTACAAAACCTCACCAAAAGCCACAACTTTTTGGTTCGTGGCGCACGGTGTTCCACTTTATTCTTCCGCCATGCAAACGGAAAAAAAATCTCCGGCCATCGCCGCCGAATCCCCCCGACTGACTTCACTGGATGCACTGCGCGGGTTTGATATGTTTTGGATTCTTGGCGCGGACTCGTTCGTCTATGCGCTGGGCGAACTGGGGAAAAATCCCGCCACCACATTTCTCGCCGCGCAACTAGATCATGCGGAGTGGGCAGGCTTCCGTTTCTACGATCTGATTTTTCCGCTGTTCGTTTTCATCATGGGCGTCTCCACCGTTTTCTCGCTCACGAAAATCATCGAGCGCGAGGGCAAGGCGGCGGCGGTGAAGCGCGTTTTGATTCGCGGCGTGTTGCTATTCGCCGTGGCGCTGATTTATTCCGGCGGCTTCACGAATCCGTGGCCGGACATGAGATTGATGGGCGTGCTGAACCGGATCGCGCTTTGCTACACCGTCGGCGGACTGCTGTTTATTTTCTGCAACGTGCGCGGGCTGATCGCGGCGGCGGCGGCGCTGTTGCTCGGCTATTGGGCGTTGATGGCGCAAGTGCCGTTCCCCGATGTGCGTCCGACGCCCGGCGGCGACGCGGTCATCACGCGCGAGGCCGGTTTCAAAAAAATTTCCGATATCAACTTGAACAGCACCGTGATGATCCACGGTTCCTACATTCAAGGCGTGAATCTGGCCAATTACATTGACCAAAAATATCTGCCCGGCCGCAAATACGATGGCACTTACGACCCGGAAGGAATCTTGAGCACGCTGCCCGCGTGCGTCACCGGGCTGCTGGGAATTTTCACCGGCCTCTTCCTGCGCAAAAAATCTGTGCCGGACATGAAAAAAGTTTTCTGGCTCTTTGGCGCGGGCGCGGCGAGCGCAACGTTGGGTTGGCTTTGGGGAATTGAATTTCCCGTCATCAAAAAACTGTGGACCTCGTCCTACGTCCTCGTGGCCGGCGGCTACAGCGCGATGCTGCTGGCGGCGTTTTACTGGATTGTGGACGTGAAGAAAAAAACGACGTGGTGTCAGCCGTTCATCTGGATCGGAATGAATCCCATCACGCTCTACCTCACGAGCAATTTTCTCGGCGGCCTCGGCTTCGAGAAACTCGCGCGGCGACTGACGGGTGGGCCGGTGAAACTATTTTTCGATACGCACATCGCGCCGGGTTTTGGCGAACTGGTCAGTTCGCTGGTGGGCGTGCTGCTGTTCGTGTGGTTCGCACGGTTTCTTTACCAGCGGAAAATTTTCCTGCGGCTGTAAGGAGTGCATTCAGTTTGAAGGCGCGCATTTCCGGCGCGACATTGCGGCGAAGGCTTTTGACTCCACCGCGAAAGACGCGAAATTTTTTCACGCAAAGGCGCAAAGCCGCGAAGTGAGCGACCGTATCAGCGCCGTAGGCGCGAAATCTTTGTAGTTCCCGAATCCGAAATGGAATCTAGCTCCTTAGGCGCGGCATCGGCCTGCAACGTCGGTCCTGTGAGCGACGAAAGACGGCGCTGACACAGCGCCGTTACAATCGGGATATGTCGCTCCTACGGAGCTTGTGGTTTTGTGGGCGGGCGGTTCTACAAAGATGTCGCGCCTACGGCGCTTTGCTGGGTGTGACGTGGGGCAAAGATTTACGCGCCGCCCAAGCCGCCGCCTACGCTGCCGTGGAGTGCATCCAGTTTGAAGGCGCATATTTCCGCCACGACATCGCGGCGCTTGGGATGGTGATTTCAATTCATTGCGGCGTCGCGCCGTTTGGCTGTGGTGTGAATGTGCTCACCGAGGTTTTCATCGCCTCGATCTGCGCCTGTTGTTCCTGCCGGTATTTCTCAAGCTGCGCGGGAGTGAGCACGGACTGAAGCAGGTTCAGCCGGTTCGTCAGGCGTTCCAGTGATTGTTTCATGGCGATCTGCGCGATAATGGATTGGTCGCCCGTGGCGAGCCAAGCAGCGGCCAGATTGGTGTCGGTCGTCGAAATTCTGCTGATGGTGTCCAATCCGCTCTGTGCCATCTGCTCTTGAATCTGTTGCTGCTGCTCCGGCGTCAGGGAAAATTCCGTTGCTAAGGCGGCAGCCTCCGAACTCACGGCTTTATCATGGGTCGACGCTTCTTCACCTTTTTTGAATACGTCATATTCCGCGACCTGGTCGGGCGAGAGCTGCGCCTTGATTTCATCCTCCTGCGCTTCGACAGTTTCGCCGCTCTTCCCCATCTGCGTAATGGTGCCGTCTCCGTTGGTTATTGAAGTTATGTTTCCGCTGCTGATGTCCTGCTGAAACATTTCGTTCCGCCGGTCTATGTGGGTAAATATGATGTTGGTGATGGACTGCACCTGCGCGTCGGAAAGGTTCAGCGCCGTCTTCATTCGCTCGACACGGGCGGCGGCTTTCTTTTTCTCAAGCTGCGAGTTCAGCGCCATCGCGGTCTTGATATTTTCGAGCGTCGTAGACTTCTTTTTTTTCAACGCAGCCTGCGCCTTCGCGAGTTCTTGCATGGCGGTCTTTGCCTGCCCGGTTTGCCCGCGCAGCTTCAACAGCTCGCTGAACTGCGACTGCGTGAGCTTCTGCTGGTTCTTCGCCTCGGCTACGACACTGGAGAGCTTTTCATTCTCCGCGCGCAGTTTTGCGATGTCGTCCGCCAATGGTGCTTGCTCGGCGCGCAGCCTTGAATTTTCCTTCTGCGCTTCGTGCGCTTGCTTGGCTTCGTAGATGCCCGCGCCGGCCAGCACGGCCACGGTGGCGGTGACGAGAGTTTTCTGGAGCATAGTCATAGCAATGGTTTTGGTAGTGGCGGCAATGAGGGTTGAAGTGGTGGCTGCTGTGCCCGCGAGCGCGGCGGCGGAAATGGTGACGGCCAAGCCCACGGGCGCGGCTTGCACGGCGTTGGCCGAGATGACGACGACCAATCCGCCCGCGCCGACGCTGACGCCGCGTTTGGCGAAGAATTCCCGCAATCGTTCCACCGCGCGGCTCACGCGTTTTTGCGCGGTGTCGTCGCTCACGCCGAGCGCGTAGCCGACGGCGCGGAAATCTTTTTTCTGAAAAAAACGCAGCAGCAGAATTTCGCGGTCGTCATCGGCGAGGTTGTCGAGGGCCTCGTCGAGGGCGGGGCGGATTTGTTCCCAATCGGCGGCGGTGCCGGAGTTGGTGAGGAGTTGTTCCATGGCCTGCCTTTCGTTTTCACGGCGACGGCGCGTGTCGCGCAGATGGTTGAGCGCGGCGTAGCGCGTGCTGCGATGCAGCCAGCCGACGAGTGAACTGTCGTCCGTGATTTTTTCTGCGAGCGGCTGCGCCTTGCGAGCGAGATCGGTGAAGACGCTTTGCGCGAGATCGCCCGCGATGGCGGAGGATTCCACTTGTCGCAGCGCGGCGGAATAGACGAGGTCCGTGTGGCGCGTGACGAGTTCGCGGAACGCGGCTTCGTCGGCGCGTTCGGCATAGTCGCGGAGCAGTTGGGCGTCGGACTGGTCTTGCATCTCACTTATTAAACAACCAGCGCGGTAGAAATCCGACAAAGTTTTTTGTGGCTGCGTTGGGCAAGGCTTGTTCAATTGACGGATTTGTTTTATCAAATGGCCGGTGCGTGTGTGTTTCAAAATATGCTTTAGCCTGATGGTCCTCCTGCCGCTGGCAGTGTGGGCGCAGATTGACCCTGTCAGGCGTGACCTCATCCAGATCGGCGCGAATGTGCCGATGGAAGGCCAGTCGCCGGTGGCGGGCTACGCGTATTATTATCACAACCAGCCGGATTTTCTCCGCACCAACCTGACGTGGCGGCTGGCGCTCGCGCCGGTTTATCTCGACACGGAACTTGGTTTTGTCCACGGCCTCGGTGAACACACGGATTTTGCCATCGGGGCGGCGGGCGGCGGTTTTGCGGACAGCTACAATGAAATTCGCGGCGGCCACTTTGCGAAAGACCAGTCGTTCGATGGCAGCGGCGGGGAAATTTCGGCAAGTATTTATCACCTATTCAACCCGCAGGATTTGATTCCGTTGAACTTCGTGCTGCGTGGCGCGGCGCATTATGCGACCTACGACGAGAATGACACGACGGCGAAAAATTTTCTGCTGCCGAATGACGGCGTGGATTTCACCATCCGCACCGGGCTGCGCTACGGCGGCATTGAGCCGACGCTGTTCCCGGACCTCGCGATGGAATTGGCGGTGTGGTATCAGGGCGGTTTCCGCACGGACGGGGGCGAATACGGTTTCAGCGGCGACCGGCAGGTGGAGAATAACACGCATCTCTTCTGGGCGTCGGCGGCGCTGTCCTACACGTTTCCCGAGAGCAGGCAGAATGTCTTCGTGCGGCTCATCGCTGGGACGAGCGTGAACGCGGATCGTTTTAGCGCGTATCGGCTCGGTGGATTTCTGCCGCTCATCGCGGAGTATCCGCTGTCGGTGCCGGGATATTTTTATCAGGAATTCAGTGCGCGGCAGTTTGCGCTGATCAACGCGAGCTACCTGTTGCCCGTCACGCGTGACCACTCGTGGAACCTGGTGTTCAACGGTGCGACGGCGGTGTTTGATTATCTGCCCGGCACGGATCAACCGGGGGCCTGGGTCAGCGGCGTGGGCGCGGGCATCATGTATCGCTCGCCGACGGACCGGTTCAAAATCATCGCGAGCTATGCGTATGGGATTGACGCGGTGCGCACGCACGGGCGCGGGGCGAACAGCGTGGGCATCCTGTTGCAAGTGGACTTGGACAAGGCCACGGCGGGCTTCACTTCCACGACGCTCAACAACTGGCGCGGTTGGACGCGTGCGTTCGGACGTTGAAGCAACGCTGGCTGAAGCGAACCGTTTTTGAAATTTTTTAGACGTTGACTTCCCGGCTTCTTCCGCTAGATTTTGCGGCCTTTTACGGAACAAATTTAATTTATGCCGAACACGAAGTCAGCCGAACGCCGCATGCGCGGCAACGCCCGCAAGCAACAGCACAACCGCAGCATCGCCTCCAACTTGCGCCGCGTGGAAAAAGAATTCCGCGCCGTTGTGGCCGCTGGCAAAAAAGACGAAGCCGCCAAGCTGCTCCCCGGCGTCCATTCGGCCTATGACAAAGCCGTCAAGACCGGCGTCGTCAAGCGCCCGACCGCGAACCGGAAGAAATCCCGCCTCGCCCTCGCGCTGGCCGCCAAGCCGGTTGCCGCGAAGACAGCTGCTGCCAAGAAGTAATTTTCAATCGAAACAAAAAAAGCCGGAGCATTTTGCTCCGGTTTTTTTATTTTGAAATGAAGTGCATCACGGCAACCGAACGCCAATCAAGTTTCGCACCCGTTGAAAATCTTTGTCTTGCGTAGCGATGGCCAGATTGTTTTCGTCGGCCACGAGGAATTGGTAGGCATCATCGAAATCAAGGCCCTGCTGGAAGTTCACTTCGGCAAGTTGGGCATAGCCGGTTTCACTCAAGGAAAGAATGGTGAATGGCGGCAAAACATCGGCCACAAACTGCTGGAACAAATCTGAACGTTTCTGGCGGAAAAGTAGCACCCCGATGGAGTGGAGCGTGAAGTCAGAAATCCAAGCCGCTCCTTTTTCACCCTGCAAGAACGCCTCGCATCTTTTCCGGCCGGCTTGGTTTAGCAGGATTTCCAGAAAGATGTTGGTGTCCACCAGATAGTTCATCGCAGGCCGTTGATGTGATGCTGTAATTCCACGGCGGTGAACCGGCCTTTCAACTCTGCCAAGCCGCCGGCCCAATCGAACTTGAAACGCCGCCTAGCAGCGCGGCCGGGTTTCGGCGGCGCAGACTGCGCCAAAAAATCGATCAACGTCGCCACTTGCTTTTGCGCGGCAACCGGCAACGTTTCGTATTTGGCGATTAACGTATCTTTGCTCATAACGAAATCAAGCTACTCGCAAGCGGATGCTGTGGCAATCTGGCAATTGGGGGTTTCTCTGCTTTAGAAAAAACCGTCGAGCATCGTGAGACGCTCAACGGTTTGAACCTGTTTTTAGTGATTAACTCGCGGCGGTCGCCGCCGCTTCCGGCTTCTTGCCCTTCACTTCAAGGTAAAGGTCCCGCAGTTGCTTCGGCGAAACTTGCGACGGCGAATCCGTCATCAAACAAGTTCCCTTCGCAGTCTTCGGGAACGCGATGACGTCGCGGATGCTGGACGTGCCGCAGAGAATTGCGATGAGCCGGTCGAAGCCGAGCGCAATGCCGCTGTGCGGCGGTGCGCCGTATTTGAACGCGTCGAGCATATAGCCGAAGCGCAATTTTGTTTCTTCCGGCGGAATGGCAAGCAGTTCCTCGAAGATGGTTTTCTGCACGTCGGGCTGATGAATACGAATCGAGCCGCCGCCGAGTTCGACGCCGTTCACCACGATGTCATAATGCTGGCCGCGAACCTTCTTCGGGTCAGTCTTGAGCAGCGGAACGTCCTCGGCCACGGGCGCGGTGAACGGATGATGGCTGGAATACCAGCGGTTCTGCTCGCGGTCGAAGCCAAGCAGCGGGAATTCGATGACCCAGAGAAAATTAAATTGCTTCGGATCAATCACCAGCTTGCCCTGTGTCTTCAAAACGTCGGCGCAATACAAACGGATCTTGCCGAGAATTTCGCAGGCGTTGAGCCATTGGTCGGCGGCGAACAAAATCAAATCGCCTTCCTGGATTGCAAGCTTCGTGGCGAGCGCGGCTTTCTCCGCGTCGTTGAAAAATTTCACGATAGGCGATTTCCATTCACCGCCTTCGACCTTGATGAACGCGAGGCCTTTTGCGCCAAAGCTCTTGGCGTATTCTGTCATCGTTTCGATCTGGCCTTGCGTTGCGCCGGCCATGCCTTTTGCGTTGAGCGCTTTCACCACGCCGCCATTGGCGATGGTGCCGCTGAATACTTTGAACGTGCTCGCCTTGAAATCTTCCGTCATGTCCACCAGCTCCATGCCGAAGCGCGTGTCGGGCTTGTCAATGCCGTAGCGGTTCAGCGCTTCCTCGAAGCTGATGCGCTTGAACGGCGTCGGCACATCAATGTTCAGCGCCGTTTTCCACACGCGCTTGAGCAAGCCTTCGATGAGCGCGTAAATATCTTCACGGTCAATGAAGCTCATCTCGATGTCAACCTGCGTGAATTCCGGCTGACGATCCGCGCGTAAATCTTCATCGCGATAGCAGCGGGCGAGCTGGAAATATTTCTCCACGCCGGCAACCATGAGAATCTGTTTGAACTGCTGCGGCGACTGCGGCAGCGCGTAGAACGTCCCGGCCTCGCGACGGTTCGGCACGAGAAATTCACGCGCGCCTTCGGGCGTGGACTTGAAGAGCGTGGGCGTCTCGACTTCGAGAAAACCCTGTTCGTCCATAAAACTGCGCGCGGCGATGGCGACTTTGGAACGCAGCTTCAGATTGCGCGCCATTTCCGGACGACGCAGGTCGAGATAGCGGTATTGCAGGCGCAACTCCTCGTTCACCTTGTTCGCGATTTCTGGATCGTCCACCGGGAACGGCAGGACTTCCGCCATGTTCAACACTTCGAGCGCCACGACACCGACTTCGATTTCGCCGGTGGGAATTTTCGCGTTGTTCGTGCCTTCGGGGCGATGACGCACTTTGCCGGTGAGGCTCACGACACATTCGCTGCGAAGCGCGGCGGCTTGGGCAAAAAGTTCCGGCGTCAAATTCGAGGGATCAAACACTGTTTGCGTGCGGCCTTCGCGGTCGCGGATGTCAATGAAGATGAGGCCGCCGAGGTCGCGTCGGGAGTGAACCCAGCCGGAGAGTGTGACGGTTTGCCCGATGTGTGCCGGGCGCAGTTCGTTGCAATGATGCGTGCGTTTCATGTAAAAAGAATTCAGGAGTCAGAATTTAGAATTCAGAATCCGAAAGCGGACGTGAATCTTGGCCGGAAACGCGCTGGATTTCAAAGCAATTTGTGGTGGCGTTCGGGTTGGTGATTTTCGCGCTGGGAAAATCGCCGTTTGGATTTGTTCAGGGCGAATTCCAAAACTTTTTTGTTCCAACTTGCCCAGCGTGTTTCTGTCTGCAAAAATCACGCGACGCGCGCGATGCAAAAACAAAGTCCTCACCACCCCAAACATTACTGCGGAGTCTTCGGCATTTTCGGCCACCCGAACGCCGCCGAACTCACCTACTACGGCCTCTACGCCCTGCAACATCGCGGGCAGGAGAGCGCGGGCATCGTCACCTGTCACGAGGGGAAATTCTTCAAGCATCACGGCATGGGGCTTGTCCCGCAGATTTTTGCGGACCCGAAAGTGTTGCACGATCTCGTCGGCACGATGGCTGTCGGCCACACACGCTATTCCACCACGGGCTCGTCCGCGTTGAAGAACGCCCAGCCGCTCACGATGGATTGCGCGCGCGGCCAGATCGCGGTCGCCCACAATGGCAACCTCACCAACGCGGCCCAACTCCGCCTCGAACTCGAAGAGAAAGGCGTTCCCTTCCAGACAACCGTGGACAGCGAGACGATTCTCATGTTGCTCGCCCAGCCCACGCTTCCCGGCGAACCGAGCAACCTCGTCAAAACCATCCGCCGCATCGAAGGCGCGTATTCACTCGTCATCATGACGGAGAAGGAACTCATCGGCGCGCGCGACCCGCACGGGTTCCGCCCGCTCTCACTCGGCAAGACGGCGAATGGCGCTTACGTTCTCTCCAGCGAGACGACCGCGTTTGATTTGATCCACGCGCAATTTGTCCGCGACGTTGCGCCGGGTGAAATTGTCATCATCAATGAAAAAGGCGTGACGAGCATTCAGGCATTTCCCGGCCACACGAAAAAAGCGTTCTGCATTTTTGAATACGTTTATTTCGCGCGCCCCGACTCCGTCATTCAAGGCCACAGCGTCTATGAAGTCCGTAAGGCCATGGGCCGCCAACTCGCCCGCGAACACAACGTCAAAGCTGACCTCGTCATTCCCGTCCCCGACAGCGGCGTCTGCGCGGCGATGGGTTACTCGGAAGAATCAAAAATTCCTTACGAGATGGCGTTCATTCGTAATCACTACGTCGGACGCAGCTTTCTCCAGCCCACGCAGCTTATCCGCGATTTCAATGTGCGCGTGAAATTAAATCTGATCGAGTCGCTCGTGAAAGATAAGCGCGTCGTCATCGTGGACGATTCCATCGTGCGCGGCACGACGTGCAAATCGCGCGTGAAGACCTTGAAAGACGCCGGCGCGAAAGAAGTCCACGTTGCCGTGAGCTGCCCGCCGCACATGAATCCATGCGTGTATGGCATCGATTTTCCCGACCGCAACAAACTCATGGCCGCGAACAATACCGTGGACGAAATAAGAAAATACCTGAACGCCGATTCGCTCCACTACCTCTCGC
This sequence comes from Limisphaerales bacterium, assembly GCA_031411455.1. Taxonomy (GTDB): domain Bacteria; phylum Verrucomicrobiota; class Verrucomicrobiia; order Limisphaerales; family UBA11358; genus UBA11358. The sequence continues at coordinate 32,662 of JANOBC010000443.1, forward strand.
AAGCTGGCATGGTCGCGGCGACGGGGCAGCCGAAGGAAAATTTCTGCATGGCGTGTTACGACGGCGATTATCCCGTCGCCTACGATCCGCTGTTGGACAAGCACATCATCGAACGCCGCCGCAAAGCAACGCAAACCCTTGGCGAAGCCGCCGCGCAGGATGATGAGCAGGGGAAGTTGTTGAAGGTTTAAGATCTGGACTGATGTTATTTACGACCAGTTGTGTGCTGCGAATAACTCCTGCCGCCGGGCGCTTGACTTCATTTCCGTGACCAACCACGATTTCGCGGCTTGATATGAATCTGAATTTTCACCGGAAGTTTTTCGCCGCCGTCGCCGCCGTTTTTCTCGCGGCACAACTGTTCGCCGCCGACACCAACGAGCCGATCGCGCCGCCCGGCATCACGCGCGATGAGGTGGCGCAGAATTATCTGCACATTCAGGAACAGATCCACGAGTCGCAACTCGCCGTCCAAAAAAGCCAGCAGTTGGCGATGGAAATCCAGCAGGCCGCGCTCGATTCCGCTAAAAGCAATTCTGACGCGCTCAATACCCGCATCCAGTCGCTCGAAAAAGTCATCGCCGACCAGCGCGTGAGCGATGCGGACGCGGTGCGCAAGACGCAGCAATCTACCTTGTTCATGGCGGGTGCATTTGGTCTCGCGGGGCTGGGTATCCTGCTCGTGATGGTTTATTTCCTATGGCGCGCATTTACGCAGCTCGCGCAGATTTCCGCGCAGCAGCAGATGGTCATCGCGCAGGTGGGCACGGTGCAGCGGCTCGCTGGGCCGGGGCGCGCCACGGTGGAAGCTTCCTCCGCGCAACTGCTCGATGTGGTCAGCCGCTTGGAGCAGCGCATCCTCGAATTGGAGAGCGGCCAGAAACTTCTACCGGAAGTCGTGGCGGCCAAGCCCGCCGCGCCCGACTTGTTAAGCGAAGGCCAAAAATTTCTCGACGAAAACGCCCCGCAGAAGGCGCTGGAAACTTTCGACAAATTTCTTGCCACGAATCCCGACCGCGCCGACGCCATCGTGAAGCGCGCTGCGGCGCTGGAAAAATTGGGCCGCGAAGACGAAGCGCTCGCCAGCTACAATCGCGCCATCACGGCGGACAGCACTTTG
>JANOBC010000444.1:0-1764 GCA_031411455.1 Limisphaerales bacterium
ATTGAACTCGTCAATGCGCGCTGGGGGTTGATCCCGAATTGGTGGAAAGACGCAAAGCCGCCGCGTATCTCCCACAACGCGCGCTCCGAAGAAGCTGCGACCAAGCCGATGTGGAAGGGCCCGCTTGCAAAGTCCCGCTGCCTGATTCCCGCCGCCGGCTGGTATGAATGGAAACAAGCCGAGCGCACCGATCCTGCCACCGGAGAAATCATCAAGGTGAAACAGCCGCATTTCTTCCATTTGCCGGGCGACCAGCTTTTCGCCTTTGCCGGCGTGATGGCCATGTGGAAGCCCGCGAACGACGCCGATTGGCAGGCGAGTTGCGCAGTGTTCACGCGCGCGGCGGTCGGTCCGGCCGCCGAGGTCCACGATCGCATGCCGGTCGTCCTGCCGAAAGGCGCGGAAGCGGCCTGGCTCGATCCGCAGATCACCGACCCAGTGCAGGCGATGTCGGCCGCGCTTGCGAAGGGCGTGATCGAAGTCGAACATCATGCGGTGAGCAACCGGGTCAACACGGCAGCGGCGGACGATCGGCAACTCATCGAAAAAGAAAAACCGCAACGCTGACGCTCCCGTTCCGAAGCAAGATACCAGGCAAGTCCGGGTGAACGAATCGCGTTGGAAGGGGGTCAAGAGTCAGAGTGGGCCGCGCTCCCGTGCCCGAATTCCGACCGGACCTGGTAAATGACAGCGAAATTGGCCCCTGCGCAAGACCGGTTGCCAGTACTGACGCTTAATGGCGGCTCGTCGAGCATCAAGTTCGCGCTGTACCGGCGCGGCGACCCGCCGAAGCGCGGCCTGCACGGCAAGATCGACCGCATCGGTCTGTCCGGTACGTCGTTCGCATTCCATGATCCGGCCGGCAACCAGCATGAAACCCGGACCATCGCAGGCGGCGATCATGCGACCGCCTCGCGGTTTCTGTTCGACTGGCTGGAGGAGCGGATCGGATTCGATGCGATCGGCGCGATAGGCCATCGCATCGTCAACGGCGGCGCCCGCTACCACGAGCCGCAACCGGTCACCGAGGCGCTGCTCGATGAATTGCGCCGCATCAGCGCTTACGCGCCGGAGCATCTGCCCGCCGAAATCGCGACGATCGACCTGTTCAGCGAACGCGCGCCGCGCCTGCCGCAGATGGCGTGCTTCGACACGGCTTTCCATCGCCATATGCCACGCGTTGCAAAGATCCTGCCCATCCCGCGACGTTATCAGTCCGCCGGCGTCGAGCGCTACGGCTTCCACGGCCTTTCGTATACCCATCTCATGGAAGAACTCGCCCGCGCAGCCGGCGCGGAAGCCGCGCTCGGGAAAGTCGTGCTGGCTCATCTCGGCAACGGGGCGAGTCTCGCCGCGGTGCGCAACGGCAAGAGCATCGATACCAGCATGGGGTTCACACCGGCCGCGGGCGTGCCCATGAGCACGCGCTCCGGCGACCTCGATCCCGGCCTTGTCGCGTATTTTGCGCAAACCGAAAACATGACCGCGCAACAGTTTCACAAAATGGTCAACCACGAATCCGGACTGCTCGGCGTTTCCGAAACGAGCTCCGACTTGCGCGACCTGCTGCAGAAGGAAGACACCGACATCCGCGCCGCCGAAGCGGTGGCGATGTTCTGCTACCAGGTCAGGAAGACCATCGGCGCCTTCGCCGCCGCCCTCGGCGGAATCGATACGCTCGTGTTCACCGGGGGCATCGGCGAGAACTCCGCCGAGATCCGATCGCGCATTTGCGAAGGCCTGGACTTTCTTGGCATCCAGTTC